>NZ_JARQOZ010000013.1:0-56815 GCF_046032115.1 Streptococcus suis | reverse complement strand
GTGAGATAAGGAAAGTCGTCACTATCCTCTTTTGGACGGTAACAAATTGGATAAAATACGAACTACGGGAATGATTCTTTGTTGAATTTTATTCGTTTTCTCCTGTAATTTTTGGTATAATAAATCCTGTATATCTTAAATTGAAATGAGAAGGTTATGAAAGATAAAATTAGACTTGAATTAGAAGGCATCGATATTCGATTCGATGAGCCTTTAAAAGAATATACCTATACAAAAGTAGGAGGAGCTGTTGATTATCTAGCTTTTCCGCGGAATCGTTACGAGATTGTTCGTATAGTAGAATTTGCTAAACGCGAAGGTATTCCATGGCAAGTGTTAGGAAATTCAAGTAATATCATTGTCCGCGATGGCGGTATTCGTGGTTTTGTTATCCGTATGGATAAACTTAACTCCGTTACTGTATCAGGATACACCATTGAAGCAGAAGCAGGTGCCAATCTGATTGAAACGACAAAAGTCGCACTTTTCCATTCTTTATCAGGTTTTGAATTTGCTTGTGGTATTCCGGGAAGCATTGGTGGTGCTGTCTATATGAATGCAGGTGCTTACGGAGGTGAAGTAGCACACATTCTAGTTTCAGCGCAGATTTTGACTCCAGCAGGTTATGTCGAAACATTGGACAATCGTGAGTTACGATTTGGCTACCGTTCTTCTATTTTGCAGGAAAACGGTGCGATTGTTTTGTCTGCAAAATTTGCCCTCAAGCCAGGAAATCATACGGTTATTCAACAAGAAATGGCTCGTTTGACACATTTACGCGAGCTCAAGCAACCTTTGGAATATCCATCTTGTGGTTCAGTCTTCAAACGTCCACTTGGTCACTTCGCAGGACAGTTGATTATGGATGCGGGTTTAAAAGGTTATCGAATCGGTGGAGTCGAAGTTTCTGAAAAACACGCTGGCTTTATGGTCAATGTTGCTGATGGAACGGCATTGGACTATGAAAATTTGATTGCCCATGTGATTGAAGTCGTTGAAAAATCTTCAGGAATTACCCTGGAGAGAGAGGTGCGTATTATCGGCGACCCTGCTGATACACTCTAGCCATCAGGCTCTTACAAAAAAGAAGGAATTTATGAGAATTGAAAAAGCCAATTATTGAATTTAAGAACGTTTCAAAAGTATTTGAAGACAGTGGAACAACTGTATTAAAGGATATTAGTTTTGAATTGGAAGAGGGGAAATTTTATACCCTTTTAGGAGCTTCTGGTTCAGGTAAATCAACGATTTTGAACATTATTGCTGGTCTATTGGATGCGAGTTCAGGTGATATTTATCTGGACGGTCAACGGATAAACGATGTTCCGACCAATAAACGGGATGTCCATACTGTTTTCCAGTCCTATGCCCTTTTCCCACATATGACTGTCTTTGAAAATGTGGCTTTTCCTCTTAAATTACGAAAGGTTGATAAGGCTGAAATCGAACGCCGTGTGACAGAAGCCTTACAAATGGTCCGACTTTCTGGTTATGAAAATCGTTCCATTCAGAAATTGTCTGGTGGTCAACGCCAGCGGGTTGCTATTGCACGTGCGATTATCAACCAGCCTCGCGTCGTCTTGCTAGATGAACCACTTTCTGCCCTGGACTTGAAACTAAGAACAGAAATGCAGTACGAACTGCGTGAATTGCAACAACGTCTAGGAATTACCTTCGTCTTCGTTACCCATGACCAAGAAGAAGCTCTGGCCATGAGTGACTGGATTTTTGTCATGAATGAAGGTGAGATTGTCCAGTCTGGGACGCCAGTGGACATTTACGACGAGCCAATCAACCATTTTGTTGCTACCTTCATCGGTGAATCCAATATCCTTCCAGGCCGCATGATAGAAGACTACTTGGTTGAGTTTAACGGCAAACGCTTTGAAGCTGTCGATGGCGGTATGCGACCAAACGAAGAAGTTGAAGTTGTTATCCGTCCAGAAGATTTGCAGATTACCTTACCTGAAGAAGGCAAATTGCAGGTAAAAGTGGATACTCAGCTCTTCCGTGGTGTTCACTACGAAATCATCGCCTATGACGACCTTGGTAATGAGTGGATGATTCACTCAACTCGTAAGGCCATTGTCGGAGAAGTGATTGGACTCAGCTTTGAGCCAGAAGATATTCATATCATGCGTCTCAATGAAACAGAGGAAGAATTCGATGCTCGTATCGAAGAATATGTTGAAGTGGAAGAAGTAGAAGATGGTTTGATTAACGCCATTGAGGAGGAACGCAATGAAGAAAACCTCTAGGCTTTTTGCAATTCCCTATGCCCTATGGGTCTTTCTCTTTGTACTCGCACCTGTTGCCCTGATTATCTTCAAATCTTTCTTTGATATTCATGGTAATTTCACTTTGGCCAACTACCAGACCTATTTTAACTCGCCAAATATGACCTATCTGCGAATGAGTTTTAACTCTATTTTTTACGCAGGTATTATTACTCTGGTCACACTTTTGGTTTCCTACCCAACAGCCTATTTCTTGACCAAGCTCAAGCATAAACAGCTTTGGCTCATGTTGATTATCTTACCAACCTGGGTCAATCTTTTGCTGAAAGCCTATGCCTTTATCGGTATTTTTGGACAACACGGCTCTATCAATCAGTTCCTAGAATTTATTGGTCTAGGAGCTCAGCAAATTCTCTTCACGGATTTCTCTTTCATTGCTGTTGCAGCCTATATTGAGATTCCGTTTATGATCTTGCCAATTTTTAATGCCCTAGATGATTTGGATAAAAATCTCATCAATGCTAGTCGTGATTTGGGGGCAACTTCTTGGCAGACCTTTACAAAAGTTATTTTTCCTCTTTCCATGAATGGGGTCCGTTCTGGTGTTCAGGCGGTTTTCATTCCAAGTTTGAGCCTCTTCATGTTGACCCGTTTGATTGGTGGTAACCGAGTTATTACACTGGGAACAGCTATCGAACAACATTTCCTCACAACACAAAACTGGGGAATGGGTTCAACAATTGGTTTGGTCTTGATTTTGGCCATGCTCTTGATTATGTGGATGACGAAAGAGAGGAAGAAATAATGAAGAAATTTGCAAATATCTACTTAACAGTTGCCTTCCTCCTACTTTACTTGCCCATTTTTTATCTCATTTTTTATGCCTTTAATGAAGGCGGAGATATGAATGGCTTTACAGGCTTTACCTTGGAGCATTTTTCTTCCATGCTCAGTGATAGCCGTCTCATGCTCATCTTAGCTCAAACCTTCCTATTAGCTTTTTTGAGTTCTTTGATTGCGACCGTTATCGGAACTTTCGGCGCCATCTATATCTATCAAGCAAAACCTCGTTTTCAAAATGCCTTGCTATCTGTCAATAATATCTTGATGGTGGCACCAGACGTTATGATTGGGGCAAGTTTCTTGATACTCTTTACCATGATTGGTTTCCAGCTAGGCTTTGTCTCAGTATTGCTCAGTCACATTGCCTTTTCCATTCCAATCGTAGTATTGATGGTTTTGCCACGCTTGAAGGAAATGAATGCCGATATGATTTCAGCAGCTTATGACTTGGGTGCAACTCAGCCACAAATGCTGAAAGAAATCATGTTGCCATACCTAACACCAGCCATCATTGCAGGCTACTTCATGGCCTTTACCTATTCCTTGGATGACTTTGCCGTGACATTCTTTGTTACGGGAAACGGTTACTCAAACCTATCTGTAGAGATTTACTCACGGGCTCGTCAAGGGATTTCTTTGGAAATCAATGCTCTATCAACCCTTGTTTTCCTTTTCTCTATCTTATTGGTAGTGGGTTATTATTTCATCTCACGTGAAAAGGAGGCCAACTAATGAAACGATTGTATTCATTTTTTGTAGGTATTGTAGCTATTATTCTTGTTTTATGGGGAATTAGTTCAAAATTAGAAGCTGATTCAACCCAAGGGACAACTGATAAACTTGTCATCTATAACTGGGGAGATTATATTGACCCAGAATTGCTGGAAGAATTTACGGCTGAAACAGGTATTCAGGTGGATTACCAGACCTTCGATTCCAACGAATCCATGTACACCAAAATCAAGCAGGGTGGAACTACCTACGACCTAGCCGTTCCTTCTGAGTATATGATTTCCAAAATGACAGAAGAAAATATGCTCGTGAAACTTGATAAATCCAAAATTGAAGGTTTAGATAATATTGATCCGCAATTTATGGGCTTGAGCTTTGATAAGAATAATGATTATTCTATTCCATATTTCTGGGGGACCTTGGGCATTGTTTACAATGAAACCATGGTTGAAAACCCACCTCATGAATGGGAAGATTTGTGGTCAGAGGAGTACCGTGATAATATCATGTTGATCGATGGTGTTCGTGAGGTCATGGGATTTGGCTTGCAATCTTTGGGTTACAGCTTGAACTCTAAAAATCCTGCAGAGATTGAAGAAGCTGCTGAACATCTTTACAATTTGACACCAAATGTTAAGGCTATCGTAGCTGACGAAATCAAGGGCTACATGATACAAGATGCGGCAGCTATCGCAGTATCCTTCTCTGGAGAAGCCAGTGAAATGTTGGATGGCAATGAAAATCTACGTTACGTCGTACCATCAAAAGGTTCAAACCTTTGGTTTGATAATATGGTTATTCCCAAAACAGCTAAGAACCTTGATGGTGCCTATGCCTTCATGAGTTTTATGCTTCGTCCTGAAAATGCACTCCGAAATGCAGAATATGTTGGCTACTCAACACCAATTCCTGCAGCCAAGGCCATGTTGGATGAAGAAACTCAGAACGACGAATCTTTCTATCCTTCAGAGGAAACGATGAAGAAGATGGAAGTTTATGATAATCTTGGACCAGAGATACTTGGAATGTATAATGACCTCTATCTCCAATTCAAGATGTATCGGAAATAGTCTGATTGGACAGGTAGCAATATAAATAAAAGAATGGGAGTGAGGTTCTTTACTAAGTACTTATTGCTCCTATTTTTTGGTTATACATACTATAGAAAGGAAGGGAAATACCAATGGAAAATCACCGGAAAGAAGTTAGTTTTATTTCTCAATCAATCCTCTATTCGGTTCTGCGTGGTAGTTTAGTTGGCATTGTCGCTGGGTTAGTGGTCGTTGCATTTCGCTTAGCCATTGAAAAACTATTTTCTGTCTTTACACACCTCTATTCTCTGGCAACAGATAATGCAATCTATTTACTTCTTATTGGAGGGTTTTATCTGGTCATAGCTTTACTTGTTGGCAAGTTGATCAAAGACGAGCCAAATGCAAAAGGTTCTGGTATACCACAGGTGGAGGCAGAACTAAAAGGAATTATGGATTTAAACTGGTGGTCAGTCCTTTGGAGAAAATTTATCGGCGGTGTTTTATCCATTGCATCAGGTCTAATGCTGGGTCGTGAAGGTCCCAGTATTCAATTAGGAGCTGTAACGGCTAAAGGTATATCAGTTCTTCTTAAATCCAGTGAAATGGAAAGAAGGAGTTTGATTGCTAGTGGCGCTGCGGCAGGTTTGGCAGCAGCTTTCAATGCACCAATAGCAGGTCTTTTATTTGTTGTAGAGGAAGTCTATCATCAGTTTTCGCGTCTGGTTTGGGTCTCAGCCTTAGCAGCTAGTATCACTGCGAACTTTATTTCCTTACATGTTTTTGGATTGACACCTGTTTTGCACATGCCAGAGGATTTGCAGCTATTATCTCTTGACCAATATTGGATCTATATCTTACTTGGAGTTTTCCTTGGACTTGCTGGATATGTGTATGAAGTTGTTATCCTCAATATACAAGGTTTCTATACCCTCCTCTCAAAAATCATTCCTCTCCCAGTTCCATACTACAGTGTATTTGCCTTTTTGTTCATTATACCGATTGGTTATTTTTTCCCTAATCTGTTGGGTGGCGGGCATCATTTGATTTTAGAGCTTCCATATTTGGAACAAGGACTACTGACATTGGCAATCCTGATTTTAATACGATTTGTCTGGAGCATGATTTCCTATGGTTCTGGTCTACCAGGGGGCATCTTTTTGCCCATATTGACCTTAGGAAGTCTCCTTGGGCTTTTTGTCGCACGATTCTTCCTTGATATTGGTTTCATCAGTCAGGAGCAGATGCTATTGTTTATCGTATTGGGTATGGCAGGCTTTTTCGCAGCGATTTCCAAAGCACCTCTAACTGCTATTATTTTAGTCACTGAAATGGTAGGAAGTTTGAATCAATTGATGGTCATCGGGTTGGTAGCTTTGAGTTCCTATGTGATGATGGATCTTTTAGGTGGCGCGCCAGTCTATGAAGCAATGTTGGAAAAAATTCTGCCAGAAGAAGTAGAACAGCAAGAACATATGACCTTAATAGAGGTTGTTGTCAACGAAACATTGGACAGAAGATTTGTTAGCGAGTTACGTTTGCCGGATTCATGCTTAATCACTAGTCAAATTCATCATGGTAAGTCAAGGATTGTGAAAGGAAATAGCCAACTTTCTATGGGTGATTCCTTGCTCGTTGCAGTTCCAATCTCTCAAATTCATGCCGTTCGTAGGATATTTGGGGGAGATTAGCATTTTTTTAGATTGTCTTAACAAAGAGATGAGGTAGAAAAGTCCCAATATTATACTGTTTTCGTTGTCCGGTCAACTTTCTCAATTCAGGAATAATTTCATCGGGAACGAAACTCCGAGGCAGCAGACCAATCCGTGTTAATTTAGCAATCCAGTGAGCATCCTTCTTGTCGGTTTTCTGACCTGGGATAGCCTTCATATGGGCTGGTTGAGCCAGTATCAACTCGAAGTCATCACATAGAGCATGCCAGACAGGTCACCAATGTAGCTAAGTAACACTTTGGACAAGTTAAGGGGAATACAAACGACAATATCGACTTGATTTACACATGATTATCTATGACAATTCCTTCCTTAAAATTAGAGAGCCTATCTACTGAATTTTAGTCATATTCTTGAGTGCATATTGTGGTTCTTATCAGTAGGGTGGAGCAGTTTTGTCATCATAATTAACATCAATAATGCACCAACCGCAAGGCCCTCACTAGGTAAATAATCTTAGTGAGGGCTTTATGCTCATTTTCATTATTCTGTGAGTAAGGATGGAGCCATCATGAATGTCTTGCTCACTCCCTTTTTAGTGTGCATTATCTGTATCTATGGTTATAGATATTATTGATAGCTACTTATAGTTTGAAAAAATAACTGAATTTTCAGAATATACTTGCAATGCCGATAGTTTTATGTTTTAATATATTTATTGGTTTTGCCAATAATGAAGGAGAAAAACTAGGAGGAAAAGTTATGAAAAAGAAAGAAACTTTCTCACTTCGGAAGTATAAAATTGGAACTGTGTCTGTTCTTTTGGGTGCAGTTTTTTTGTTTGCAGGTGCACCATCGGTAGCTGCAGATGAATTGACAAGCCTTGTAGAGACTAAGGTGGAAGCAACTGTTCCTGACGCAATCGTCAGCGAATCAGCCTCAGAAAGTCCCGTAGTCGAGGAGTTAGTTGACACTTCTGTGGAGGCTACCCCAACGGATGTAACCACTACAGATAATAAAGAGGAAACACCTGGCTCAGAAGCTCTTGAAAACATCACAAATACAGAAGTAGAGACAACTCAACCAGCTGTAGAAACTCCAGCTATTTCAGAGAAAAAAGTAGAAGAAGAGGAGAAGCTTTCCGTAGCAGATGAGACTACTGCTATTACGAATCAGGAAGAAGCGAAACCACAAAACATTGATAGTAATACGATCATTACAGTACCTAAAGTTTGGGATAGTGGTTACAAGGGCGAAGGAACAGTAGTTGCAATCATAGATTCCGGTCTTGATGTTGACCACGATGTATTGCATATTTCAGACCTCTCAACTGCAAAATATAAATCAGAAAAAGAGATAGAAGCAGCTAAAGAAGCTGCAGGAATTACCTACGGTGAATGGTTTAACGATAAGGTTGTATTTGGTTATAACTATGTTGATGTGAATACTGTCTTGAAAGAAGAAGACAAACGTTCACACGGTATGCACGTAACAAGTATTGCCACAGGAAATCCGACACAACCAGTCGCTGGACAATTAATGTATGGTGTAGCTCCTGAAGCGCAAGTCATGTTTATGCGTGTATTCTCAGACCTCAAAGCTACAACAGGCGCAGCATTGTACGTAAAGGCGATTGAAGATGCTGTAAAATTAGGTGCAGATAGCATCAACCTCAGTCTGGGAGGAGCTAACGGCTCTGTTGTTAACATGAATGAAAATGTGACTGCAGCAATCGAGGCTGCTCGTCGTGCAGGGGTTTCTGTTGTTATTGCAGCTGGTAATGATGGAACATTTGGTTCAGGTCATTCTAATCCGTCAGCCGATTATCCAGATTATGGCTTGGTCGGTGCTCCTTCAACAGCTCGCGATGCAATTTCTGTCGCTTCTTACAATAACACAACGGTTGGTAGTAAAGTAATTACTATCATTGGCTTAGAAAACAATGCTGACTTGAATTACGGTAAGAGTTCGTTTGATAATCCAGAGAAAAGTCCTGTACCATTTGAAATCGGGAAAGAATATGAATATGTCTATGCGGGAATCGGTCAAGCTTCGGATTTTGATGGTCTAGATTTGACTGGAAAACTTGCACTCATCAAACGTGGAACGATTACCTTCTCAGAAAAAATAGCCAATGCAACAGCTGCAGGTGCAGTAGGAGTGGTCATTTTCAATAGTCGTCCAGGTGAAGCCAATGTAAGCATGCAACTTGATGATACAGCTATTGCAATTCCATCTGTCTTCATTCCATTGGAATTTGGTGAGGCTTTGGCAGCTAACTCATATAAGATTGCGTTCAATAACGAAACGGATATTCGCCCTAACCCAGAATCAGGTCTTCTTTCAGATTTTTCAAGTTGGGGTCTATCAGCAGATGGTGAGCTAAAACCAGACTTAGCTGCTCCAGGTGGTGCTATTTATGCAGCCATCAATGATAATGACTATGCCAACATGCAAGGAACAAGTATGGCTTCTCCACACGTGGCAGGAGCAGCCGTACTAGTAAAACAGTATTTACAGGCAACTTACCCTACTAAGTCCCCTCAAGAAATCGAAGCCTTAGTAAAACACTTGCTTATGTCTACTGCTAAAGCACATGTGAACAAAGAAACAACAGCCTACACTTCCCCACGCCAACAAGGTGCAGGTATCATCGATACTGCAGCAGCTATTTCTACAGGTTTATATTTGACTGGCGAAGACGGTTATGGCAGCATTACCTTGGGAAATGTTGAGGATACATTCAGTTTTACGGTCACACTTCATAACATTACAAACGAAGATAAGACTTTAAACTACTCAACGCAATTAACAACGGATACTGTCCAAAATGGATTGCTCACCTTGGCTCCACGTCTATTAGCAGAGATTTCTGGCGGTAAGGTGACTGTGAAAGCCAATTCAAGTACAACTGTTACAATTAATGTCGATGCATCAAGCTTTGCAGAAGAATTGACAGGATTGATGAAAAATGGTTACTATCTTGAAGGTTTTGTTCGATTTACAGATGTAGCCGACGGCGGTGATATTGTCAGCATTCCATACGTTGGTTTCCGAGGGGAATTCCAAAATCTAGCCGTTCTGGAAGAGCCGATTTACAATCTTATTGCCGATGGTAAGGGGGGCTTCTACTTTGAACCTGTTACAGCACAGCCAAATACTGTTGACATCAGCCATCACTACACAGGTCTTGTTACAGGAAGTACGGAGTTAATCTATTCTACAGACAAACGATCTGACTTTGCAATCAAGACTCTTGGTACATTTAAAAATGAAGCAGGATACTTTGTTTTAGAGCTTGATGAGTCTGGTAAACCTCATTTAGCTATCTCGCCAAATGGGGATGACAACCAAGATTCGCTCGCTTTCAAAGGTGTCTTCTTAAGAAATTATACTGATTTAGTCGCAAGCGTCTATGCTGCAGATGATACTGAGCGAACAAATCCACTTTGGGAAAGTCAACCACAGTCAGGCAATAAGAACTTCTATAGTGGTGATCCTAAAAATCCAAAATCAAGCATTATTTATCCTACTGAATGGAATGGAACAGATAGTGACGGAAATGCTTTAGCAGATGGTAAGTATCAATACGTTTTGACCTACTTATCTGAAGTTCCAGGTGCAGCAGTACAAACTATGATTTTCGACGTTATCATCGATAGAGAATCACCAGTTATCACCACAGCTACCTATGATGAAACAAACTTTACATTTAACCCTCGTCCAGCCATTGAAAAAGGAGAATCCGGTCTATATCGCGAGCAAGTATTCTATCTTGTAGCAGATGCAAGCGGTGTGACAACTATTCCTTCCTTATTAGAAAATGGTGATGTAACTGTTTCTGATAACAAGGTATTTGTGGCACAAAATGACGATGGTTCCTTCACATTGCCTCTTGATCTTGCAGATATTTCAAAATTCTACTACACAGTAGAGGATTATGCTGGTAACATCAGCTATGAAAAAGTAGAGAATCTGATCAGTATTGGCAATGAAAAAGGGTTGGTAACTGTCAATATTCTTGATAAAGATACAAATAGTCCTGTACCAATACTTTTCTCTTACTCAGTCACCGATGAAACAGGCAAGATTGTTGCAGAATTACCACGATATGCCGGCGATACTAGCGTTCTTAAGCTACCATTTGGTACTTACACCTTTGATTTATTCCTATATGATACAGAGTGGTCAAGCCTAGCAGGTGAAACAAAAGCAGTCGTGACGATTTCGGAAGAAAATAGCACTGCCGAGGTGAATTTCTATGTGACTTTGAAAGATAAGGCAAACTTGCTGGTAGATATTGATGCATTACTACCTTCTGGTTCAACCATCCAACTGGTAACCGCTGATGGCCAGACTATTCAGCTACCAAATGCTAAATATTCTAAGACTGATTATGGTAAATTTGTACCAGTTGGTACCTACACTATCCTTCCAACCCTCCCAGAAGGCTATGAATTTTTGGAAGAATTAGACGTAGCAGTACTTGCAAACCAGTCAAATGTTAAGAAATTAACCTTAATTAATAAAGTTGCTTTGAAAGAACAGATTGCTGAACTTGCTGGACTTGAAGAAACAGCGCGTTATTACAATGCTAGTCCAGAACTTCAAACTGCCTATGCTAAAGCATTAGAAGATGCCAATGCAGTATATGCCAACAAACACAATCAGGCACAAGTAGATTCAGCACTTGCCAGTCTTGTGGCGGCGAGAGGACAGCTAAACGGTCAGGCTACCGATAAAGAAAAACTAATTGCTGAAGTATCAAACTACACACCGACTCAGGCAAACTTTATTTATTACAATGCTGAAAATACCAAACAAATTGCCTATGATACAGCTATTCGTTCAGCACAACTTGTATTGAACCAAGAGAATGTAACACAGGCAGTTGTCAACCAAGCGTTGGCTGACTTGTTAGCAGCGAAAGCCAACTTAGATGGTCAAAAGACTGATATTTCAGCCCTTCGTAGCGCAGTATCCGTTTCTTCCGTATTAAAAGCGACAGATGCTAAGTATCTCAATGCATCTGAGAACGTGAAACAAGCTTATGACCAGGCAGTTGAAGCAGCGAAAGCGATTCTAGCTGATGAATCTGCAAGCCAAGCAAGTGTCGATCAAGCTCTAGCCCTTCTGACAAGCGCTCAGGCAGAACTGGATGGTGTTGCTACTTCAACAAATGATGCCAAAGAGCCAGCAAATACTGCCACTGACAAAAAAGATGAAGGCACTGTAACGCCTCCACCTATAGACTCAGAAAAAGTTGATGTACAGGCACCTCCTGTAAAAGATACTGGGAATTCAGGGTATGTACCGATAGGTCAAAAGCCAAACCCTCAACCAACTTTACCTCGTCCAGTCACTTTGCAAGCTAGTCTATCTAGCCCTAATCAAGAAAAACAGGTGACTCAACTACCAAATACTGGAGAAAATGATACGAGATACTATCTTGTTCTTGGTGTCATTATTGGGCTAGGGACTTTGTTAGTAAGCAAACGACGTCATAAGGAAGAAGTATAACCAACACTAGCTTTATCACAAGTTTACTAAATAATAAAACCGCTTAATCATTGATTAGGCGGTTGTTTGTGTTTGAAATTGAAGCATTATCTTTTGGATGTTTCTTGAGACATCAGTTGGCTTTACAAGATAATAATCTTGAGCCAGTTGGTCGGCAATATAGGAGTGGAGGTAGGTTGCTACAAGGATTCTTTCATATAGTTGAACATGGGGAAATTGTACAGCAAATCCTGCAATCATACCTGCAAGAGTATCTCCCATACCTCCTGTTGCTTGGTAGGGACCACCAGCTCCTATTGGAGTGACTTGGTTTGGCTGGGTTTTTAGGATTTGAGTAGCAGAACTTTTAGCTACAAGGATTGTATTTTCTTGAAAAGATTGCAAGACTTCAAGATTTCTTTGGCTTGTTTGGTCAGCAACCGGAATGGCTGATAACCGTTCCCATTCTTTCTGGTGGGGCGTCAGGATGACTTGTTTACACGGGAAGTTCTTCCTGTTTTGCTTTGCGACTAAGGTAAGGGCTGAGCCGTCAAGAACTAAAATCTGCTGGTCAGATAAATGTTCAAAAACAAAGTCCAATAACTGTTCAGCTCTGCTATTTTCCCCTAAACCTGGACCAATCAATACCAAGTCAGCATTTTCTAAGCTACTTATCAGCAAGGCTTGATCGTCAAATGAAAATGCCATGGCTTCAGGCAGATGACTATGTAAGGCTGGTATGTTGTCTTTTTCAGTAGCAACAGTTACCAAACCTGCTCCACTGTTGACGGTTGCTAGTGCGGCCATGATAATCGCTCCACCATAAGGATACAGTCCACCAATCAGCAAGACTCGACCATAGCTCCCCTTATGGCTATTGCGTGGTCGTGCTTGAATAACCTTTCTACAGAGTTCTTGTAAGTCCATACTTATTCCCCCTTTTCTTCTTATTATATCACGAGGAATGAGGTTTATGACAATCCAGATTTTAGATAAATCCAAGTTTTCATGCTATAATGAATTCATGGTATTATCAAAAAAACGTGCAAGAAAAGTTATTGAAGAAATCATCGCTCTATATCCTGATGCTAAGCCTAGTTTGGACTTTCGAAATCACTTTGAGTTGGTATGTGCAGTGCTCTTATCTGCTCAAACTACAGACGCTGCGGTGAATAAGGCAACACCTGGTTTGTTCGCAGCTTTCCCTACGCCCCAAGCCATGGCAGCAGCAGAAGTAAAGGATATTGAGCCTTATATTTCTCGTTTGGGTTTGTACCGAAACAAGGCAAAGTTTTTAAAAGACTGTGCCCAGCAGTTGATGGAACGGCATAATGGCATTGTTCCGCAGACTCGTGAGGAATTAGAAGCTCTGGCAGGAGTGGGAAGAAAAACGGCCAATGTTGTCTTAAGTGTCGGTTTCGGAATCCCAGCCTTTGCAGTTGATACCCACGTGGGACGGATTTGTAAACACCACGATATTGTCAAAAAATCGGCTACACCCCTGGAAACAGAGAAACGAGTCATGGAAGTCTTACCTCCTGAACTCTGGCTCCCTGCTCATCAAGCTATGATTTATTTTGGTCGTGAGGTTTGCCATCCTAAGAACCCTGAATGTGAAAAATTCCCACAATTATATGAATTTGACTAAAAAAATCTTCTGTTTTTGAAGATTTTTTTAGTTTTTATGTAAAATTGTTTGAGTAAATTCTGAACATTTTTTTAAATTTTATAAGAATAGTAACTCAGAAAAGAATTATACGAATGTTATGTTTTATAAACAAGTCGAAAAAGTGACATATCCGAATATTGTCTAGATAGGTTTCTTTTTTATTGACAAAACACAAACGACAAGCTATACTATATCTTGTAATAAGGAAAAAATACGAAAAACAAACCGTTTTTCTGTTCCAATGTTAAGAAAAAGAGGTAGAAGCATGTTCAACGAAACTCCAGTTTTTGACTACGAAGATATTCAGCTCATTCCAAATAAATGTATCATCAATAGCCGTTCCGAGGCAGATACAACAGTGACTCTTGGGAAATATAGCTTTAAATTACCAGTTGTTCCAGCTAATATGCAGACTATTATTGATGAAGATGTGGCAGAAATGCTTGCCAAAGAAGGGTATTTCTATATCATGCATCGTTTCGATGAAGCTGGTCGTATTCCATTTATCAAACGCATGCACGAGCAAGGTTTGATTGCTTCCATCTCTGTTGGCGTAAAAGAATATGAATATGAGTTTGTGACTAGCTTGAAAGCTGATACCCCTGAGTTTATCACCATCGATATTGCTCATGGCCATGCAGAAAGTGTTATCAAGATGATTCAACATATCAAGAAAGAATTGCCTGAGACTTTTGTTATTGCTGGAAATGTCGGTACTCCAGAAGCAGTTCGTGAACTAGAAAATGCTGGTGCAGATGCGACAAAAGTTGGTATTGGTCCTGGTAAGGTCTGCATCACCAAGGTCAAGACTGGTTTTGGTACTGGCGGTTGGCAGCTGGCTACCCTTCGTTGGTGTTCAAAAGCTGCTCGTAAGCCAATTATTGCGGATGGTGGAATTCGTACCCACGGAGATATTGCCAAATCCATCCGCTTTGGTGCAAGTATGGTCATGATAGGCTCCCTCTTTGCCGGTCATATCGAAAGCCCAGGTAAGACGGTAGAAGTGGATGGCAAACAGTTTAAGGAATACTACGGGTCCGCCTCTGAATACCAAAAAGGTGCTTACAAAAAC
The DNA here is from genome assembly GCF_046032115.1 of Streptococcus suis. Lineage (GTDB taxonomy): Bacteria > Bacillota > Bacilli > Lactobacillales > Streptococcaceae > Streptococcus > Streptococcus suis_AJ. The sequence continues at coordinate 42,059 of NZ_JARQOZ010000013.1, read as the reverse complement.
GTCGAAGGAAAGAAAATTCTCTTGCCAGCCAAGGGACATTTGAAAGATACTCTGATTGAAATGGAGCAAGATTTGCAGTCATCTATTTCTTATGCAGGTGGACGTGACATTACCAGCTTGAAGCATGTGGACTATGTTATTGTGAAAAACTCTATCTGGAATGGTGACTCAATCTAGTCAAAGAGGACTTGCAATGCAGGTCCTTTTCTTGTTACAATATTTATATAAAATTGAAAGAGAATAAGTATGTACCAAACAAGAAATAACAAAGAAAAGCTCTGGCTTTTTATTAAGATTTTTTTACCTATTTTAATTTATCAGTTCGCTAATTACTCCGCATCCTTTATCGATACCATGATGACAGGCCAGTACAGCACTATGGATTTGGCAGGTGTTTCCATGGCGACCAGTCTTTGGAATCCCTTGTTCTCATTTTTGACGGGTATCGTATCTGCACTTGTTCCAATCATTGCTCAATATCTAGGACAAGGAGAGAAGATAAAAATCCGACAGGAATTTCATCAGTTTGTCTATCTAGCCCTTGGGCTGACAGTCCTTCTCTGGCTCTTGGTCTACCTGCTTGCCATTCCCGCCTTGGCTCAGTTTGGACTCGATGAATCTGTTTTTCAAGTTGGTAGGCAGTACCTCTATTTTATTTCCATTGGCATCCTGCCTCTCTTGCTCTTTAGTGTCTGTCGCTCTTTTTTCGACGCCCTCGGCTTAACCCGACTCTCCATGTACCTCATGTTGCTCCTTGTCCCATTTAACAGTCTATTTAACTATCTCTTAATTTATGGGAAAATAGGCCTACCGGCCCTAGGCGGAGCTGGAGCTGGATTGGGTACTGCTTTAGCTTACTGGGCGGTACTGCTAGTAATCGTCATTGTCATGTGCAAAAATAAGACCATTGCTTCTTATCAGATTTGGCGGTGGAGTCCGATTGATGGGACTTTACTGAAAGAAGGATTGAAAATCGGGCTTCCCATCGGTTTACAAGTCTTTGCAGAAGTAGCAATTTTTGCAGTAGTAGGGCTCTACATGGCAAAATTTTCAGCCCAGATTATAGCAGCCCACCAGTCAGCTATGAACTTTGCGACATTATTATATGCCTTTCCTGCCTCAGTTTCTTCAGCCCTAGCTATTGTCATTGCTTATGAAGTAGGGGCTAAACGACCACAAGATGTGAAAGCCTACAGCCGTCTAGGACGCCTGGTGGCACTTGGTTTTGCAGGCTTAACACTCACTTTCCTATATTTTTTCCGCTCCAAAGTTGCCTACCTTTATGGTAATGACGCAGAATTTATCCGTCTGACCTCGCATTTTCTTAGCTTTGCCCTCATGTTCCAGTTAGCAGATGCCTTTACAGCACCTATTCAGGGGATATTACGTGGTTACAAGGATACGACTGTTCCCTTTGTACTTGGTTTAGTTGCCTATTGGTCCATGACTTTCCCCGTCGCATTCTTGCTTGAAAGATTTTTCCAAATGGGTCCAGAAGCCTATTGGATTGGTCTTATTTCAGGGATTTTTGTCTGCGGAATAGCTCTTAATTTGCGCTTGATCAAAATAGCTCATTCTCATTTGTCCGTGAAATAAATTAACTATGAAAGTCGGAGGCATCCGGCTTTTTCTCTCTTGTGAAAATATCTTGCTCATGTTAAAATAAAAGGATAGAAAATCAAATGGAGAAATTATGAATTATTTTAACGTAGGAAAGATTGTTAACACGCAAGGTCTACAAGGGGAAATGCGTGTTTTGTCTGTGACCGATTTTGCTGAAGAACGTTTTAAAAAAGGGGCAAAGCTTGCACTTTTTGATGACAAGGATCAGTTTGTCATGGAAGTGGAAATTGCTAGTCACCGTAAGGCTAAGAACTTTGATATTATCAAGTTTAAGGGCATGTACCATATCAATGATATTGAAAAGTACAAGGGCTTTAGTTTGAAAATTGCCGAGGAAAATTTGACAGACCTTGAAGATGGTGAATTTTATTACCATGAAATTATCGGCTTGGATGTCTATGAAAATGACCAGTTGATCGGACAAATCAAGGAAATCTTGCAACCAGGTGCCAATGATGTCTGGGTGGTGAAACGAAAAGGTAAGAAAGACCTGCTCTTGCCATATATTCCACCTGTTGTCTTGAACATTGATATTCAAAATAATCGTGTCGATGTGGAATTGCTCGAGGGCTTAGACGATGAGAATTGATATTTTGACCCTCTTCCCAGAGATGTTTGCGCCACTTGAACACTCTATCGTGGGCAAGGCACGAGACAAGGGCTTGTTGGAAATCAACTACCACAATTTCCGAGAGAAAGCTGAAAAGGCTCGCCATGTGGACGATGAGCCATACGGTGGTGGCCAAGGAATGCTACTCCGTGCCCAGCCAATTTTTGATACCATGGATAGCATTGAACAAACCAAGCCACGTGTTATCTTGCTGGATCCTGCTGGTAAAACGTTTAACCAAGCCTATGCTGAAGAATTAGCTAAGGAAGACCAGTTGATTTTTATCTGTGGTCATTACGAGGGCTATGATGAGCGGATTAAGACCTTGGTGACAGATGAAATTTCTCTTGGGGACTATGTTCTGACAGGGGGGGAGTTGGCAGCTATGACCATGATTGATGCTACTGTTCGCCTGATTCCAGAGGTTATTGGCAAGGAAGCAAGCCATACGGATGATAGTTTTTCATCTGGACTATTGGAGTATCCGCAATACACGCGTCCCTATGAATATCGGGGTATGGTTGTACCAGATGTTCTCATGAGCGGTCACCATGAAAATATTCGTAAATGGCGTTTGGAAGAAAGTCTACGCAAAACCTACCAACGTCGTCCAGACTTGTTAGAAAACTACAATTTTACAGCTGAAGAATTAGCAATTTTTGAAAAAATCAAAGCAGAAGACACAGTTGATTAGACTGTGTTTTTCTTGCTAGAAGGAGAAATGATGAAACGCAAAGTATTTGATGATTATAAGCCATACAAATTAGGAAGAATTGCCAAATTTGACCTAGGTAACAATGAAAATCGCATAATCGACTGGTCATTCTTGCCACAAAAAACCTTGGAGAGCTTGGAAGTAAGCCAGTTGAGTTATTACGGTGATAACACTTACTCCGAACTGATTGAGAAATATGCGGCCTATCTTGGAGTGAATCCCAAACAAGTGACGGTAGGTGTGGGCTCTGATCACCTTATTCACATGATTGTGTCCACCTTTATGGAAAAAGATGATACTTTTTTGACTGTTAATCCAGACTTTTTCATGTATGAAACCTATAATCACATGCATGGTAGCCAGTTTGAAGCCGTTGACCTGGTTGAAAAAGATGGAACCTTGGTTTTGCCTGTGGAGAGCCTGTTGGCGCGTGCAGAGGAGTTGAAGGCGAAGATAATCATGCTTTCCAATCCTAACAATCCTTCTTCAGTAGCTTATTCGCTAGAAGATTTGGAGAAATTGGCTATTTCTTTTAAAGGGCTACTCGTTGTAGATGAGGCGTATATTGAATTTGCAAATGTTGAAAGCTTCATCAGTCGTCTGCAACAATTTGACAATGTTTTAGTTTTACGGACTTTATCAAAGGCCTTCGGTCTAGCAGGTTTACGAGTTGGCTTTGCGGTAGGAAGCGAAGAGTTAATTTATGAATTGGACAAGGTCATTCCGCCATTCAGCTTGTCAAACTTGACTGCGAAAATGGCAGCCGTTGCATTGAATTATACAGACAAAGTTTTAGAAACAGTGGGAGTAATTCAGAATTTGCGAGAAGAAATGATCTTATTCTTGCAAGGGTTAGATAACTGTCAAGTTCTACCTAGTCAGGCTAGTTTTGTAACGTTTAAAGCACCGTGGACAGAAGAAATTTATCAGCAAGCCTTGGCACAGGATTGGAATTTCAAATACTATCCAACAGGTAAATTAGAAGGATATATTCGCTTATCTATCGGAAGACCAGAAGAGATGGCTATGGTTAAAGAGATGATCACATCATTGATAGAAAATGGGACAATTTCATAAGAGATTGTTCTTTTTTTGAAGAAATCTGCTAGTTTTTTGTTTTTTTGAAAGAAAATGATAGAAAATGATTGACAATGGCAGAAAATCGTGTATAATGATTTTTGTAAACGATTGCAGGAGGTGTTGAACATACTCAAATCAGAACGAAAACAGATTATATTGGAGCGAATACACTCCCAACAGTTTGTTCGGCTAGAGGAATTAATCGAAGTTCTTGATACATCCGAGTCTACTGTACGTAGGGATTTGGACGAGTTGGAAAACGAAGGTAAGCTTCGTCGTGTACACGGCGGTGCTGAAGCGCCAGGAAATTTGCAACAGGAAGAGTCTATTCTAGAAAAATCTGTCAAAAACGTTCAAGAAAAACGAGAGATTGCGGAAAGAGCAGCTCGACAGATTGTTAACGGAGACGTAATTTTTTTAGATGCAGGTACAACAACCGGTGTACTGATTGATTATCTTCAGCAGGAAAATCTGACAGTCGTTACCAATTCTATTCACCACGCAGTGAGGCTGGTTGAACGCAAGATAAAAACAATCATTATAGGTGGTTTTGTTAAGCAATCAACAGATGCTTCCGTTGGAGCAGTAGCATTGGAACAAATTCGACAGCTCAATTTTGATAAGGCATTTCTGGGGATGAATGGTATTGATAAAAACTATTTTACAACGCCAGATATTGAAGAAGCGACCATCAAACGCACTATCATAGACAATGCCAAAGAAAGCTTTGTTTTAGCAGATGCGTCAAAAATCGGTCAATTCTCCTTTGTTAAAGTTGCGGCAATCGAAAAATCCAACATTATCTGCCAATCTTCAGAAAGCAGTTTGTTGGACATCATAAAAGAGAAAACGAGGGTAATCGAGGTATGATTTATACAGTTACGCTCAATCCAGCCATTGACTATATCGTTCGTTTAGAACATGTCGAAACGGGCAGTGTCAATCGTATGGAGAGCGACGATAAGTATGCCGGCGGTAAGGGAATTAACGTTAGCCGTGTTTTGAAGCGATTGGGCTATCCGAATACAGCAACGGGTTTCCTTGGGGGATTCACAGGTCAGTTCATCAAAGATGGATTGGTTGCTGAAGGCATTGATACCGATTTTGTACAAGTTGACCAAGATACACGTATTAACGTGAAAATCAAGGCCGACCAAGAGACAGAAATCAACGGATTGGGACCGATTGTGACAGATACACAATTGGCTGAATTAGAAATGGTTCTAGCAGGATTGACCAAGGAAGACACAGTTGTTTTTGCAGGTTCTGCACCAGCAAGTATTGGAAATGAAGTTTATAACAGACTGATTCCAGTGGCGAAAAAAGCAGGAGCGCAAGTTGTCTGTGACTTTGAAGGTCAGACACTTCTGGATTCACTTGCTCACCAACCACTCTTGGTCAAGCCAAACAACCATGAACTTGAAGCAATCTTCAATGTTGAGTTGAATGGCATTGCGGACATCGAGACCTATGCTAAGAAAATCTTAGATATGGGAGCACAGAATGTTATCATTTCTATGGCAGGTGACGGAGCCTTGTTGGTCACTCCAACAGCTACTTACTTTGCTAAACCAATCAAGGGAACAGTGAAAAACTCTGTCGGAGCTGGAGATTCCATGGTGGCAGGATTTACTGGCGAATATGTTCGCTCACAAGACCCAATCGAAGCTCTCAAATGGGGAGTTGCTTGCGGTACGGCAACAGCCTTTTCAGACGATTTGGCAAGTATCGAATTTATTAAGGAAACTTATGAAAAAGTTGAGGTAGAAACACTATGAAAATTCAAGATGTTTTGAGAAAAGATGTCATGTTGCTTGATTTGCAAGCGACATGCAAGGAAGCAGTTATCGATGAAATGATTGCTAGTTTGGTTGATAAAGGTTATGTAACGGATTTTGACGTATTCAAAACAGGTATTATGAACCGTGAAGCACAAACGACAACAGGTCTTGGTGACGGTATCGCAATGCCACATGCTAAGAATGCTGCTGTGAAAGAGGCAACTGTTCTCTTTGCTAAATCAAACAAGGGTGTTGACTATGCAAGTCTTGACGGTCAACCAACAGACTTGTTCTTTATGATTGCAGCTCCAGAAGGTGCTAACGATACCCACTTGGCTGCTCTTGCTGAATTGTCTAAATACTTGATGAAGCCAGGTTTTGCAGATAGACTTCGTGCCGTAACGAACCCAGAAGAAGTCATTGCGGTCTTTGATACAGCTGAAGCAGCAGACAAGGCAACAGAAGAAGTGGTTGCAACTCCAAGCGGTGACCGTCCATTTATCGTTGCTGTTACAGCATGTACAACAGGTATTGCTCACACTTACATGGCAGAAGAAGCACTTAAGAAGCAAGCTGCTGAGATGGGTGTTGACATCAAGGTTGAAACCAACGGTGCTTCAGGTGTTGGAAACAAACTAACGGCTGAAGACATCAAGAATGCAGCAGGTGTTATCATCGCAGCAGATAAGGCTGTTGATATGCCACGTTTCAATGGCAAGCCATTGGTATCTCGTCCAGTTGCAGCTGGTATCAAACAAGCAGAAGAATTGATTAACATCATCTTGGACGGAAAAGCCTCTGCATACACAGCGACAGAAGGAGCAGCTACTGTGGAATCTTCAGAAAAACTCAGTCTTGGTAAAGCATTCTATAAACACTTGATGAGTGGTGTTTCTCAAATGTTGCCGTTCGTTATCGGTGGCGGTATCTTGATTGCCCTTGCCTTCTTAGTGGATAACTTTATTGGCGTGCCGCAAGACAGTCTTGGAAACTTAGGATCGTATAACGAGCTTGCATCCATGTTCATGAAGGTTGGTCAGGCAGCCTTTGGCTTCATGTTGCCACTCCTTGCAGGTTACATTGCTTACTCAATCGCTGAAAAACCAGGTTTGGTTGCAGGTTTCGTAGCTGGTGCAATCGCTAGCAGCGGTCTTGCGTTCGGTAAAATTCCATACGAAGCTGCTACTTCAGAAATTCCGGAAGCTGTATCATCTGGTTTCTTGGGTGCCCTTGTTGGTGGTTTCCTTGCTGGTGGTGTAGTACTTGTTCTTCGCAACGCTTTGCGTAACATGCCAAAATCACTCCAAGGTTTGAATGCAATCTTGCTTTTGCCACTTTTGGGTACAGCTATCACTGGTTTCTTGATGTTCTTTGTCAACATCCCTATGGCAGCAATCAACACTGGTATGAACAACTTCCTTGCTGGTCTTGAAGGTAGCTCTGCTATTCTCCTTGGCCTTGTCCTCGGAGGTATGATGGCAGTCGACATGGGTGGTCCAGTCAACAAGGCAGCTTATGTCTTCGGTACAGGTACGCTTGCAGCGACTGTTGCAGACGGTGGTTCTGTTGCAATGGCAGCGGTCATGGCTGGTGGTATGGTTCCACCATTGGCAGTCTTTGTTGCAACCCTTCTTTACAAAAATAAATTCACACAAGAAGAGCGTAACTCAGGTTTGACAAATATCGTAATGGGTCTTTCATTCATCACTGAAGGTGCGATTCCGTTTGGTGCTGCTGACCCAGCTCGTGCAATCCCAAGCTTTATCGCTGGTTCTGCCCTTGCAGGTGCCTTGGTTGGTTTGTCAGGCATCCAATTGATGGCGCCTCACGGTGGTATCTTCGTTATCGCTTTGACTTCTAACCCACTTCTTTACCTTGCTTATGTAGCAATTGGTGCAGTAGTATCAGGTGTTCTTTACGGCGTACTTCGTAAAGCTAAATAAGATTGTAAACCTTGTCATTTGACAAGGTTTTTTCATCAGGAAAATGCTATAATTAGATCAAGATATAAATAATTATGTAAATAATACCAAATATAGTATATTGAGCCATATTTTGTTTGCTTTAAAATAGTATATTATTAGAAAAATATGCTATACTTTTAAGTAAGAAGAAACAAACGAAGGAGCTTCATATGTTTTGGAAGGAAAAGCAAAATAAGTTTTCTATTCGCAAATTTAATAGAGGCGTTGCATCAGTTATTATTGGTATGACTGCCGCCTTATTTTTTGTACCAAATTTGGCTATTAAAGCAGAATTGACAGCTCTTGCCCATACAAATGTAGCAAGAGAACAGATTTCCTATAAATATGTCCTTTATTCGGAACTGACATCAGATGAGAAGGCACGAATTCAAGCGACCATTCCAGCAAGGCAGGTTGGGGATACCCATACTTACTATATGGTCTATCGGCCAAAGACAAATTTGCCTCAAACAGGAGATATACCGACTTTTACAAGTAGTCTGGTTGGTTTAGGGCTATTGATTATCGGTCTATCTCTTACAAAAGATAGGAAAAAACGAATTGTTAGAAGTCTGATTATTTTAACTGCTACAGGTAGTCTTTCAGTGGCTGCAATTTCTACAGGTAGCCTCTCAGGTTTTGATAAACAATTTAGCCTTGCCATAGGTGAAGCTTTGCCACAAGCAGTGATTTCTATAGATCAACATGAATTTGTAGGTTATATTTTAGAAGGGCATGTTAATTCTGAAGCAATCACAGTTAGCGAAGCAATTATTGATGAGCAAGGGTCATCGAGCGAATTGATATTGCCAAATATATTGGTTGAGGGAATATCTAAGCATTCAGAAGCTCCCATTGTTGATGATATTATTCCTGAGGAACCAACAGTGCCTGTTGCCCCAAGTTCTCCAGTTACGGAACAACCAGAAGCCCCCGTTCCTCCATCAACAGAAGATGAAGTTCTACCTGAGGAACCAACAGCGCCTGTTGCCCCAAGTGAACCAATAACGGAACAACCAGAAGCTCCCGTTCCTCCATCAACAGAATCCGAAGTTCAACCCGAGGAACCAACAGCGCCTGTTGGCCCAAGTGAACCGGTTACGGACGAGCCAAAAGTGCCTGAAACACCAGTTTCTCCAACGGTTGAGGATGAAGTTCAACCCGAGGAACCAACAGCGCCTGTTGTCCCAAGTGAACCGGTTACTGAACAGCCAGAAGCCCCCGTCACTCCCGTTCCACCATCAACAGAAGCCGAAGTTCTACCTGAGGAACCAACAGCGCCTGTTGTCCCAAGTTCTCCAGTAACTGAACAACCAGAAGCTCCCGTTCCACCATCAACAGAAGATGAAGTTCTACCTGAGGAACCAACAGATCCAGTTGTCCCAAGTGCCCCAGTAACGGAAGAACCAGAGGTTCCAGTCACTCCCGTTCCACCATCAACAGAAGATGAAGTTCAACCCGAGGAACCAATAGAACCTGTTGTCCCAAGTTCTCCAGTAACTGAACAACCAGAAGAACCGGAAACTCCCGTTCCGCCATCAACAGAGGGCGAAGTTCTACCCGAGGAACCAACAGTGCCTGTTGCCCCAAGTGAACCGGTTACTGAACAGCCAGAAGCCCCCGTTCCACCAGCTACAGAAGCCGAAGTTCTACCCGAGGAACCAACAGAACCAGTTGTCCCAAGTTCTCCAGTTACGGAACAACCAGAAGAACCTATTAAAACCAAACCGAAGTTAGTTTTATCAATTCTTAAAGAAAATGTAGATGATAAGAGTGTAGAACTAAGCTATACACTGACAGATAGTGATTCTACATTTGTCAAGGCTATGGTATCTCTATACAAAGGGGATGAATTAGTCACAGAAAAAGAAATTCTAACACAAGAAGAGCTATACAAGGTTCAATTTGCTAACTTACTACTGAACACTGAATATAAAGTTAAAACACGATTTGCCTATAATTTAGGTAGTGATGATGTGGAAGAAGAGCTCGGAACAGAAAAATTTGAACTAGAAAATAAATTACTGGAATTACGAGAATACAAGAGTATTGAGCTATATCAGGTGGATGAAAGTGGAGAGAAAACAAGGGTTACAGCCTTGAGCAATCTTCCAACTACTACAGAAAATTATCTTGTTAAAATTGCTACTGTAAACAATAAAGATATTTACCTCCCTGTCGATAAATTTGAGAATGATGTCAATGGCATTAAGGTGAGCATTATTCACCCAAAATTAGTGAAATTTAATCAGAATAATCATAGTTTCGATGAACACCATACCTTTACAGTTGATAAGCTCGTTTTACAAGAGGGTGCCTACAGTAAATTTAGTGAATTAGTAGATGCCATCAATAACAATCCTAGTGGAACCTACTATCTAGCTGCGGATATGGTAGTTGATAAGTCAGTTTCAACGGACACCTACATTACCAAAGAATTTACTGGTAGTCTGAAGAGCCTGGGTGACCACAAGACTTATTCTATTTTGCAGTTGGATAGACCGCTTTTCAACACGCTCAAGAATGCTAGGGTAGAAAATATCTCCCTAAAAGATGTGGCGATTTCAAACGAGCAAACGGAAGTAGCTGCTCTAGCTAAAAAATCAGACAAGTCTATCATCGATAAGGTTTCTATTTCAGGAAATATTACTGCCAAACAAAATATTGCTGGCATTGTCTATAACGCCACAAACGGCACAACCATTAGTAATTCCATTGTTAATGTCAACCTAAGCAATACAGCAAGTCATGAAACTTATCATATGGGTGGTGTTACAGGAATTTTAAATAGTTCAACCATTGATAAGGTGCGGGCTACTGTTGCGATTGATGCCAAAACTGCAAGTGGACGTGGACAAAAAATTGGTGGTGTCACAGCGGAGATGATAGTGCTAACCCAGCAACCGATCATAACAAATGTCTATGTTACAGGAAAAGTAGAAGCCAGTGCCCCTGCTGATACAGGTGGTGTGGTTGGCTTAGCTAGAATGTCTTTCTTGAATAATATAGCAACAGGTGCATCTGTCACAAATGGCGGCATCATCGCTTCGGGTCAAACTCAATCTGCTACAGTATGGTCCACCATAAGCAATCTCTATAGTGTTGAAGGTCATGCAGCAGGGCAACCAAATCCTACCATTCAGTCTACAAGCCTTTCTCAAGAAGCCGTGCTAGAGAAAATCAAGGCATGGGGAATTCCAACAACGCCAACCACGACAGGACAGGAAACTACCGACAGTCAGTCGAATTCAGTGCAGACCATCGATTATAACCAGGTTCAAAATGCTCAGGCTGAACGAAGAACTGCCTATGAAAACACTGCTAAGTTGTTGCCTTTCTATGATCGGCATACGATAGTTAAATATGGGAACTTGATTGATGAAACAAGCAACCTCTACAGCAAACCTATCCGATCTGTCCTTACCTTGACTGAGGATGGCATAGTAACAAATATCTATGATCAACATGCTTACTTGAATAAATTGCTGATCCATTTTGAAGACGGAACTTCAGAAATACTACCCCTAGTGTTTAAGGGTGAGTATGGCAACACCAAGGTTGTGGAATATCGTTTAGGCGAACAACTCCTCTATACACCGGAACAGTTACTATCTCTGGAATCCAGCCTCATCGATGATCTAGTAGCGGCATTTTCACAGGTTGAACTTTACAGCGAAAAGATGGCTGACATCTTGCATATCCAAACATCAGATAAACAGGTCAAATTAAAAGACTTGTATTTAGATGAGTCCTTTGCAGAAGTCAAAGCCAATCTCGAGGGCCATATCAAAGGTTTGTTGGCAAACAGACAGGTGGTTGATACCACAAGCAAGGCTGTCAGGGATGTCATTAAAAATGAATTCTTGGCAGACAAAGAAAAAATCATGTTTGCACTTGCCTACCTCAATAGGCTATACGGTATTACATACGGAGATACCAACATCAAGAATATTGTGCTCCATCATGCAGATTTTTATAGTCGTCAACTGGATACTCTTGAGTGGTTGAAGTCCTTTACAGATAAGATAATCAAGGATACGGATGTGTATTATGTTTCACAAAATGGCTATGAAAATATGTATTTTGACAGATTAACACTTGCCAATAATGCAGCTATTCATAAGGAACGCTTTGGGCATTTATCTGGTCAACTCGGAACAGTTCGTGATTTCTTGGAATACAATAAGAAATTGTTCTTGGGAGAAACTGATTCAAGGAAGTGGTTCAAAGAAGCGACCAATGCCTTTGTTTATGAAATTCCATCAAATGTAAACTCGAGCATTGACACCAGTCTATATAGCCATTTGGGACGTATTCCACGCTATGAAAAATACTATTTGCCACTGCTGAATATCAAGGAAAAAGATGATATTTTTGTCCTGAGTTCTATGGCTACAGTAGCCTTTGGTGGTTATGGAAGATATGTGGATACAGCTTTGAAAAAGACCGATCCTGACCAATATTACCAACATGTCCAGTCGGTACAGACAAATCTGATACCAAAACATGCCAAACGCTTGGGTGACTTCTTGGATATGTGGTATCAGATGGCAGATTCTCATCTGAGAGACAAGTTTATCCAACGCTCAACTGAAATTTGGGATGGTTACTGGATCAAGGATTCAAATGCATTTGAAGAACCGAATGATAAACGTCGTTGGGCAGGTAAGTATGACCAGGAATACCGCTATGTTCAGGAGTTAGCAGGTGCCTTGAATGAATGGCATAGACAATCAAGAGATAGCGCCTTTTCAGACACAGAAACCTTTGTTAAATTCTCCAATCGAGATATGCTATCTGATTTAGGAGATTCGACCATGAGCCATGAATTGATTCATAACTATGATGAAACCATCATATTGGACGGTCATAAGCGTCGTCCTGGTCAAGATGCAGAATCCTATGCTATGGGCTTGTTGCAGTCATCAGCTGGTGGGGGTATTTATTACTATGGATTTAACTTCATGAATGAACATAGTCCAAATACTCCACACAATGTTTCAAGTGGTCGTTTCAAAACAAAAGAAGATTTACAAACCTATCTAAAAGGTGTCTTTGATGTTACCTACCTCTTGGATGCAGTCGAAATCCAAGCTATTGCTGCCAAGGGGAAAGAGGCTTATCCTTACTTCTTTAACAAGATAGAGTTGGTTCAAGCCAATGAAGCAACTGTTGGTCAGTCCCTTGGCTATCAAAATGCACATGACCGTATCAGGAAATTGAGTAATGAGGAACTGGCTAACTTGAACATTGCGACTATCAATGATGCCATTGACCATGCCCTAGTTGCCAAAACATCACTGTTACCAGAGCAAGACTATCTACGTGAAAATTTGAAGAACTACTATTTCGTACCGCTCTATTATCCGATTTATGCAGGATTACAAAATGATCAAGGTACTGTTGGTGGTTTACAATTCCGTAAGACGGCCTTGGAGCTTCTAGCAGCAAAAGGGTGGGAAGATGGTTTTATTCCATATGCAACAGATAAGCTAAAAGCAGAAGCAGAGGCGGCAGGTCGTCCACTATCTGATCAGTTTATTTTTGAAAAACTATTTGCTAATCACTATACTGACTATGCAAGTTTCAAAAAAGCTATGTACAAGGAACGCTGGGATAAGAAAGATAGACTGAGAGCCGTCACGATTAGCTTCAATGGTCAGACTGAAACAATAGATAATGTTGAAACGCTGAGCAGGCTGATGGCGGAGGCTGTCGAAAAAGATTATCAGGCTGCTAAGAATAAGCAAGTAGGTTTTAATCGCCAAAGTTTGAAAGACGCTATTTTGAAAGCCTATGTCGGTTTGACAGATAGCTTCACATCTTCGATATTTACTGACTGATCTAGATCTAGTTATGTTTCTTAGTCTACTTGGCTCTTTTAGGAAGAAGTTGGAATGATTGTATTTTCAGCTTCTTCCTTTTATTTTCCCAATTATCTACTAAATTATGGTATAATGAGCATAGTATTGTTTTTAGGAGAATTTAGAAATGGAAATCGTTCGCGAAAAAGAATTTGTCAATCAGTATCACTTTGATGCACGTAATCATGCCTGGGAAAAGGAAAACGGGGTGCCAGAAACCAAATTAAATGTTGATTTCCAACTACTTGAACGCAATGAGGAAGAAAATAAAACGTCAATGATTACTATTTTACGTTTTATCATTGTTTTGAATCATTTTGTAATCTCAGGTGCTATGAGCCAAGCTGTTCATCTACAGGAACGTTATGTTAATGAACCGACTGAATTCACTGATGAAGAAAAACGAACCTTAGTTGAGCCGCTATTGGATATGCTAAAACGCATGACCTATGATGTCACAGAAATCGCTTTTGATGCACCAGGTGTAAATTTGGAGTTTTAATATGAAATTAGCAGTTATTACTGACTCATCAGCTGTTTTGAATGTTCAAAGTATTGAGCGGGATGACCTGTTTGTCCTAAGCATTCCAGTCAGCATTGATGGGGAAAATTATATCGAAGGGCAAAATTTGACGGTTGAGGAATTTTATCAAAAAATGGCCTCTTCAAAAGAATTGCCAAAAACCAGCCAGCCAAGTTTGATGGAATTGGAAGAAATTCTTGGTAGCTTGAAAGAAAAAGGATATACCCACGCGCTAGGTTTGTTTTTATCATCAGGTATTTCAGGTTTTTATCAAAATATTCAATATTTGGCTGATGAATTTGACGGTCTGACAGTTGCCTTTCCAGATACAAAAATCACTTCAGCACCTTTGGGCATGATGGTGGAGAATGTCCTTAAATGGGCTGATGCAGGACTAGGTTTTGAAGAAATTACAGGCAAGTTAAACCTAGAAATTGGCAAGACAACTGCCTTTATCATGGTTGATGACCTCAATCACTTGGTAAAAGGTGGTCGCTTGTCTAATGGTGCGGCCTTGCTTGGCAATCTTTTGAGCATTAAACCGATTCTGTATTTTACAGGTGAGGGTAAGATTGAAGTTTATGAAAAAGTTCGGACGGAGAAGAAAGCCATTAAGCGTTTAATCGAAATTCTCCAAGAACAAACTAAAGATGGACAGTATCAGATTGCTATCATTCATGCCAACGCACCTGAAAAGGCTGAAAACTTTAAAGTGCAGCTAGAAGAAGCAGGGGTAGGTAGTGATTTGCCAATCGTGTCATTTGGTTCAGTCATCGGTACACACTTGGGAGAAGGGGCTGTGGCCTTTGGTATTTCTCCCATCATTGAATAGGAGTTTTCATGACAATTAAGGTAATTATCGCAGGATTTAAAGGGAAAATGGGCTCAACGGCTGTTGAAATGGTCAAGGGTGACGCAGCACTTAGTCTGGCTGCCTTGGTGGATCCATTTGCGACAGAATCAGAAGTGGATGGAGTTCCTGTTTTCAAGACCAAAGAAGAAGTTGCCAGCCTAGAAGCTGATGTCTGGGTGGATTTTACAACGCCAAAATTTGCTTATGAGAACACCCGCTTTGCCTTAGAAAATGGCTTTGCACCTGTAGTTGGAACGACAGGCTTTACTCCAGAAGAAATTGAAGAATTAATCTCCTTGTCTGCTGAGAAGGGCTTGGGAGGCTTGATAGCTCCTAACTTTGCTATTGGAGCTATCTTGCTCATGCAATTTGCAGCACAGGCAGCCAAGTATTTCCCAAATCTTGAAATCATCGAATTACACCATGACAAGAAGAAGGATGCACCGAGCGGAACAGCTGTCAAAACGGCTGAACTCATTTCCCAAGTCCGTCAGTCACAGGCTCAAGGTGCAGCAGATGAAGAAGAATTGATTGCTGGAGCTCGTGGTGCAGAGTTTGACGGTTTCCGTATCCACTCTGTCCGCTTGCCAGGCCTTGTTGCCCATCAGGAAGTGATTTTTGGGGCACAGGGAGAAGGATTGACTATTCGTCATGATTCTTACGATCGCATTTCCTTTATGGGCGGTGTCAACCTCGGCATTAAAGAGGTAGTCAAACGCTCACAACTCGTTTATGGTTTGGAACACTTATTATGAAATTACACAATCTGCCTTCTGAGTTTCAGGAGGCTTTGCCGATTTTAGAGAAAATTAAAGCAGCTGGCTTCGAGGCTTATTTTGTTGGCGGCTCCGTACGGGATGCTATTTTGGGCAGACCTATTCATGATGTCGATATTGCGACATCCAGCTACCCTCAGGAAACGAAACAAATCTTTTCACGGACTATTGATGTCGGAATTGAACACGGTACGGTGCTAGTATTAGAGGGGAAAAAGGAGTATGAAATCACGACCTTTCGGACAGAGGAGGAGTATGTGGACTTCCGCAGACCGAGCCAGGTTTCTTTTGTGCGTTCCTTAGAAGAAGATCTCAAACGCCGCGACTTCACGGTCAATGCCTTTGCCCTGGATGAAGAAGCACGAATTGTTGACCTCTTCGATGGGATGACCGACTTAGAAAACCGCACCCTACGGGCTGTAGGCATCCCGGCTGAGCGTTTCAACGAAGATGCCCTCCGTATCATGCGTGGATTTCGCTTTGCAGCGACCTTGGACTTTGAGATTGAGCCGACGACATTTACAGCTATGGTTGAAACCGCACCGCTCTTGGAAAAAATATCTGTAGAACGCAGTTTTATCGAGTTTGATAAACTTTTGATGGCAGATTTTTGGCGAAAAGGCTTGCGCGCTATGATTGATTCCAAGGCTTATGATTTCTTGCCTGATTTAGCTGGAAAAAGTGATGAATTAGAGACCATGCTAACAAGTCTGACAGAGGATTTTCGATTTTCGACTTCTGAACAAGCTTGGGCCATGCTCTTTGTCTGCCTAGGTATCGAGAACATCAAGACCTTTCTGAAAAAATGGAAAACCAGCAATGATTTTCAACGCACTGTGGTCAAGTTGGTAGAGATTTATCAGCTTCGCCAAGCAGGACCTGTTACCAAGCAAATCTGTTTCAAGTATGGCAAAGAATTCTTGTACTTGGTAGAGGAACTCCGTCAGGCACAAGGTTTGACTATAGATTTTGCAGCAATTGACCATATTGATCAGTCTTTAACTATCCACGACAAGCATGAAATTGTTGTCAATGGAGGACATTTGATGAAGGCATTCGACCTCAAACCAGGTCCAATATTGGGAGAACTACTCAAAGAGGTGGAATTCCAGATTGTGGAAGGACAGCTAAAAAACGAAGAGCAAGCGATTATGACATTTGTGAAAGGAATCTTAGAGAATGAGTGATTTTATCGTTGAACATCTGACTAAATCTGTCGGAGATAAAACGGTCTTTGCTGATCTGTCTTTCATCATCCATCAAGGCGACCGTATCGGGATTATTGGGGTCAATGGTACAGGAAAGACGACTTTGTTGGATGTTCTGTCAGGTCGTATCGGTTTTGACGGAGATGTATCACCTTTTCGTACAAAAAATGCCTATAAAATTGCCTATTTGACCCAGGAACCTGATTTTGATGAAAGTAAGACAGTTTTAGACACCGTTCTTTCATCTGACCTCCGTGAAACCCAGCTGATTCGTGAATACGAGTTGCTCTTATCTCATTACAATGAAGCCAGTCAAGCAAGATTAGAGAAGGTCATGGCAGAGATGGATTCTCTCAATGCTTGGGAGATTGAAAGTCAGGTCAAGACTGTCTTGTCGAAACTCGGGCTAACAGACCTCAACAAAACCGTTGCTGAGTTATCGGGTGGTCTACGTAGACGAGTGCAATTGGCCCAAGTCCTCCTTGGCAATGCTGACTTGCTCTTGCTGGATGAACCGACTAACCACCTGGACATTGATACCATTGAATGGTTGACGACTTTCTTGAAAAATACTAAAAAGTCTGTTCTCTTTATTACCCACGATCGCTATTTCTTGGACAATGTGGCGACACGGATTTTTGAATTGGACCGCGCCAGCTTAACCGAATATCAGGGAAATTACCAGGACTATGTTTGCTTGAAGGCAGAACAGGACGAGCGAGATGCCGCCCTTCGCCATAAGAAAGAGCAACTCTACAAACAAGAGCTGGCTTGGATGCGCAGACAACCTCAAGCTCGTGCAACCAAGCAACAGGCTCGTATCAATCGTTTCCATGACCTCAAAGGCGATTTAGCCAACAAGATAGACGATAGCGAACTGGAAATCAATTTTGAAACCTCTCGTATCGGTAAAAAAGTTATTAACTTTGAAAATGTCAGTTTTTCCTATCCTGACAAGCCCATTTTAAAAGACTTTAACCTGCTCATTCAAAACAAGGACCGCATCGGAATTGTCGGTGACAATGGTAAAGGAAAATCTACCTTACTCAATCTAATCGCAGGTGATTTGCAGGCAGACAGTGGTAAGGTAAATATTGGTGAAACCATCCGCATCGGTTATTTTTCTCAGACCATCAAGGGCTTGGACGAAAGCAAGCGGGTCATCAATTTCTTGCAGGAAGTGGCAGAAGAAGCTAAGACGACATCTGGTATGGTTTCTATCGCAGAACTCTTGGAGCAATTCCTCTTCCCTCGCAATACCCACGGTACCTTGATTGAAAAGCTATCAGGTGGGGAGAAAAAGCGGCTTTACCTGCTGAAAATTCTCTTGGAAAGACCCAATGTTCTCTTACTAGATGAGCCGACTAACGACTTGGACATAGCGACTCTGACAGTCTTGGAACATTTCTTGCAGGGCTTTACTGGTCCAGTTATTACCGTTAGTCACGACCGTTATTTCCTAGACAAGGTTGCGACCAAAATTCTGGCTTTTGAGGAGGGCGGTATTCAGACTTTCTTTGGCAACTACACGGACTACCTGGATGAGAAGGGCTTTCTGGCTTCTAGCTCTGCTATTTCCTTGGAAATACCAAAGGAGAAAACCGAGAAGGTCAAAGAGAACAAGAAGCGGATGTCCTACTTTGAGAAGCAGGAATGGGCGACCATCGAAGAAGATATTGCTGGCTTGGAGGAGCGGATTGCGGAAATCGAGGCGGAAATGCTAACCTGTGGGAGTGATTTTACAAAATTGTCCGACCTGCAGAAGGAATTGGATGAGAAAAACGATCTGCTCTTGGAAAAATATGAGCGGTATGAGTATCTAAGCGAGTTGGAGGGCTAGATGAAAGTTCTTGTCATGTCATATATGGTCATCTATCTCTTGGTGACCTTGGGAGCGGCTTTGTTTAGCTATTTAAAGACCAAAAAAATGAATACATTGCGCTTGGCGTTAACGGTCTTATCCATGCTCTTGCTGGCTGTCACGCTTTATTTTTATGGTCAGTCTTATCACGACTTGCAGATGGTGGGGTTTGCTCTAGGATTTACCTTTATTTCTACTCTTTTTCTCTATAATGGAACGAAAGAAGGTAGTAATTTTACGACAGTTATGCTCTTTTCCATTGGAAGGTTTATCTTGCATATTCAATTTTTAATTTTGCTCTATCTTTTCAGATAGGGCAATTTTTATCCGTGCAAATTTTTGAAAAGGCTTTACGCAAACCTTTGCATTGTGTTATAATAAAGAAAATACATTTGAGGTGATGATTATGTCTAAAAAAATTATCGGTATTGACTTGGGTGGTACATCTGTTAAGTTAGCGATTCTGACGACTGAGGGAGAAATTCAAGAAAAATGGTCCATCAAGACAAATATTTTAGATGATGGAAGTCATATTGTTCCAGATATTATTGACAGTATCAAGCATCGATTTGAAACTCATGGTTTGACAAAGGATGATTTCTTGGGAGTTGGTATGGGTTCTCCAGGTGTCGTTGATAGCGAAGCCGGTACTGTTATCGGTGCCTATAACCTCAACTGGAAAACCTTGCAATTGGTTAAAGAGCAGTTTGAATCTGCCCTTGGTTTGCCATTCTTTATCGACAATGATGCAAACGTAGCGGCCCTTGGTGAGCAATGGGTTGGTGCTGGAAACAACAATCCAAACGTTGTCTTTATGACGCTTGGTACAGGTGTCGGCGGTGGTGTCATCGCTGCTGGAAACTTGATTCGTGGGGTCAAAGGTGCTGGTGGTGAATTGGGCCATATCACAGTTGACTTTGATGAGCCATTTGCATGTACTTGTGGTAAGAAAGGTTGTCTAGAAACAGTTGCTTCAGCAACAGGTATTGTCAATCTCAGCCGTCGCTATGCTGATCAATACGCTGGCGATGCAAAACTGAAACAAATGATTGACGATGGTCAAGATGTAACGGCTAAGGATGTCTTTGATTTGGCAAAAGAAGGCGATGATTTGGCTTTGATTGTCTACCGTCACTTCTCAGAATACCTAGGTGTTGCTTGTGCAAACATTGCTGCAGTCCTCAATCCTGCCTACATCGTTCTGGGTGGCGGTGTATCAGCTGCAGGAGAGTTCTTATTGGATGGCGTTCGCAAAGTCTTTGCTGAAAATAGCTTCCCACAAATCAAGGAAAGTACACAAATTGTCTTGGCAACACGTGGTAATGATGCAGGTGTATTGGGCGCAGCATCACTTGTCTTGAAATAATCGTTAAAAGCAGAATTCCCTCTGCTTTTTTAAAATCCGCTGTCACATTTTCTTTATATACATATATTGAAAAATGTAGTGTTTAAGCGTACAATGAAAGTGTAAAGAGAAAGGAGTGTCACCTTATGAAACAGGTAAACATGTCTAAAATAATCAACTATCTGACCATTCTTGGTTTATTGATTTTGTTATCTGCCTTTTTCCTTGATAACTGGATTCGTGACTGGTTTTTCCCGTCTAGCTGGGGAAACGTAGCAACCATGTTGATTCTCCCTCTACTGGGGACTCTAATTCTTATACTATCTATCTACTATAAAAAATTGTGGACTGGTTTGATTAGTATCTTCTTAATGATCTCATTTCCTCTGATATTCGGTATTGGCTACTTTATATTTGGTCCCTAGAAGGAGCAGTTATGAACCTGACTTTACTAAAAAGATTAAATCTAGTTTTGTATGGTATCGCAATTTTTCTCATCGTCATGCTATTTTTACCAATAGACCAATGGTTTGATATTGTAAATGTGAATTTTAAACTAACATTTTTCATCATTCCCTTTTTCGGTCTCGCTAGTTTACCAACGGCTATTTACACTAAAAATGTTCGTCAGATATTGTTGTGTGTTCTCTTGGTTGCCTTGTATTTTATATTGTTCAGCCTAGTAACTGCCCTAGCAGGTCTCTATCAGCTCAACCTCTACCCCTTGCTCTATAAATGAGGACTCCAGTTCAAAACTGGAGTTTTTTGCTAGAATTTGCTATACTAAAACCATGACAAAAGCAGATAGTATTTTTAAAGAAAACATTCGTAAGATTATGGAAGAGGGCGTTTTTTCAGAAAATGCTCGCCCACGTTACAAGGATGGAAATGTAGCTAATTCCAAGTACGTTACAGGTGCCTTTGCTGAATATGATTTGTCTAAGGGCGAGTTTCCTATTACAACACTTAGACCTATTCCAATTAAGTCGGCCATCAAAGAAATTCTCTGGATTTACCAAGACCAGACCAATGATTTGTCGGTTTTACAGGAAAAATACGGTGTCCAATATTGGAATGACTGGGAAGTTGAGGGAACTGGTACAATCGGTGAACGTTACGGTGCTATTGTGAAAAAACATGACATCATTTCAAAAATCCTCAAGCAATTGGAGGAAAATCCATGGAATCGCCGCAATGTGATTTCTTTGTGGGATTATGAAGCCTTTGACCAATCCGCAGGTCTTTTGCCATGTGCCTTTCAGACCATGTTTGACGTTCGGCGAGTGGATAGGGAGATTTATCTGGATGCAACTCTAACTCAGCGGTCAAATGATATGTTGGTAGCCCATCATATCAACGCTATGCAGTATGTAGCCCTTCAGATGATGATTGCTAAACATTTTGGCTGGAAGGTTGGGAAGTTTTTCTATTTCATCAACAATCTTCACATCTATGACAATCAGTTTGAACAAGCTGAAGAATTGCTCCGTCGAACGCCTTCAGAAATCGAGCCTCGTTTAGTCCTCAACGTCCCAGACGGAACAAACTTTTTTGATATTAAAGCAGAAGATTTTGAGTTGGTGGACTATGAACCGGTTAAACCGCAACTCAAATTTGACTTGGCGATTTAAGATGAGGGGGGCTTTCCAGCACCAGCGAGATTCACATTCTACGAATCTCGGAATCTTCCCTACCTCTGAGGAGTCGGTGATAGTTTCAATATTAAAAATTTGCACTAGCCCTACTTGGTAAGTGCATTTTTCATGTTTTTTTGATAGAATGATAGGACGGAAAGTGAGAGAAAATGACTAAAAAGATTGTTGCCATTTGGGCTCAAGATGAAAATGGATTGATTGGAAAAGGGGATAGACTTCCATGGTATTTACCTGCAGACTGGGCTCATTTTAAAGAAACGACCACTGGTCATACTATGGTAATGGGGCGTGTGACTTTTGATGGCATGGGTAAGCGTGCTCTCCCAAATCGTCACACAATTGTTTTGACGACCGATAAGTCCTATCAACTAGAGAGTGAACGTGTTACCATTTTACACAGTGTGGAAGATGTCCTAGATTGGTATAACAAACAGGAGCAGACACTATTTGTGCTTGGTGGGGGACAAATTTTTACTGCCTTTGCACCTTACATTGAAACATTAATAGTGACAGATATTCACGGTCAATTTAATGGCGATGTGTATTTTCCGAAAGCATTTCCTATGAAGAAATTTCAGCTACAAAGCGCCAATTTACGTCCAAAAGACGAGAAAAACCCGTATGATTTTACAATAAAAACCTATGAAAGAAGAGATGGTTAGGCATGGAGAGAAGTTTATTCGGTTTATTTACAGCATTTCTCTGTGGGATTTGTGTTCTTTGTGCGATTCAAGCCTTTCGGAAGAAACGTTTTGGTTTAGCAATATTATTTTTATTGAATGCTTTTACCAATCTGGTCAATAGTATTCACGCCATTTACGGCTTTTTATTTAGATAAGAGATATGAAAGAGGAATTACATGGCTGTTAAGCATACACATGAGTTTATTTATTGCTCATTTTGTGGAAAAAATCAAGAAGAAGTAAAAAAAATTATCGCTGGAAACAATGTGTTTATCTGTAATGAATGTGTGGAATTAGCTCAGGAAATCATTCGTGAAGAATTGGCAGAAGAAGTTTTGACTGACCTGGCTGACACTCCAAAGCCACAAGAATTGCTCAATATTTTAAACAATTATGTCATTGGGCAAGATCGTGCTAAGCGTGCCTTGGCTGTTGCGGTCTACAACCACTACAAACGGATCAATTTCCAAGATAGCCGTGATGAGAACGATGTTGATTTGCAAAAATCAAATATCCTGATGATTGGCCCGACTGGTTCAGGAAAAACCTTCCTAGCTCAGACCTTGGCTAAAAGTTTGAATGTCCCGTTTGCTATTGCTGATGCGACTGCTCTTACTGAGGCGGGTTATGTTGGTGAAGACGTAGAAAATATCCTTCTCAAACTTTTGCAGGCTGCAGACTTTAACATCGACCGTGCAGAAAGAGGAATTATCTATGTGGATGAAATTGATAAGATTGCCAAAAAAGGTGAAAATGTGTCCATTACCCGCGATGTATCTGGTGAAGGTGTCCAGCAAGCTCTCCTAAAAATTATCGAGGGAACTGTGGCCAGCGTACCACCACAAGGCGGACGCAAACATCCAAACCAAGAAATGATTCACGTGGACACCAAAAATATCCTGTTCATCGTTGGCGGTGCATTTGATGGTATCGAAGAAATCGTCAAACAGCGTCTCGGTGAAAAAATCATCGGTTTTGGTCATAATAATCGTGCTATTGATGAAAAAGAATCATACATGCAACATATCATTGCAGACGATATTCAAAAATTCGGTATCATTCCAGAGTTGATTGGTCGCTTGCCTGTATTTGCAGCTTTGGACCAATTGACAACAGAGGATTTGGTACGTATTTTGACGGAACCGAAGAATGCTCTTGTAAAACAATACCAGACACTCTTGTCTTATGATGACGTGGAGCTTGACTTTGATGAGGACGCCTTGTTAGCAATTGCAGAAAAAGCAATTGAACGTAAGACTGGCGCTCGTGGACTTCGTTCCATCATTGAAGAAACCATGTTGGATGTTATGTTTGAAGTGCCAAGTCAAGATGATGTCAAACGTGTTCGTGTTACAAAAGATGCAGTAGATGGTAAGGAAAAACCTTTACTTGAAACAGCTTAAAGAAGTACAAGGAGGGGTGTGAGCTACTGGCTTTCTCCCCTTATTTATGAAAGGTAAACAATGGAAATCAATACACATAATGCTGAAATTCTGCTAAGTGCAGTTTCAAAGGCCCAGTATCCTAGCGATGACATTCCAGAAATTGCCCTTGCCGGGCGATCTAACGTTGGAAAGTCCTCATTTATCAATACTCTTCTAGGAAGAAAAAATCTTGCACGTACGTCAGGAAAACCAGGAAAGACTCAACAACTCAATTTTTATAATATAGATGATAAAATTCGATTCGTAGATGTTCCAGGTTATGGCTATGCTAAAGTATCCAAAACTGAGCGTGCTAAGTGGGGCAAAATGATCGAAGAGTATTTGACGACACGAGAAAATCTACGTGTTGTGGTGAGTTTAATAGACATGCGTCATGAGCCATCAGCAGATGATGTTCAAATGTATGACTTCTTGAAATATTATGAAATTCCTGTTATTATTGTGGCAACGAAGGCTGATAAAATCCCACGAGGAAAGTGGAATAAGCACGAATCGATGATTAAAAAGAAATTGGATTTTGATAAAAATGATCAATTCGTTATCTTTTCTTCTGAGACTCGTCATGGATACGATCAGGCATGGGATGCTATCTTAAGTAACATCTAATAAACAGTTCAGGAGAAAAATCATGGAACGTACTTTCTTCATCATCAAACCAGATGCTCTTAAGCGTGGACTTGCGGGACAAATTCTTTCACGTATCGAATGCAGGGGATTTCAAATCCGAGATTTAAAAATGGTTACAGCGACAGAAGAGCTAATCAGTCAGCATTATGATCATTTGACAGATAAACCTTTCTTCCCGCAATTAGTACAATATATGACGAGCGGGCCGATGATAGCTGGCATTATAGAAGGGCCAGAAGTTATCAAATCTTGGCGAGATATGATGGGAGCTACCAATCCAGTAAACGCCCTACCTGGGACTATTCGTGGAGATTTTACGACAGCGCCCGTTGAGGGAATTGTGGCAAATGTCGTTCATGGTTCAGATAGTGCAGAAGCAGCCGAACGCGAGATCGGTCTTTGGCTGGGGAAATAGCAGAGTAGTTCAACCACAGCAATCCTACACAAAGTTTATGTCAACATCTCAGCGCAGTGGTTGATTGGCAGATTTGTTCGTGTTTCACACTCCAAATCTGTCCATTACGACTGTTGCGAACAGCGTTCGCTTTATCTCCAACCTCAAACTGTCTCCCAAACAGTTTGAGCTGTGCGGGGGTGGGAAGACGAACTCTTCTATGAATGCAAGAGTTCGTCTTCCCACTCCCGTTTTTCTTATGGCAAGTTCTTGGTATTTCTGATATAATAAAGAGTAATACCCTTGTAGAGGAAGAAACATGAATTTAGAAGATTTGAAAAAACGACAGGAGAAAATTCGTAATTTCTCCATTATTGCCCACATCGACCATGGTAAATCAACCTTGGCCGACCGTATTCTTGAGAAGACAGAAACAGTTTCTAGCCGTGAAATGCAAGCCCAGTTGCTAGATAGTATGGACTTGGAACGCGAGCGTGGCATCACAATTAAACTCAACGCAATCGAACTCAACTATACAGCTAAAGATGGAGAGACATACATTTTCCACTTGATTGACACACCAGGACACGTGGACTTTACCTATGAAGTATCGCGTTCTCTTGCGGCCTGTGAGGGTGCGATTCTGGTGGTGGATGCTGCTCAAGGGATTGAAGCACAGACCTTGGCCAACGTTTATCTGGCCCTTGACAATGACTTGGAAATCCTGCCAATCATTAACAAGATTGACCTGCCAGCAGCAGACCCAGAGCGTGTTCGTCAGGAAATCGAAGATGTGATTGGTTTGGATGCTTCAGAAGCAGTGCCAACATCAGCTAAGGCAGGTATTGGTATCGAGGAAATCTTGGAGCAGATTGTCGAGAAGGTTCCA
This sequence comes from Streptococcus suis, assembly GCF_046032115.1. Classification (GTDB taxonomy): domain Bacteria; phylum Bacillota; class Bacilli; order Lactobacillales; family Streptococcaceae; genus Streptococcus; species Streptococcus suis_AJ. The sequence goes on along the minus strand of NZ_JARQOZ010000013.1, from coordinate 16,163 downwards.
GCACCGACTGGTGATGTCGAAGCTCCATTGCAAGCATTGATTTTTGACTCTGTCTATGACCCTTATCGTGGGGTTATCCTCCAAGTTCGTATCGTCAATGGTGTCGTGAAGCCAGGTGATACCATCCAGATGATGAGCAATGGCAAGACCTTCGATGTAACAGAAGTCGGAATTTTCACACCAAAAGCCATTGGTCGTGATTTCCTAGCAGTTGGAGATGTTGGCTATATCGCAGCTTCTATCAAGACTGTGGCTGATACTCGTGTCGGTGATACAGTAACCTTAGCGGATAATCCAACCAGTGAGCCACTCTCAGGCTACAAACAGATGAACCCAATGGTCTTTGCAGGTATCTATCCAATTGATTCCAACAAGTACAATGACCTCCGTGAAGCCTTGGAAAAGCTCCAGCTCAACGATGCCAGCTTGCAGTTCGAACCTGAAACATCGCAGGCCCTCGGCTTTGGTTTCCGTTGTGGCTTCTTAGGTCTCTTGCACATGGATGTTATCCAAGAACGGATTGAGCGGGAGTTTAACATTGACCTCATCATGACAGCACCGTCGGTAGTCTACCATGTCAACATGACAGACGGAGAAATGATTGATGTAGCCAACCCGTCAGAGTTTCCTGACCCAACCAAGATTGCTACTATCGAAGAACCTTACGTTAAAGCGCAAATTATGGTACCGCAGGAATACGTCGGTGCAGTCATGGAATTGGCTCAGCGGAAACGTGGTGACTTTGTGACTATGGATTATATTGATGATAACCGTGTCAATGTTATCTACCAAATTCCACTTGCGGAGATTGTCTTTGACTTCTTTGACAAGCTTAAGTCATCCACTCGTGGTTATGCTAGCTTCGACTATGAGATTTCAGAATACCGTTCATCTAAGTTGGTGAAAATGGATATTCTCCTCAATGGCGACAAGGTCGATGCCCTCAGCTTTATCGTCCACAAGGAATTTGCTTATGAACGTGGGAAAATCATCGTTGATAAACTCAAGAAAATCATCCCTCGTCAGCAATTTGAAGTACCAATCCAGGCAGCAATTGGTCAGAAAATCGTTGCCCGTAGCGACATCAAAGCCCTTCGCAAAAACGTTTTGGCCAAGTGTTATGGTGGTGACGTTTCCCGTAAACGCAAACTCCTAGAAAAACAAAAAGCCGGTAAGAAACGGATGAAGGCAATCGGATCGGTAGAAGTGCCACAAGAAGCCTTCCTCAGCGTTCTCAGCATGGATGAAGATGATAAGAAATAATCTTTATACAAAGAAACACTCCTGCATTGTGCAAGAGTGTTTTCTCTTATTTGCGCTTCATTTCGCCTTGTGGGTAGTAAGTTCCTTCAGGCATGTCATTGATGAAGACATGAATGGCTTCTTTTGGCGCATTAGTATTACGAGATACAACTTCGGTAACTTCACGTGCTAAGGCAATCTTTTGTTCTTCTGTGCGTCCTTCAAACAAATCAATACGTACAAACGGCATATATTTCCTCCTTTATTTTTCGTTTATTGTACCATAGTTTTTATGATTCTCCAAGGATATTTTCATAATGTATTGCAAAATATATTTATATTTTGTTATAATAATATCGCAATCAACAATAAGGAGGAACATGGAGCCGTATTCGATTTTATTAGCGGTATGGCGGGAAGAAAATCCAGACCATTTTCGTGAGGCGATAGAAAGTATGCTTTCACAAACCTATCCAGCAGAGGAATGTATCATTGTAAAAGATGGACCTGTTCCAGCTATTTTACAAGATGTTATCAATGATTGCCGAAAAAAAATGCACAAATTCCCATTGTTGAAGTGGTTTTAGAGAAACATTCGGGACTGGCTACGGCTCTGATGGCTGGTTTATCAGTTGCTAAGACAGACTTGATTGCTCGTATGGATGCGGATGACGTCTCACGACAGGAGCGGTGCGAAAAGCAAGTGAGCTGTTTTGAAAGTGACCCGACGCTTTCGATTGTAGGAAGTTATGTATCAGAATTTGAAGAAACGACTAGCGAATCACTGAGTATCCGAAAAGTTCCCTTGAATCACGAGGCGATTATGAATTTTTCGAAACGAAGAAATCCATTTAATCACTCAAGTGTCATGTTTCGCAAATCGGCGGTTGATGCAGTTGGTGGATATAATCCTACCATTCGCTACAATCAAGATTGGGATTTGTGGTTGCGGATGCTTCATCATGGCTATCGTGCGGCCAATATCCCTGAGATTTTGCTTGACTTCCGCTTTAACCGCGATACCTTGAAAAGGCGGAAATCTTGGACGAGTCTCTTGCAACTGATACGGTTGCGGTATGCTTCCTATCGACGGCAGGAGATGACAGCCTGGGATTTCCTATCGGTAAATCTTCTTCACTTGATGATGGGGATTCTTCCTTTACGTGCACAAAGGACATTTTATAAGTATATGCTACGAAGATAGAAAAGGAGTTTGTCGCTAGATGATAAGGAATGTCGGTAAATTTATGACTGTATTCAGACAGTCGCCGAGTATGGCTTTGTTTAAAGTTCTGACAAAGTTTGGGGCTGAAGAGGCCATAAAGCCTGATTCCTTTTTGGGAATGCAGCTTTCGCGCCTAAAGTGGCGAGTTCATTCACGTTTTTATGAGAAGACAGTTACTCGTCACTTGTCTCCGTTTTCTGCTTATTTAGAGAATGACAATACAGCTGACTCCCTAACACCAATCATCTGGACCTTGTGGTGGCAGGGTGAGTCAGAGCTTCCCGCAGTCTGTCGCCATGCGATTGAGAGTCAAAAACGCTTTGCACAGAAAAATGGTTACCAGCACATCTTCTTGACAAAGGATAATCTGGCTGATTATATAGCGATTCCAGAGGATTTGTTGGATAAGCTGGCACGAAAAAAGATGGCGTTTACCCCTTTTTCAAACTATGTTCGCTATGCTCTGCTTGCCCAACATGGTGGCGTTTGGATGGATGCGACGCTTTATGTCACTGACCAATTAGACAGTCATTTGTTTGCAAATGATTTTTTTGCCTTTCGACATCAGATTGAAAGTGTCAGAAACTATTATCTATATTGGATAGAGCAAGGGCGGTGGACTTCGTTTTGTTTTTCTGCAAAGAAGGGAAATCCTCATGTACGCTATATCCGTGATTGTTTGCTTTACTATTTTAGTCAAGTGGATAATCCTATCAACTATACGATTGATTTATTTCAAGATATTCATTACCGGCTTCATCCTGAGTTTCGAGAGGTGATTGATTACCTGCCTATTGTTTCTGGGATTGAAAATAGAGATTTCGTGTCTGTTCATTTTAATGAACCATTTGATGAGAAGCGATGGCAAGAAGTGCTAAAGACAAGTCCCATAGTGAAATTTTCTTGGAAATTTTATCGTAAATCCATTCTCGATGGCAGTTATGCGGATATGATTTATCGTCCATTTTTTCCAAACGTAAAGGAGACCAATGAAGACTAAGCCTTTTTTCTCGATTGTCATGCCAGTCTATAATGCGGAGCTCTATTTAACTGAGGCGATTATGTCTGTTCTAGCTCAGACCTATCAGGATTTTGAGTTGATTTTGGTCAATGATGCCTCGACTGACCAGTCCGAGACGATTTGTCAGGAGTTTGTCGCTTCGCATCAGGACAAAGTCCGCCTCTACTCTCATCCTGAAAATAAGGGCTTACTTCTGACACGTGCGACAGGTATGGAAGAAGTACGTGGTCAGTATTGCCTATGTATGGATGCGGATGATGTCTTACGGGTGGACTATCTAGAGCTTGTCAAGCAAACAATTGATGAGACGCAGGCAGAAGCGGTGGTGATCAATTTTTCGATGGAGGCAGATTTTTCTGTCAAGCGAAGAGATTTTAGTCCTTTTCTGAATCGTCAAATGACGGGCTTGGAAGTCATTGAAGAACTACTTCTGGAAAAGACTCAGTTGACAACTGTATGGCAATTGGTGTTTAAGGCTTCTTTTATACCCGATCAAGCTTTTAACCAACAATTTGGGTACTTTGTTCGGAGTGTGGATCGGATAACCTTGCATCATATTTTGGCAAGGGTAGAAAGAGCGATTGTTTTAGATGAAGCTCTCTATTATTACCGTCAGGTAGAAACAAGTTTGAGCCATAGCTTCAATATAACTAACTTTGAAGTGTATGCCCAGACAGATTTGTATTTGTATGATAGTTATCATAAGAAATTTCCAGAAAAAATGGATGCATACTTGGTAAGGAGATTTCTCTGGTGTAGCAAAAAAGTGTTGCTAAAAAGTAAATCTTTCAAGGAAGTGTGTGATAGAGCAAGGGTGATTCGTCAGTCTCTCGTTTTTAGGAAGGTAATGGAAATAAAGAAAGACACGCAGTCACAGTATGACCGCCTATTTCTCTTACTCTTGAACTACCGAATCCTACATTTGCTTTTGGCTATCAATTGGTATAGAAAGCGTTTAAGGAGGTTATTATGAAGACCAATCCCTTTTTCTCGATTGTCATGCCAGTCTATAATGCGGAGCTCTATTTAACTGAGGCGATTATGTCTGTTCTAGCTCAGACCTATCAGAATTTTGAGCTGATCTTGGTCAATGATGCATCGACTGACCAGTCTGAGACGCTTTGTCAGGAGTTTGTCGCTTCGCATCAGGATAAAGTCCGCCTCTACTCTCATCCTGAAAACAAGGGCTTACTTTTGACACGTGCGACAGGCATGGCAGAGGTGAGAGGTCAGTATTGCCTGTGCATGGATGCGGATGATGTCTTGAGAGCGGATTATTTAGAAATGGTTAGGCAAACGATTGATGAGACGCAGGCAGAGGCTGTGGTGATTAACTCTTCTCGTCGGATAGATTTTTCACAAAAGCCTGTTGATTACACTCCTTATGTTCATCGTCAGATGACTGGACCAGAGGTTGTGAAAGAGATGATACTGGCAAATCGTGTGCTAATGACCTTGTGGTGTACGGTCTTTCAGTCACGTTTTTTACCAGATGACCACTTTTTTGGGTCTTTTCAGCGATTAGTATGTGGTTCTGACTTAGTGACCATTGAAGCCATTTTTTCAAACATCCATCATGTTGTTGTTCTTGATGAGGCACTCTATTATTATCGATTTGTGCCAAGTAGCCTCAGTAACTCTTACACGGTAAAACATTTTGACTCAGTAGCCTTTTCAGATTGGTATTTTTATGAAAAATACGCGACAGATTTGCCAGTGGAGATGGCGGAACGTTTGATGAGACGTGTTTCTTGGTCAGGAAAACGATTACTGCTCTCAAGTCCTTTAAGTGATATATTAAAAAATACTCAGCATATCAAGGAATCTTTGTTTTTCAAGAGAGCGATAGCAGTTGGGAGTTCCGCAAAATTGCGTTTTAGTGATAAGGTATTCTTGTATCTTGTTGAGCATCGCTTTACACACCCAATGTTATTGTTGTATTTTCCATTGGGACGCATCAGAAAATGGTATCTGCAAAGGGAGGCTAGATGAATAAACCGTTTTTTTCTATTATCATGCCAATCTACAATGCTGAATCCTATCTGGTAGAGGCTTTGGATGCTGTTTTTGGACAGACCCTCCAAGACTTTGAATTGATAGCGGTTGATGATGGCTCACATGATAGCAGTGTGGCGATTGTCAAAGCGTTTCAGAAGCGGTATGAGAAGCAACTGACCTTGATTCAAAGTCCTCATCAGGGGTCATTAGTAGCACGTGCCATAGGAATGGAAAAGGCTAAAGGTGACTATATTCTCTGCATTGATGCAGATGATAAGATGAGACATGACTATCTTGAGGGGGTCTTCCAGCGGATACAAAAGACTGGTGCTGATTTGGTATTGACTAATTATTCTATCTATGCTGATTTTTCCAACAAAGAACGCCCTTGCCTCTTTCCAACGGACGAGCTACTAGATTCGCAAGAAGTGTTGGATACTTTTTTTAGAAGAGGGCATCTGAGGACATTGTGGAGCAAAGTCTTTCACCGTTCCCTTTGTCCACCTGCTGGTTTTTACAAGGACTTGCCTGCCTTTCGAACGGGTACGGATGCCGTTGTTTCTGCTTACGTGATTGAGCATGCACAGAAACCACTTTCTATTGACGAAGCCTATTATTTTTATCGTAAGGTTCCAAATAGTTTGAGTAATACTCTGGACGCAAATTTTTTTGATTCAAAAGTGGTACTAGAGCTTTATTTTCAAGAAAAGTACAAGGACCTTGGCGATGTTGTAAAAGTCAGTATGGTTCGTCGTATAAGTTGGTTTTCCACCCTCTACCTTCGAGCGGCGAAGAATTATCTTGATTTTTTGAAACGATTAAGGCATGTGCGTTCCTCTGCTGTCTTTCAGCAAAGCTTGGTCTATCTGAATTTTGACGAAGTCACTCGCTACCAACGCCGCTGGTTTACCGTTCATCGCTATCCCATCCTAGACCCGTTAGCATATGTTGTTCCCTATCTATTAAAAATTTGGAGAAGGTTATTTTGAAAATGAGTCACACCCCCCTTTTTTCGATTGTCATGCCGATTTACAATGCCGAGCCCTATCTGGTAGAGGCTTTGGAAGCTGTATTTGGGCAGACCAACCAAGACTTTGAATTGATAGCGGTCGATGATGGGTCAGATGATGGTAGTGTGGCGATTGTCACAGACTTTCAGAAGCGGTATGAGAAGCAGATAACCCTGATTCAAACTCCTCATCAAGGCCCCTTAGTTGCGCGTGCTTTAGGGATGGAAAAAGCTAGAGGAAACTACATCCTCTGTATTGACGCTGACGATAAGATGAGACATGACTATCTTGAAGGGGTCTTTCAACGGATACAGAAGACGGGTACGGATCTAGTGTTGACAAATTATTCTATCAAAGCTGATTTTTCAAGGAAAAAAAGACCTTGTCACTTTCCGACAGATGAGATTTTAGAACCTAAGCAAGTGTTAGATGCTTTTTTTAGTAAAGGGAATCTGATGACACTGTGGACTAAAGTCTTTCACCGTTCGCTTTGCCCACCTACTGATTTTTACAAGGACTTGCCTGACTTTCGAACAGGTACGGATGCCGTTGTTTCCGCTTATGTGATGGAGCATGCTCAGAAACCACTTTCTATCGATGAAGCCTATTATTTTTATCGACAGGTTCCAAATAGTTTGAGTAATACACTGGACACATATTTTTTTGACTCAAAAGTGGAACTAGAGCTTTATTTTCAAGAAAAGTATAAAAAACTTGGTGATGTTGTAAAGTCCAGCTTGGTTCGTCGAGTGAGCTGGTTTTCCGCTCTCTATCTTTCAGCGGCGAAGAATTATCTTGATTTTTTGAAACGATTAAGGCATGCGCGTTCCTCTGCTGTCTTTCAGCAGAGCCTGGCCTATCTGGAGTTTGATGCAGTCACTCCTCAGCAACGTCGCTGGTTTACGGTTCATCGTTACCCTATTTTAGCGTCAGTAGCGTATCTCACTACCTACCTATCAAGAATTTGGAGAAGGTTATTTTGAAAATGAGTCACAGACCTTTTTTTTCGATCAATATTCCTGTTTACAATGGCGAAGATTATCTGGAACAGGCTCTAGAATCCTGTCGTTATCAGACTTTTCAAGATTTTGAGATTGTTTTGGTGGATGATTGTTCGACAGATAGGACGGTTGCTATCAGTCAAGAGTATCAGGATAAGTTGGATCAGCCCTTGCGTATCCTTTCTCATGCGGTCAATAAAGGGGAGCTGGCATCTCGTTTGACAGGTTATCAAGCTTCAAAAGGTCGCTATATCGTCAGTCTTGACCATGATGACCTCCTTCGCAAGGACTGTCTGGAGCAGATTTATAACTTAGTAGTAGAGACCCATGCCGATATGGTGTTATACAATTTTTCAGAGCAGGCAGATTTTGAGCTGGCCTGTAAGGACTTTCCTTTTACGTCGTATGAGAGGATTGCTAAAAAAGACTTGCTCTCATGGTATTACAGTCAGTATGGGTCTGCTATGTGGTACAAGGCGTTTAAACGTGAGTTAGCTCCTACAGTAGAGGAATGTGGCGAGCATGATTCAAGTATATTTGGAGATGTCTTGCCTACGATTGTCCTCTTTGAAAAATGTCAATCGCCCTATTATCTGGGGGAAAATCTTTATTTTCATCGGATATACGAGGAGAGCAAGTTTATGTCACTCTCACTAGCGAAGCGTTACCAGATTAGGAGCTATCTCAATGCTCTTCTTTTTGAGCGGTTACAGGCTTATCCTTTGGAAGAGAGAAACGTTTATCAACAATCTCTGCGAGAAGTCGCCCTTCGCAATCAGGTGAAGTTGCTAAAAAATGGCTTACGAAGCAGTGGAAGTTACACCGAAAAATATCTGTTTTTAAAACAATTAGGTCAATCTCCTTACTTTCAAGAGAGTGTTGACTATCTAGATACAATGCCCATTTTTCACCGCTATAAAAAGCTGGTGAAGCTCGTTGCCAAACACCACTATCATCTTGCGATAGGATATCATTGGTATGCTAGAAAGATATGGAAGTTGAGAAAACAAAGATGAAAAAAAAGATTTTTAGAACGGTTTTAACCTCCTATCTTTCTCAACTGGTTGGGATTGTATTTGGCTTAATTGCTCCGGGGTTGATTATCAGTCATTTTGGATCAGATTTGAGAGGCTTGGGGGTTACCTTGTCTGCCTATCTGGGTTATTTTGCTGCCTTTGACTCTAGCGTTCCGACCATTGTCCAGGCTCGGCTTTACAAACCTTTGGCGGATAAGGACTATAAGAAAGTCAATACGATTTTGAGTTCTGCGGATCAGTTCTTTAAACGGCAGGGGTTGATGTTTGTACTGTATGCACTGTTGATTGGTATTGGTTTGCCCTTTATTATCCAGATGCCGTTTGACCGCTGGACCATACTTGTATTGACTCTTATTTCAGCATTCGGTACGTTTGTAGAGTATATGTTTCGCCGCAAGCATCGGATGTTGCTTCGGGCAGATGGGAAGTCCTATGTATCCATGAGCATCGGTATTGGGATACGGGTCGTGACGCAGCTTTCTGTGATTGTGGCTGTAACAGCAGGAATTTCCTATCTTGGCTATAAGAGCTTGATGGCTGGACTTGGCTTGTTAACTCCTATCCTAATCTGGCTGTATGTGAAGCGACACTATCCTTTTCTCAAGAATGAATCGACAGAAGTTATCCCTTTGAAAAATAATCCTCTGGCGGTCATTGACCATATCCTTTATACCACTCGAAACTCCAGTGCTATTTTTATTATTTCGTATTTCAATGGGCTAGCTCTGGTGTCCGTTTTTACGCTCTATACGAGATTTGTATCCATGTTTAGCAGTCTAGCAATCACGGCTTTTAATAATCTAGACTTTGTTTTGGGACATCAGTTAGCCACGAAGTCAATCGAGGAAACGCGAAAGAGTTACCAGCATCAGGTCTATCTCTGGCATAATTGGTTTGTTTTTATCTATACGGTGGCGGCTTGTCTCTTCATGGCATTTTTATCTCACTATGCGAGAAAATTTTCAGGGGCAGACTATGTACAACCTCTCTTTGCCTATGTTTACCTTGTGGCTGACTTTTTACAAAATGCACGGGCTATGTCCTCCTACGCTTTTAAGGCGGCAGGGCATTGGGAAAGGAATCGAAAGAGTTTTATTTTTGAGTCTATAGTGCTCATCGTCTTGTCTCTTGTTTTATTTTTATTCGTTGGTCTTGTGGGCTTGGCGGTAGCAGCAGTCGTTGCCAATTTATACCGCCTGTTTTACAATAATCACTATCTGAGCCGAGAGATACTCTATATAAATGGAAAAAAATCTTTTTTGATGAGTGTTGGCGGTGCTTTGTTTATCGTGGTGGTGGGCTTGTCTTTTCAATTCCTATATCCATTTCAGGTCTCGAGCTATCTCGATTTTATCCTTCCAGGGCTTGCGGCACTTGTATATGTAGCCGTACTCTTATTTGTCTGTAACTGGGTCTTGAGCCAGGAATTTCGACAACTGACGAAAAAACTTGTAGTAAGAGTATTTGGGTAATGGTGTTCTTAAATGAAACATTTTTGTGGATAAATATCGCAACAAATTCACGGTTTGATTGTTTTCGTCACAAATAGTATAATAGATTTTATCAATCATGTTAGGAGATAGATGTGATGAAACAATTTTCATTAGCAGTTTTAGCGAATACATTACTAAACAAACGTCGTCAAGACAACTTGTCACAGCAAGATATTGCAGATAGGACAGGCATCAATCGCTCTGTCATCAGTCGTATTGAGCAGGGAGAACATACTCCCAGTCTAGCTCAGTTGGAGTTGCTGGCTCAGGCATTGGCATGTGATGTGACGGATTTTTATGTGGAGAAAAAGAAGGAGCGAGACCTCCCTTCTCGGGCGAAGATTGCAGTGGCTGGGACTGGTTATGTCGGCCTCTCCTTGGCTGTTCTGCTGGCACAATACCATGATGTCACCGCAGTAGATGTCGTGGAGGAAAAGGTGGCGCTTTTACAGGCTGGTCGTTCTCCCATCCAGGATGACTATATTAAAGCCTATCTGGCTGAAAAGGACTTGAGCTTGACAGCGACCTTGGATGCTGAGACGGCCTATGCTGAAGCAGATTTTGTCGTGATTGCTGCTCCAACAAACTACGATAGTGCGAAAAATTATTTTGATACTAGTCACGTCGAGGCGGTGATTGCCCTTGTTAGGGCTGTCAATCCACAGGCGGTTATGGTCATCAAGTCAACAGTGCCAGTTGGTTTTACCCAGCGGATGCGCGAACAGTTCCAAACGGATCGTATCCTCTTTAGTCCAGAGTTTTTGAGAGAATCAAAAGCACTATACGATAATCTCTATCCATCACGCATTATCGTATCTTGCGAAGCTACAGACAGTGAAGAGGTTCAGGGGCTTTCTAGCCAGTTTGCTGATTTACTTGCTCATGCAGCCTTGAATGATGCACCACTGCTACAGATGGGTGCGACAGAAGCAGAAGCAGTGAAGCTTTTTGCCAATACCTATCTAGCGCTTCGTGTGTCGTATTTTAATGAACTGGATACCTACGCAGAATTGAAAGGCTTGGATACTCAGGCTATTATTACTGGTATCGGTTTGGATCCACGGATAGGTCAGCACTATAACAATCCGTCATTTGGCTATGGTGGTTACTGTTTACCAAAAGATACCAAGCAGTTACTAGCTAATTACAATGAAGTACCTCAAAACATGATGTCTGCCATTGTCGAAGCCAATCGGACAAGAAAGGATTTTATCGCTGATCAGGTGCTGAAGATGGCTGGTTACTATGATTACACTGACCATGGAAGCTATAATCAGGAGAATGAGAAAGACTTGGTGATTGGGATTTACCGCTTAACCATGAAGAGTCAGTCGGATAATTTCAGACAGAGTGCCATTCAAGGCGTGATGAAGCGGATAAAAGCCAAGGGGGCACAGGTCATTGTCTATGAGCCGACCTTGGAAAATGGTAGCCGCTTCTTTGGCTCTAAGGTGGTCAATCATCTAGCCAGCTTCAAAAAGAAAAGCCATGCCATCATCGCTAACCGCTACGATGCTGTTTTAGATGATGTAGCAGATAAGGTGTACACTAGAGATATTTTTAAGAGAGATTAGATTAAAAAGACAAAAGAATGGGGAGGTAGCTTCTACGCCAACTCTCTTGTTTACTTGTTTCAAAGCTGATGGAGTATGTAAGAAAAACGTCTTAATATTTAGAAGGGAAGTTTATGCTTTTAGAGAAGATTCAGAAAATCATTCCGCCTAGATGGGCGAGTTTGCTATCGCTATCGGCCTTTTTCATGCTGACAGTCACTCATCGTACACCCTTAGCCCTATTGGTGATGTTGGGAGCGATAGCGGCTGTATATATATATATAAGAGAAGAGAATGGGCTAGGGTCAATCTATGATTGGTCTCGCTATGCGACTTACCTCCCTCTAGCAGTCTTGATTGCAGGAGGTATGGTGACAAAACTTTTTGGTGGGATGGGGATTAGCTTTATCACCACTAACATTCTTCGGATTCTTGCTATTCCGATTATTGCTCAGGTTTTATCACATTTTCATAGACTACTTGTCAATTGGTGGCAGGGTCTATCATGTGAAGTAGTGACCAAGAAGAAGTGGGTCTTTTCGGCGAAGAAAAGCTTTGCCATCCTGTTTGGCATTTACCTCCTTGGGATTAGTGCCCTTTTGAGAGCAAATATTTACTATAATGATGATCAAGGACGATTTTTTAGAGGTAATCGAGGTTGGGATGATTGGAGTCGCTTTTTTACGGATAGAAGTTCTATTTATTTTTTTGGAGGCAAGTTTGCGGTCGATGTCTCTCCCTATAGTCAGATTCTAGCAGTAGCTATCCTAGCTCTTGTTGGTATCCTCCTATTAGGTCTGCTTTATAAGCGTAAGGCATTTACGATTTGGGAAGTAGTGGCACTGGTGCCACTGGGGCTAAATCCTTTCTTCATTACTAATCTCAGCTTCAAGTTTGATGCGCCTTTTATGGCTTTTTCGATTCTTGCGGCAGTTTTTCCGCTTGTGTTTCGCTTTTCAGGTGCTAGATGGTATATCTTGGCTTGTTTTCTTGGGAGCTTACTGGTCCTGACATCCTATCAGGCTTCTTTTGGGATATTTCCCATGCTAGTCATCCTATTGCTCCTGAGAATGTGGCAGGAGAAGGGCTGGAATCAGGAGTTAGTTGACTTCTTCTGGCAGTCGCTGTTAGGATATGGAGCTGGCGCTCTGTATTTCTATCTAGTCGTTATGATTGTTGATCCTCGTAGAGTTTACCTTGATGCAAGCCTTCCTCCTCTATCGGAGATTCCTGAGTTTCTCCTAAAAAACTATACAGCTTATTTTAGCAAGGTATGGGATGGGTTTACCCCTTTGTGGCTTATTTCCACTTTGGTCATTTTTGGAAGTTTCCTAGTGTACTTTATTAGTAAAAAGAGAAATCTTCTTGGATTTAGTTTTTCTCTTGTTTCACTTGTCTTGATGTTGCTCCTTTCCTTTGGCTTCTATCCCATACTGGTAGAACCACAGCTAAATAATCGTGCTATGTACGGTCTAGTAGTTGTCATTGTCCTCTGTGGCTTGGTTATAGTAGAGCAGGGGGGACGACCTGTTTTTCGTTTACCAATTCTTGTCCTTGCCTACAGCTTTTTTATCTATAGTTTGGTCTATGGGAATTCTTTGACAGTTTCTAAGGACTATAAAGACTTCCGTTATCAGTTGGTCTATGAGGATTTGAGTCACTTACCACAGGTTAAGAATAAAGAGACAGTAGATGTATATTTTCCTGGAAAGATTCCTGTGCCACCGGCCTTAAAAAAGCAGTTTCTTGCCTACCCAATGTTAGCAATCAGTCATAAGGAGTACTGGGGACCTAGAACGTTGCATAACATGCCTACTGTGAAAACAATTAAAGGCATACCCGACACTCAACTTCCTACATTAACCCATCTTCCTATGCTAGTGGACACATACTACCACACTATCTATGGGGATGATAAGATGATTTACATTCGCTTGAAAGAAGATGGAAAGCTGATTGAATGATAAATGAGAAGGAGATTGCATGTCCGCAAAAGAAAACAATAAAAAAATAGTAGCAGGGGGGGTAATCCTGTTCCTGCTACTCGTCCTTGGATTGAGTTTCTATCCGAGTTTTACAGTTGATACGTATCTTCATTTTAATCGCACATGGATGGAAAGTGCCATCAACATGTCTCATAAAAATGGTCGTCCCTTTATGTCTTTATTCTTTATCCTGATGGGGAGTCTGCATCAAGCACCAGAACTCTATTTGCTTATTTCAAGTTGTTTAGCGTTTTGTTCTCTGGGCTTGTCTGTGTGGTGTTTAGCGAGATTGTTTGAAAAGACTGAGGTAGCTTCCTCTTTGATGGCTCCTTTTTTGTCATTAAGCATCTTGGTCAATCCCTTTATTATCAGCTATTTTTTATTTGTTGAACGTGGTATGATGATGTTTGCTTTATTGATGGCTATTCTTGCCACTTATATACGGATTTGCAAACCGATCACGCATTGGCTCCTGATTTCTACCGTTTTAGCGACAGTATCCATGCTCACCTACCAGTCCTTTACTTCCTTGTACTTGATGCTTTGTCTGTGTTTTGCGGTGGAAAAACGAGATGTTAAGACTGCTATTCGTAGCTTTCTCATCTCCTCTATCCCATTTGTCGTGAGTGGTCTTGTTTCACTTTTTTACCTAAAACTCTTTAGCATTGGTCGATTTAATCTTGAAAATCTCGGACTAGTCGCTCGAATGTTACAACTTTTAAAAAGTTTGATCAAATCATATATTTTAGGTTTCAACATTGGTCCCGATGGTTTTCTTTTGTTTTCCCTTTTGCTTGCCATTGGCTATCTACTTTGGAGAGTGAAACGACAACTTAATGGAACAGCAGCTGAGAAGACGAGAGCGAAGCTTATCTTGCTGGCTCTTCCTTTATTGTTTCTTTTGCCATGTGCCCTAAGTTTGGTTACAAAAGCTGGTTCAGGTGCTCGGTCTACGTATTCGGCTGCTTGTTTGGTTGGTCTCTTCTTATTATTGGCTAGACTAGACTTCAAAAAGGCTAAGCTAGTCAAAGGTACACTAGTCACCCTCTATCTAGCAGTACTTACGCTGACATTTAACAAAATATTTTTACAACAGATAGTCGTCACCCAGTTGGACCAAAACCGTATGCAGGTGGTATAGCAAATGGTTCGTGACTATGAGGAAAAGACGCAGATAAAAGTAACAAAGCGAGCAATATATACAGATGCACATCCTCGCTTGGATAATCAATATACAGACTTTATAGATAGTCATTCGGGAATACTTAACACGGGGAATTTAGTGAAAAGCCCCGTTACAAATCTCTACCCATTTTCAATCTATACGTATATGACAGGGGAAAAGCTTGAAAAAACAGAGAAGGATTCCGCTATAAAAGCCTATTTTAAAAGCAAGGACTGGTCAACCTTCTCACCAGACCAAATCATCATCAAAGGTGATACCATCCATATGGCGGTGTATTGAGGGGAAATGTCCTCTATATTTAGAAAAAAATTTAGGCTAGAAGATGGAAAAAAGACAAATATCTCGATTGAGGTTTGTCTTCATTCTGAAAGTCGTTAGAAATGTCATTCTAGCGACTTTGTCTTTGATCTGAGAGTACTTCCCACGAGCTACTTCCCTGCATATGTAGAGTATTTTTTGGTCAACAATTGGTCAACCTTTGAGATTTTTATAGTCTTTTAGTTTACTTTTAGTACTAGGCAACGAGCTGCAGGCTGTACTGGAGTACGGCAAAGCGAGTTAACGAAGTAATAAAAGAAAAACTAAATGACGATATATATCCAAGACGATGACGAAGTCTTGGTTTATCAATGGTCTTGAAACTTATTTTACCTTATTTTAACGTAAATAAAACTGTAGTGGGTAGATGAAATGTTAACACCTAGAGGCTGGGAAAAAAGCCCAGCTCCACTACTCAGAGTTCGTGTCAACATCTCAGCGCAGTGGTTGATTGGCTTTAACAGTCTGGGAGACTGTTAAAGGTGGGAGATAGGATTTGCTTTGCAAATCTCAGCAATTCGTGTTTCACACTCCAAATCTGACCTTTACTATTGTTGCGAACAGTGTTTGCCTTATTTCCAACCTCCAACAGTCACTACTCTGACTGTTGGAGCTGTGCGGGGATGGGAGGTCAAACAGTCAGAGTAGTGACTGTTTGAGCGCGGAAATAAAACAAACGAAGTTTGTGTCAAAATAGTCCAGTGGACTATTTTAGCCCGAACCTACATATTTGGAAGTGAGGGGAACTCTTCTATGAATGGTCGAGTTCTTTCCCACTCCCTTTCTTTATCTCTTTCCTATTTTCAGGAGATAAGCTGAAAAGGGCTATCCCCAGCCCTTTTCACTATTCAAGGCAATCAAAATCGAATAAAGAAGTGGTATAAAACTGAGGAGAGATTCTTTGGTTTTATAAAAAGAGCTGAAAAACCGAGCCCACTGAAAAAGTCTCCAGTTACTCCGACTCTTATAAAAAATAGGAATTCTCCTAAATGATTGGGAGAATTCCTATTTTTCTACTCTTCCTTTTGGTCTATTAAGGTCATAATTCGCTTCATATTGACTACAAATATGGTGGTGGCTGCTTGTAATTCCAT
>NZ_JARQOZ010000012.1:0-58838 GCF_046032115.1 Streptococcus suis | reverse complement strand
GAAAGGATTTTCGATCAATCCAAAAATAAATGTTTCAAAAAGTCGTGATTTCTATTGAAATCATGGCTTTTCTTTGTGTATAATGAGATAAAAAGAAGGAGGCTCGAGCGTATGGATGAGTTATTGGCAATTATTAAACAACAGACCTCAACGATTGAACAACTTACCAACGAGTTGAGCCTCCTTCGTGAGCAGGTTGATTATCTGAGACAGAAACTCTACGGAAAATCATCAGAGAAGGTTGTGTATCAACCCGGTCAGCTGAGCTTGTTTGGGGAGGAAAGTCTCCCTGAAGAAGAAGCTGACTTACCCAGTTGAAACAGAGACCATCACCTATAAACGCAAGAAAGCCAAGGGGGTTCGTCAGGCTATTTTTAGTCAGTTTACTCCAGAGATAGTGCATCACGAATTGCAGGGCGAAGACTGCATCTGTCCAGACTGTCATGGTCAGTTGAAAGAAATTGGCTCAACTGTTCAACGACAAGAGTTGGTTTTCATTCCTGCACAATTAAAGCGGATTGACCATGTTCAGCACGCATACAAGTGTCAGGCTTGTAGTCAGAAGAATCTGAGCGATAAGATTATCAAGGCTCCAGTTCCTAAGGCACCTTTGGCACACAGCTTGGGTTCAGCTTCTATCATCGCCCATACTATTCATCAGAAGTTCAATCTTAAGGTGCCTAATTACCGTCAGGAAGAGGACTGGCACAAGCTTGGTCTGCCCATCAGTCGGAAGGAAATAGCCAACTGGCATATCAAGTCTAGTCAGTATTATTTCGAACCGATTTATAATTTGTTGCACGAGAAATTGTTGGAGCAGCCTATTCTCCATGCGGATGAAACCTCCTACAAGGTCTTAGAAAATGATAGCCAGTTGACCTTCTACTGGACCTTCTTGTCTGGGAAACATGAGAAAAAGGGCGTCACCCTCTATCATCATGACAAACGACGGAGTGGCTTGGTTGTGGAGGAATTTCTTGGAGATTATGCGGGCTACGTACATTGTGATATGTTACGGCAGTAACTTAGGACTTTAGTCCTTTAGTTCTGCCTATGCGATAGCAGTCCAAGGTTTAGGAGCGAAGCGACGCTAAGCTTGGTTAACTGCGAACCGCTGTCGGCCTATCGGCAGTTAGACAAGGCACAGCTGGTTGGCTGTTGGGCTCACGTTAGACGGAAGTTCTTTGAGGCGACTCCTAAGAATACAGACAAGACTTCTTTAGGTGCTAAGGGTTTAGCCTATTGCGACCGCCTATTTGCCTTAGAGAATGACTGGGCAGATTTGTCTACTGAGGAACGGCGACATAAACGGCAGACAGAGTTAACTCCCTTGATGGACGAGTTCTTTGATTGGTGTCGCAATCAGGCTGTCTTGCCAAGCTCCAAATTAGGCACTGCAATAGAGTATAGCCTCAAATACGAAACCACCTTCCGAAACGTTCTCTTGGACGGTGACCTAGTCCTATCCAACAATATGGCTGAGAGGGCTATGAAGACCTTGGTGATGGGCAGAAAAAATTGGCTGTTCTCTCAGAGCTTTGAGGGGGCCAAGTCGACAGCTGTCATTCTGAGTCTTTTGGAAACTGCTAAACGACACGGCCTTGATGCAGAGAAATATATGACTTATCTTCTAGAACACTTACCTAATGAGGAGACGCTCGCAAAAAAAGAAGTTCTGGAGGCTTATTTACTATGGGCTGAAAATATTCAAGAAAAGTGCAAATAGAAAAAGGTTCCAGAGTCGACAGGACTTTGGAACCTTTTCAATACACTTTGTTATTGGGCGGTTACAGCTGACCTGTTGGCAGCAATTCAATAATCAAAAAAAACCAGAATTTCTGGTTTTTTTGATTAACATTTTAAGAGCATTCCGACTTCTGACAAGAATCAATTACTACTTTGATGACTTCTCAAAATCATTCCCCAACTTCACTTCTCACACACTGCAAAGCAGCTCCGATGACTTGATGCATATCATAGTAACGATAATGACCAAGACGTCCACCAAATATAACGTTCTCTTGTTGTTCTGCGAGGCGCTTATAAGCAGTATAAAGTTTGTTGTTACGATCATTGTTCACTGGATAATACGGCTCATCGCCTCGTTTCCAGGTCTTCGAATACTCACGTGTAATAATGGTTTTCGGTTGTGTACCAAATTCGAAATGTTTGTGTTCGATAATACGAGTAAATGGCGTTTCACTATCTGTGTAGTTGACAACTGCATTCCCTTGATAGTTTTCCATATCCAATACTTCTGTCTCAAATCGAAGGCTACGATATTCCAATTCACCAAGTTGGTACTCAAAGAACTCGTCAATCATTCCTGTAAAGACAATCTTCGGATAGGTAGCTAAATAGCCTTCCTTATTGGCAAAGAAATCAACATTTGTCTCAACATCAATATTCTCATGATTCAACATTTTTTCAACAATCTGCGTGTAACCGCCGATTGGAATACCTTGATATGTGTCGTTGAAATAGTTATTATCATAAGTTAAACGCACGGGTAAACGACGGATGATAAAGGCAGGTAACTCCGTACATGGTTTTTCCCATTGTTTCTCGGTGTATGACTTGATCAATTTTTCATAGATGTCTGTACCAACTAGTGAGATGGCTTGTTCTTCCAAGTTCTCAGGGGTTTTTCCTCCCAAAACAGCTCGTTGCTCTGCAATCTTCGCTTCTGCTTCAGCAGGGGTCACCACGCCCCACAGTTTATTGAAAGTATTCATGTTGAATGGAAGATTGTAGATTTCACCTTTGTAGTTGGCGACTGGTGTATTTGTATAGCGGTTGAACTCCGCAAACTGATTCACATAATCCCAAATTTCTTTTTCAGAAGTATGGAAAATATGTGCGCCATATTCATGGACTTGAATACCTTCTACTTCTTTTGTATAGATGTTACCTGCAATGTGGTCTCGTTTTTCGATAACCTTTATTTTTTTACCCTTTTTAGCTGCCTCATGAGCAAAGACCGCTCCGAACAGACCCGCTCCGACAACTAGATAATCGTATTTTTTCATATATTTTGTATTTTCCTCCTAGAACTGATGTTCTTGCGAGGATCGAGTCAACTGTTCCAAAGTTAGTCCTGTTATTTCTAACATATCCTCTATGTCAAGACCTCTAGCTAATAATTTTTGTGCAACATCTAAACTTTTTTGTAGGCTTCCTTCTTCTAGACCTTTCCCTAGACCTTCGGCTCTTCCTTCTTCCTTACCTCGCCGTCTGCCACGTATGTAGGAACTTGCCAATTCTCCAAAGTGGTTGGAAGCATTACGTAACCATTGATCTACCATTTCGATTTCCTCTTAAACCTGATGTTTTTGTGACAGTTGATTGATTTGATCTGAAGATAGACCGGTCAATTTTTCAATCAGTTCATACGAAAAACCTTCACGCAACATCTGATAGGCGACCTCTATACGACCTTTCTCCAAACCTTCTGCTCTGCCTTCCTCCTCGCCGTCTGCCACGTATATAGGAGCTTTCCAATTCACCAAAGTGGTTGGAAGCATTACGTAACCATTGATCTACCATTTCGATTTCCTCCTCTGTCCATGTGTTTCTATCCAACAGGTGTTCTGCTTTTTCAATAACATCTGATGTAGATTGACTAAATGCTCGATTGGCGAAAAATTCTATCCATTGGCGCTGATTTTTCTCTAGCTGACCCTTGCGGAATTTTTTCAGTTCAATAATGACCATTTCAAATGGTTTTCTCAATTCTTCGTGTTCGCCAAATGGCAATTCCAAGACTTGACCCCCATCTTTTTCAGTCAGTACAAAACTGTGAATCGGCTGGTCATCATCAAAATACTTACTAGCTACTAAGGCAATCGAATAAATCGGTGAGATTTTATCATACATATCGTGTGTCTGTGTGACCTTGTCACGAACATTGGGCAAATCCTTAACCAAATGTTGGCAGGAATAGGTCCATAAGCGTTTGATAAAACTGTTTTGATAGGCAACCTGTATCTCGATGATGACTTGTGTTCCATCATCCATACGAGCCAAAATATCCACCGTAGTACTAAAGTGGCTAGTCCTTTCCTTTTTTACATCCGCAATAGTTCCATTCAAAATCTGAACAGACTTGGGGCGAAAAACTAGAAAAGTATTGATGAAATCAATGGTGATTTCGTGGTCATTGAAAATCTTTTTTGCAATAATATCAGCCATTGGACTGACTGCCTGTCGGCGTTTTGTCATCTCTATCCTCCAAATAAAGTAATCGAGAAATACTCCCTATCTATTTATTCGGAAAAGTTTATAGTTATATTATAGCACGGTATCTAAAATTTTCAAGTCACTTTCCTATTACAGCAACTACTAAAAAGCGTCCCAAAGCCATGTTGACTACGGAACGTTTTCTACTTTATCTGAAGAAAAAATGAAAATTCGTTCTATCCAAATGCAAGTTCAAATACCCTATATTTAATCCCTCCTAAAAATATCCCGTGTATAGACCTTGTCAAGAACATCATCCAAACTCAAGTCGTATCGATTGGCTACAATGGCTTGACTCATTTCTTTAAATTTCTTAAGATTGTTGACGACTTTGGAGCCAAAGAATGTCGTTCCGTTCTCTAAGGTCGGCTCATAAATTATCACCCTTGCTCCCTTAGCCTTCAAACGCTTCATAACTCCCTGGATAGAACTTTGACGGAAGTTATCAGAATTACTCTTCATGGTCAGACGATAAATTCCTATCGTGATATCCTTTTCTTGCTGTTGCGAATAGGAATCATGTTCTGAGTAAGCATAGTAGCCAGTCATCTTCAGTACCTGATCGGTAGCTACATCAACAATACGTTCGTTAATTCCGGAAATGCAGCAATCCTATGATTAGCTATGTGAATTTAAAAATTCTTGTAACTGTCCTAAATCATCAAGATTATCAATCTCAAATATAACGTTCGAAGGAATATCTCGCTTATACACTGTCAACTTATCCAAGTTATCTTTTACAAGATTATCCCAATACAAATTACAAAAATCGTTTGATTCTAACACTTCTTCAATAAGTTTGTTTAGAACCTGACCAGATTTTGCATCCCAATATGATACCCCAGATAGAATAGAGCCCTCGCCACTATCTATCACAATTTCTTTCACTAGACCATTATCATCACATTTTAAAAGCCACTCATCCTCAAAATTATCTTTATATGCCGAAAAATATGTAGAAATGGTTACATCAGAATCTAAGAAGTTCGTGTGCAAATAATTGTCCGCATCAATCACATAAGCATCACTTAAAAAATCCCTCACAAGATACATGCTATAAAAGTTATTATAGGTATCATATTTATCATTGTGAATTAACCTTACCCCATATTTACTCTCTAAAAAGTCAAACTTTTCTGATAAATAACCTGTCACAATAATAATTTCCGAAATACCTATTTCATTTAAAAACAAAATTTGTCTCTCTATTAAAGTTTGACCTCCAACTTCAATTAAAGATTTAGGAGTTGTTAATGTCAATGGTCTTAATCTAGTTCCCATTCCTGCTGCTAAAATAATCGCTCTCATCAATTCTCCCCCTTAATTTTTCAAGACAAATAGTGTACCAATAACAATAACTATACTACTGAAGATTAACTTTATATCTAATTGTCCACCGAAAAGAAACAGCGAGAAGATGACTGTCCAAATAGAATAAGTGACATTTAAACCTGTCGCTCTTACTGGACCTATAGTATCAATAGCAGAATAATAAAATAAATAGGAAAGCGTTCCTATAACGGAAAGACAAATGATAAAAAGAATAGACTGTGAACTAAAAACAGTTGCTAAACTGTAAACAACATCCCCCTCTATTATCATAAACAACAGATAGACTAAGCTTGAAGTCCATTGCCTGATAAATAAAGCTTGTTTAGGTAAAATATCTTCTTTCATGCCATAAGCGGTAATAACACTCTCTGAAGCCCAGCCAATTACACATAGCAATGCCACTAAAGAACCAATGAATAATTCTTCTATTTGAGAAAAACCACTATATCCAAGAAAAATAACTGCCAAGATAGTTAAAGCGAGCCCAAATCATCCCTTTCTTGTCAAATAATCTTTTAAAAAAATCATACCTAATAAAGCTGCGACTGCAGGGTAGATAGCGGATATTGTCGCTGTCAAGCCTGCCCCCAACTTCTCCACTGCAAATAGATAGGCTCTCATTCCTAAAGGTCCTGCGAATACTGCTGCTATCATTACAAAATAAGCACTTCTAGTTTTCAAAATTTGTATCGTATTTTTAAACCGACCTCTAATAGATAAGTCAATTGTTAAAAAAATAGCAGAAAAGAAATCGTGAAAAAATGCTAATAGTAACGTAGAGGATAATAGCTTGCTATCCCCAACAACGAAAGGAACCATTAACAATATCAAACTATTCAAGGATGTATCCAATCCCCAAAACATTCCTGATAACAAGCCCTGTAAATTTCCTCTTAAACTAATCTTCATAGTTACTCCTTTTAGAATAAGTATATATATTTAAAACATCGATACATTCTTTAATCTCTTCTAAAAATATCTCGTGTATATACCTTATCTCGCACATCGTCCAAAGAACTATCATAACGATTGGCTACAATGGCTTGACATTGAGACTTGAACTTCTTCAAATCATTGATAATTTTAGAACCAAAGAAGGTTGAGTCGTCCTCTAGAGTTGGTTCAAAAATAATAACTTTTGCACCTTTGGCTTTCAATCGTTTCATGACACCTTGAATAGAACTCTGTCTAAAGTTATCCGAGTTGCTCTTCATCGTTAAACGGTAAACACCAACAGTAATTTCTTTTTCTTGTTGGTGAGAGTAGCTATCATGTTCAGAGTAATCATAATAACCAGCCATTTTCAGCACCTGATCGGCAATAAAATCTTTCCTTGTTTTATTGGCTTCAACAATGGCCGTCATCATATTCTGCGGAACATCATTGTAATTAGCCAATAACTGCTTGGTATCTTTCGGAAGACAGTAACCACCATAGCCAAAAGAAGGGTTATTGTAGTGGTCACCAATACGTGGATCTAAACCAACACCCTTGATAATCGATTCGGTATCCAGCCCTTTCAACTCCGCATAGGTATCCAATTCATTGAAATAAGAAACACGCAAGGCTAAATAAGTATTGGCAAAAAGCTTAACTGCTTCAGCTTCTGTAGAACCCATGTGCAACACTTCTACATCTCTCTTCAAAGCCCCCTCTTGTAGAAGAGAAGCAAATAACTTTGAACCTTCTACTACCAAATCTGGTGCACCATCTTCACAGGATACAATAATCCGTGATGGATAGAGATTGTCATAAAGTGCTTTTGACTCTCTGAGAAATTCAGGACTAAAGATAATATTTTCCGTGCCAAATTTTTCACGCATAGATTGAGTAAAGCCAACAGGAATCGTTGATTTGATAACCATCAAGGCCTGAGGATTGATTGATAATACTGTTTGTATAACTGATTCCACATGACTAGTGTCAAAGTAATTCTTAGCACTATCATAGTTCGTTGGAGCAGCAATCACAACAATTTCTGCCTCTTTGTAGGCTTTTTCTGCATCCAATGTTGCAACTAGATTTAAGTCTTTTTCAGCTAGATATTTTTCAATATAATCATCCTGAATCGGAGACTTCTTAGCGTTAATTAAATCAACTTTTTCTTGGATAATATCTACAGCGGTAACTTGATGATGCTGTGCTAATAAGACAGCGATAGAAAGACCGACATAGCCGGTTCCTGCGACAGCGATTTTTTTTGCCGGAAGAGTGCCGATTGATTTCGGAAAATCAGAAACAAATAAACTGTTAATTTCAAACTCAAGCACATTGCTCAAAGCCAGTAACTGAGGAATCGAAGGAAGATACTCCCCTTGCTCCAACTTGCTAATCATAGCTCGATTTATCCCTGTCAAATCAGAAAGTTCCTGCTGAGAATAGCCTAACTCTTTTCTTTTAGAAAAAATAATAGTTTTAAGAAATTCTTGAGAAAATTCTTTGTTACTCATAATTTCACCTCGTCAAAAAAATGATATACAAAGTATACCATTTGTTACTAAAAAAATCAAAAAATATCATCGACAACATAGTTTTAATCAAGTGCTATAAGAGAACAAGATATAAATCGCCCCTCTTATCTTTGGATACTTTAATATATTACCCATCTATGCAAACTATGAGCATACTAGTCTAGAAAACAATGCCTATTTATAATACTCCTTATACCATTGAGCAAATCGACGCAAACCTTCTCTGAGAGTGGTAGAGGGACTAAAACCAAAATCTCTCTCCAAATCAGAAGTATCAGCGTAGGTTACTGGTACATCTCCAGCTTGCATAGGCACAAGTTTTTTATGTGCTTCAATATCAAAATCTTCTGGCAATACTCCTGCCAAAACTAGTTCCTCACTCAATATGTGAACAAAATCCAATAAGTTTTCAGGATTGCTATTGCCAATATTGTAGATTGCATACGGCGGAATAGGGAGACCATCACTTCCACTTCTCTTCTGCGGTGCGCCAAACATGACACGCTTGACACCTTCCACAATATCATCGACATAGGTAAAATCACGTTTACAATTTCCATAGTTGAAAATTTCAATCGTTTCACCTTTTATCAGTTTATTTGTGAATCCAAAATAAGCCATATCTGGACGACCTGCTGGACCGTAGACCGTAAAGAAACGTAGTCCCGTTGTTGGAATATCATAGAGCTTACTGTAGGCATGTGCAAACAGTTCATTTGACTTTTTAGTTGCTGCATAAAGTGATACTGGATTATCTACCTTATCATCTGTAGAAAACGGTACTTTCTCATTTCCACCATAAACCGAAGATGATGAAGCATATACTAAATGCTCAACTGGGTAGTGACGACAGGCTTCCAAGATATTCTGAAAACCAATAATATTGCTCTCTATATAAACATCTGGATTGGTAATCGAGTAGCGAACACCAGCCTGAGCGGCTAAATTAACAACAATACTCGGACGATAATCTTCAAAAATTGAAGTGACCAAATCCTTGTCTGCCAAGTCTCCCTCTATGAAAGTCCACTTGCTTTTACTATGGAGCAACTGTTGCTCAATCTGTTCAAGACGATACTGCTTGAGCGATACTTCGTAATAATCGTTCATATTATCAAGACCGATAATATGATATGCTTCGCCACTCCTTAATAGTTCTAATACTAGGTTGCTGCCAATGAAACCAGCTGAACCTGTTATTAATATTTTTTTCATGATAAACCATCCTCCCTAATTATATTATTCTGGAAAAAACTTACGAAAAATTAAATTACAATTTGTTGAAATCTTCTTAATCTTGTCTTCTAACAGCATCTCAAAGACTACCTCTCGTAAATTCTCTAGAATAACACCAATGAAAAATATCAACAATATACTAAAAATATAATGCCAAATAAAAATACTACTATGTCTATAGTTGCTTACTTTCAATAAATCTTTCCATAACCACTCTCTAATAAAATCATTATCATGAATTAAATATATTGCAAATGTTGCTTTCGCTACTTTATTTACCCAATAATTTGTAAAACTTTTGAGTGACAGCATCCCATTGAAAAAGAAAACTGTAAAAAAGAATGTCAAAATACTATGTGAATTAGTAAAAAAATAAATTTTAGTTTCAAAAAATTCACTTTGTAAAGAACATAATTTTAATAGCTGTATAGAAATAAAAATTAACAAATAAAAAACTAAAGATATTATAAACGACTTAGCTGTATCAACATATAAAAATTTATATTTTTTTATTCCAGATCCTAAAATATACAAAAAAATAAACCAAACAAAATTAGAAAAATTTAAGTCCTGATTAAAAAAAGTTGGAATAAAGCACCATAAAACAAACCCCAATAAAAGTAAGAACTCCAATTGTTTTTTATTCAAGATAGTAATTGCATAGTTTAAATAAGGCATAAACACTAGAATCAGAAAATATGTAGTAACAAACCAGTATCTATCAGTGATAATAGGAAAAAAGGACTTTATTATATCTATTACAGATATATCATTAAAAACTATCAATCCAAGTAATAAACCTATAGTTGAATAAAATAAAGTTATCAAAGCTGTTTTTAATAGTCTTTCGGTTTTATAAATACAGTCACATAACAGATAACCACTCAACATAATAAAAAGATTAGCCCCAATTTTACCACCAATATATAAAAAGTCTGACGTTAATCCATTAAAATCAAAACCTGTTACTTCGTTCACTATCCCGCCATGCAAAACATAGTGACTAGATACAATAAATAACATGCTAAAAATTCTAATTAACTCTAATTTTGAATCTCGTTCAATACTTTTTTTCATATTATAATTCATCCTTTAAAATTAATGACTTAAAGAATCCCAAAAGTAATCTCCTGTTAAATATTAAATTACTTAACAAAAGAGATAGAACAGATAAAAGGACATAACCCATTGTATAATAAACCAAATGCATAAAAGTGGTAATTTTAGGAGCTAAATAACTTCCCAGATAAAACATTGCTACAACATTACAACTCCCTGTAAAAATATATAAAATAGAGCCAATAATACTAGCCCCAAGTTGAACTTTCTTTGAATAATTAAGTAAATATAGAAGTCTATATAGCATTGCAATTAATGTGCCTATCGCTAATCCAATCATTCCAAAAAGAGCTGTAAAAATAAAGGTAGATGCAATATTTAAAATTGCCTCAATAATAGCACTCATCTGAGTTTCTTTGTAATGACCAACAGATTGCACATAGATATTATAACTATATCTCATACAAAACATGTACTGTGATAAGCACATAAATAATGCAAATCCATACAAAATATAATCTGCATCGGTTATATTTTGAGTATACAACGTAATAAACGGAATAATTGAAGCTGCAACAACTGAAAATATTAACGTAATGAGCGTATTGAGACCCCATTCTAAATACCTAAATTTTTTTAAAACTCCTTGAGTTGACTCTTTTGAAACTACCCTACCAAAATAAGGAGTTAAACTTGTAACAAGTGCATAAATGATTCCCCTTATCCCAGAAAAAATCAGAGCATAGACGGAATATATTGAGATATTTTTCAAACTTGATAAAAGAGTTAAGACAATAATATCGGTATTTCCAAGAACAATACTTGAAAGATGATGATAAAAACCATTAAACTTTTGTTTTATTGGTTCCTCAGTATATCTAATATTATAATCGATATTATAACACTTCCTTACATAAATATCCATAGCTAAAGGCCGCGCTAAATAAATAAATGATGTTGAAAGAAAAACAATATGAACGTTTTTTGAATAATTAACTATCACTGCTGTAGCAAGAGTATTAAGTATAACAGTCACCATTGATAGCCCCTGAGGAATATAATTCTTCTGATCTGCTGTTAGTAAAAGTTGATTAACAATTCCAAAATAGTACTGACTATACAAATTTAATGAGAGTATCACCATAAGGATACTTACGTAAACAAAATTAAATTCTACAACAAATAATGGATAAGTAAAAACCAACACTACTAAAAAAAAGGTAAAGTATAAAACTAATTTATTAAAAAATCTCTTGGACGAAACAATTATTGCACTCACTTTTTCAGTATCTTGTTTAAAGAGCGGTTCATATAAGGAGCTTGAAATTACAACTCCAATTCCCATTTCTAAAAATGTTATAAAATTTAAAAATTGCCGAATTGAGGTCACTAAACCATTTACCGTTGAACCAAAGGATTCTAAAAGTACCCTTGGTAAAATAAAACCACAAACGATAATGACCAATTGGTTTAAAATTGAAATTAAAATATTCAAAGAAAGTTGCTTATTATTAGTCATTAATTACCTCTGGATACTTCTTCAATAGAAACTTCATTTTTTCATCGGAGGACATCGTCTTAGTCATTTCAAATTCTCCTCTATGCTTTAAAATATAATCATCTATTGTACTAATAAATCTAGCTGGTACCCCTCCCCAAATTTCATTACACGGAACCGAGTGCGTAACAACCGCCCCAGCCGCAATAATGCAATTATTTCCTATGGTTACTCCTGGCAGTATGATAGCATTGACACCGATATGAACATTAGAACCAATTTCAACTCTATCAAACAGGTCAATTTCCTGATTTCCCACTAAATGACGAGCGACCCAAACTCCGCCATCATGTGTAGTAATTTTTACATCCGCCGAAATTCTAACATTGTCACCAATAGTCACCAAATAAGGTTCACTTCCAAATGAAGCACTCTTATATATTTCACAGTTGTTTCCAATCACGATTCCTTGTTTTCTTAGATAATCTTGATATAATGATTGGGATGAAAATCTCTTTATCAATTTTTCAAAAAGATTTAAAAATCTCATTTTTCTACTCTTTCTTTAATAAACTGAATATAATATAACAGCATTGCAATGATGATTATTTTAAAATAAGGTAATAGCTGACCATAAAACGTAACTGTTGAAAAATCAATTAAAAGATTTGATACTATCAAAAGAATTGCAACTTCCTTTTCCTCACATTTGGGCAATGAAAACAACTGCAAAGACAACAATACGTAGATAAAATAATATGCAGTGCTAAATACAATCCCTCCTGATACTAGGCTTTCTATAAAATTATTATGAGAATAAACTCCAAAGCCAGATATCTGAGCAAATGCCCCAATCCCCCAGCCCAATATTGGTTTTTCCCATATCATATTTTCGGCAAATTCTATCATATGAATTCTCTTCAAAGTCGAGCCGGCATCAACTGGTACTGTGCCAATTCCAAATAACCCTAAAAAACTATTTAATCGTTTACCAATCAACGTATATAATACGGGATTATTTTGAACTTCATACCAAAAAATAAAACCCACCAACAGAATAACAATTACATTAGAAATTTTTGCCTTTCGTAAACTCTTAAAGAAAGCAAATATTACGGGGATAAAAGCAGTCAACAAACCTGTTTTAGAACCTGTAAATAATATACAAACTAGTTCTACTGCAAATAAGAAGACATACCTTATTTTTTTAGATTTTAACAGAAAATATAGGGTCAACATCGCAAAAAAACCATAGAGCCATGCAATACTGTTGGGGTTTATATTACTTGAAACTCCCAGTCTATAGCCAGAATGGGCATTTAAAAAATCTCTCCATCGAGATTGGATAATATCGATTTCTTTTAAAAAAATAACCGGTGTACAGAGTAAAACTCCGTATTGAACAACTAAATCAAGATACTTTAAAAGATAATTCACAAGTCTCGTGAGCCCGATCATAAAGAAAATCATGGTGATATTTGCAAACAATACTAAATTATAATAAAAGGAAAAAAAATCTTCATTGCCTGTCCGAATCATTCCTAAGATTAGAATTTGTAAAAAAATAAATATTAACCATATCAAAATAATTGATAAATATTTGGAAATCTGGCCTTTAAACTTCGGATTATAATAAAATAAATAACCTAAAAAAAGAACGGGGGTACAGACAAGATACTTACCGTTAAAAAACAATTCTATAAAGAATGCTCCCACCGTAAACAACGCTGCAAAATGGTAACTTAATGTCCGTTCATCGTTTCTATCAAGAATCTTTCCCATTGATCTGTTATCTCCTCTATACTGTGTGTTTCAAATATCTTGATAGAGTTCCTAGAAACCTGCTCTACTAAGGACTCATCATCATACATTGTCATTTTGTCTATCAAATCAGACTCGGTGATATCACAGATTAAGCCATTTACGCCATGAGTAAGCAATTCTCTTACTGTTCCTGGGGAAAAATCTGTTGAAACTACTGGAACCCCTAATGCCAACGCCTCCATCAATACATTCGGCATTCCTTCATATTTTGAAGTAAGAACAAACATATCCGAACTGGCAATCTCTTCTAAAATTTGAGAAGTTGTTCCTCTAAGGATAATTTTATTTTCCATATTCAACATCTTAATCTGTTTCTTTAAATCTTGATATAGTGCACCTTCCCCGAATATTTCTAAGATAGAATCAGGGTGCGTCTCATTATATTTTGAAAACGCTCCAATCAACATGCTGTGATTTTTTTGTTCTGTTAATCTTCCTACCGAAATAATCCTCTTAAAATTTCTTACAACACGCTTTTTATTTGGGGTATCCTTTTTGGTAAATGATAGTGGATTATGAATTACTGTGCTATTTTTTATTGATTGCTTGGGAAAATATCGTTGAGCACCTAGATTTTGAAAAACATATCCGTTACAAAAATAAGATATTACAGTATGAATGAGTCGAGCAATACCTGTATATTCTCTGCTAGGATCATTCCTCTCAGAATAAATCATTTTTATTCTTTTTATTTTTGTAAATAGTAGTGCATAAAAAGTCGGATGAGGCCAAAAAGAAATAATTACGTCAGGTTGTACGTTACGGATACTTTTTATAGTATTGACAAATATATCACCGTGCGTTTTGAACTTATTTTGGTAACTTACCTCACTAGTCAGCAATTCAACATCACTATTTAATTGATAGGGTAAATGACTTCCTTCAACAGAGCACAGACAGATATCATAACCTCGCTCAGCTAGAGAATTGGCTAACATGGCCATATTCCGTTCCGCCCCTCCAAAACTTTTATTGCCTGTTTTGGATTGTGTTAAACACCCTAAAATCATTATTTTTTTCATTCTATCCCCTTTCAAATTTCTTCAATTCCTCATATGAAATCTGAGCAATCCTTTTCCAAGAATATTCAGAACTAACATGATTGACACAATTTGCAAAATACTCTTCCTGGCTGGTTAGGTAGTCATCATATGCTTTTAGCATAGCAGAAGCAATTGATTGTGAGTCTAAAGAACAAGCCCATCCTAAATTGTTCAGAACCACTTCATCAAGAACATTTGTTTCTTTTGTGACAATACATGGATTACCATAAGAAAGAGCTTCTAAAACGGTCATTGGAAAGCCCTCATGGCGTGAAGTTAAGACCATAATCTTTCCACACAAATGTTCAACCTTCTCTTTTCCAAGTAATGGCCCTCTATAAAATACATTTATATTCCTTAACCGATGAATCCTATTTTCAATATACTTGACTTGACTATGATTTCCAATACCATAGAAAGAAAATGTAATCATCCGATCCTCGCTTAAATTATCCAACACCTCTAAAGCATCTATTAATATATCTAATCCTTTAGGTTTTATATCAAATCTACCTAAATAATAAAACTCAACACTAGAGCTACTCTTATATTTATAGCCATTCTTTCTCAAAGAATCTTCAATTGCAATTCCATTGGGAATAATCAGATTAGTTTCGCATTTGTACAGTGAATTTTTTTTTTCAGATTGATTTAAATAAATTATCCCCTCAGAGTTTCTTACAAATTTATCAAAAAATAAAGCTCTTGCAACAGTTTTCTTTATTTTTGATTTCTTCATTGACTCAATCATAAACGAACCATGAGGTTGAATAAAATATGGAATATTATTTTTTTTTAAAATTTTGTATAGCTTTATGTATTCCCAAAAATAGAAACTATGAAAAATAACTATATCCGGTGAAAAAAACTTTATATAATCTTCAAATAATCTATCACCCAAAAAGTCAAAGTATGCAGAATTGATATCTTTCACTGGTGATTTTATAGACAAAACTCGTGCTTCAAATCCTGTTAATACATTCTGATGAGAAACCAACTCACTTAAAACAACAGGTATACTTCCAGTAGGTTTTAAATGGGTAGCTGTAACATGTAACAATTTCATTCTTGATACTCCTTGATAAATTTAGCAGGATTTCCTGCATATAGGGAATTTTTTTTAGTCAAACATTTTGTGACGACTGACCCAGCGCCTACGATTACACCGTCAGCAATATTCACTCCTGGTAGAATTATGACATTTGCACCAATCCAAACATTATCCCCTATTTCAATTCTAGCACCTTTATGTAGCCGTTTCATATAGTTTTCTCTATTTGTAACATCATAGGACTCTGTAATTAAAGTTGCCCCATAAGACAATGTTGAATTTTTTCCAATAGCAATTCCATTTACAGCGTGTAAAAACACCTTGTCATTGATCCTTACATTTTCAGAAAATTCATTTTTTTCCCAAATAAAATCCTAGGTTTTCCGTATATTTGTACTCTCTTTGGAAAATACAACGAAAAATTAAAAAGATAATGTATGATTGATTCAATCTTAACCACAGCCCTACCTATCATTTTCTACCCTCTCAAAAAATGTTTATATAAAAATCGTTGGAAACTTTGAGGCAAGATGTAGACAGCAATTTGGGCAGCTGTTATCTCTAAAAACTCGCCCAAACTATTAAATCCTCGTTTCCAAGCATTGTATCGAATGTGAATAAGCGTTTTGGTGTTAAACCAGTTTTTTCGTTTTTCAAAAGTATTTTGTTCAAATCTGAATTTGAATACAATTTCATCAAGATTCTTAGTTTTTGCACCAGATTCTAGCATTCTTATCCAGAGATCGGTATCCTGATTTTTACGATAGTCTGAATATCCACCAATTTTATCTAAAAACGATTTACGATACATCACTGTCGGATGATTAAACGGATCCCTTTTTTTAGCAAACTTATAGATTTCATCATGAGTGGTTGGTACTATTCTACGTCCGACTATATTATCCAACTCAGAAATAAACTCCTCTACCGACGAACCAATAATATCTAGAGTACTGTCTTTTTCGAATTCTCTTAGTTGTAACTCACATCTTTGAGGAAGAGAATAATCATCCGCATCCATCCTTGCAATAAGGTCATTTCGACATTCTTTTAGACCCGCATTTAATGCCTCTCCAAGCCCAACATTATTTGGCAATTGAATTTCATTAAAGTAAATGTCACAACTGTTTTGTACATTAACAATAACCTGTTCTAATAAATTAGGAATCGGACCGTCCTTTACAATAACGATTTCATCAGGTTTTATTGTTTGTTGAACCATACTATTCAATGCAATATAAAAATAATCAGCATTATCATTTTTATACACAGTCATTAAAACACTATATTTCACGAGAATTACCTCATTTTTTTATATAAACAATGCGTTTAATCGTTTCTATCACATACTCCACATCTTCATCACTCAAGTTGGTATGAAGAGGAAGTGTAATTTCATTTTCAAAATACTGATAGGCATTCGGAAAATCTTTCATATCAAAACCAATATTTTTATAGGCTGTAAGAAGAGGCAGTGGCTTGTAGTGAACATTACAAGCAATCCCTGCTTCAGCCATTTTTTGAATCACTTCATTTCGTTGTTCCAAAGTAAAGCCTTCCAGATGAGTGATATACAAGTGCATAGATGATTGTCTATCTTCGGTCTGATGTACCAACGGCTTAATCAATGTTCCTTCAAAGCCTGCATTGTATTTTTCGACAATTTCTTTTCGACGTTCCAACAGAGATGGGTAACGTTCCAACTGTACCAAACCGATACCAGCCATAATATCTGTCATATTACACTTGTAACCAGGAATAACAATGTCATATTCCCATGACCCTAATTGTGTCTTAGCTAATGCATCCTTTGTCTGACCATGAAGAGAGTAAATCTGAAACTCTTTATACATCTCTTCATCATCCAAACCAGGATGTGGTCTCCATGTCACACTACCTCCTTCAGCAGTTGTAAAATTCTTAACTGCATGGAAAGAAAATGAGGTAAAATCTGCTAGGGAACCCGCTGGTTTCCCCTTATAACTAGCTCCTAGAGAATGTGCACTATCCGATAGAATAATAACTCTGTCGAAAAGTTTCTGCCATTTATTATCAGAAGCAGCATACAAAGAGCGTTTGTTTTCTACGATGGTATAAATCTTATCATAATCACAAGGAATACCAGCTAGATCAACTGGGATGATAACCTTTGTTTTCGGAGTAATCGCTTTTTCCAAAGCATCATATTCCATCTCAAAGCTATTTTTTTGAATATCAACCATCACAGGAGTTGCTCCTACATGAGTAATGACACTACATGAGGCAGTATAGGTCATAGCTGGAACAATCACTTCGTCTCCAGGTCCAACTCCAAGAACTCGCAAGACTAGTTCTAATCCTGCAGTAGCAGAATTTAAACACACAGTTTTATTGGTTCCTGTAAATACTGATAACCTACGTTCTAGCTCTTTTGTCTTTGGTCCTGTTGTAATCCAACCAGATTTTAGTGTGTCAATAACTTCATCAATTTCAGCTTGGGTAATATCTGGTGGTGAAAATGGAATATTTTGTCTTTTTGTCATTTCAATCTCCTATTTTATTACATTAATTACTGTATCTATCATTACCTTAAAATCAGAAACAATTCCAAAGTTTCTGATATATTCCAAATTGTATTTCATTTTTTCTGGTAACACTTTTTGAACATATGCTTCATCAGGACTGTAGCCTTGAGAACAATATTCTTCTAAAACAGCATCTTCATCCTTATATGCAATACTTGCTGGTGAAGTAATTCCTGCTGGCAATAGCAAAGTCGCAAGCATTTCATCAGTGTAATGGTCAACATATTTTTGTACTTCTGGTCTTACGCCAACAAAACTCATATCCCCTGTCAAAACATTAAAGAGTTGAGGCACTTCATCCAGCCTATATTTTCTGATAATATGACCGACTTTTGTAATACGATTATCTTGACCGACTGTGACAAGACTTCCGACTTTATCCGCATCAGAAATCATCGTTCTAAACTTAAATATTCTAAAAATTCGACCATATCTTGTAACACGTTCTTGACGATAAAAAATTGGTCCTTTGCTATCTAGTTTTATCCAAATAGATAGACCGATGATGGCTGGCGATAATAATACTAATAGGATTAGTGCTAGTAACTTATCCGTAGTATATTTAAAAAATAATTCTAACTTTCTTGACCCAATTTTTTCAAAATATTGGGCTGTTATTTCATTCGCTTTTAGATATTCTTTTGTTATAGTTCTTCTGCTATACATTCATTCTCCTATTTGCAAGGTTAGCTGGTTTTGTCACTAATCCTCAATCCTAAAATACTCTAAATAGTCCTTAAATCGATCTTGTGCGGCTAAGCAAGTATCTAATAAGAAACCATTCTGTTCTCCCCACTCGGCTAAGCCACGATAGTAAAAATACTTCATGTCATCTCCAATGATAAAGGGAACATGTCCATGTTTGAGACATTCCTTAAACAAAATCAATCGACCTACTCGCCCGTTACCATCTTGGAAGGGATGGATGCGTTCAAATTGAACATGAAAGTCAAGAATATCCTCAAAGGAAGTCTCAGGCAAGCGGTGATAGCTGTTCAGCAATTCTTGCATATCGGATTCTACTTTTTCTGGCAAAGTCGTTTCACGACCTCCGACTTCGTTTGGATATGACTTATAGTCTCCTACTTTAAACCATGACTTCCGCGAATCAGAAGTCCCTCTCTTCAAGATAGCATGAATCTCCTTTATCCAAGTTTCATTCAAATCATCTTGAAAGCTATCCAAGAGAAAATCGAAAGCAGTAAAATGATTGGTCGTTTCGATAATATCATCCACCCTTATAGTTGGACTTTCCTCGAAACCAATGGTATTAGTCTCATAAATATACCGTGTCTGGTCATGGGTTAATTGACTGCCTTCAATGTGGTTTGAGTTGAAAGCCAGCTCGATCTGAACCTTATGATAGAGACCACCTTTCGTTCTGTTTTCTTTCTCTCTTAATAACCTATGACCTAGCATATTTTACCTCAGGAAAGTATTTCAACCTTCCTAGAATCTAAATCCTATTTAGACTCTAGGAAAGTAAAAATAGCTTTTACTTTCTTATTCTTGTTTTGCAAATTCAATCAACATATCTTTTAATTCATTTCTATCTTTTTGGAGTAATCCATTGATAAATGAATTGACAATGTCCGATTGCTTATTTGTAACGCGACCTACAAATATTTTTTCATAAATTTGTTCGCTAACACGTTCTTCAGTGGATAGTAACTCTTCGTAGAGTTTCTCTCCAGGACGAATTCCAGATTCCACAATTCCAATTTCATCTTCTGTATAACCACTTAATAAGATAACTTTTCGAGCTAACTCTAGTATCTGTACTGGTTCACCCATGTCTAAGACAAAAATTTCTCCACCTTTTGCCAAATGTCCAGCTTGGATAACCAAACGACTTGCCTCAGGAATCGTCATGAAATAACGAGTCATCCTAAAGTCGGTAACCGTAACAGGTCCACCTTTTCTAATTTGCTCTTTGAATAGCGGAACAACACTTCCACGACTACCTAAAACATTTCCGAACCGTACTGCAGCAAATTGTGTTTGTCCTGTTTCATTTAAGCCAGTAACAATCATTTCTGCAACACGTTTAGTCGCTCCCATGACATTTGGCGGATTAACAGCTTTATCTGTTGAAACCATAACAAATTTGGCAACCTTTGCAGTTTTAGCCGCCTCAGCCACATTCTTTGTCCCAAAAATATTATTCTTTACTGCTTCATGAGGGTTATATTCCATCAAAGGAACATGCTTATGTGCTGCAGCATGATAAACAACATCGGGTTGATATTCAGCCATTATGCTAAAAATCAATTCTCTATCTTGAATATCTGCAATGAGAGGGACCAACTCAATCTTACCTTGGTACTTTTCCAGTAACTCTCGATGAATGAGATAGATTGAATTTTCTCCATGGCCAAGCAACAACAAGCGTTTAGGCGTAAACTTAGCAATTTGACGACATAGCTCTGAACCGATAGAGCCACCTGCTCCTGTGACAAGGATTGTTTTCCCTTTGAAAAACTGACTCAATCCATCCTGATCCAAAACAACCTCTGGTCGACCAAGAAGGTCTGCTACGTCAATTTCCTGAAAGGCACTGACAGACATGTTCCCCGCCATAATGTCTTCAATGCTCGGCATATTATTGACAGTCACTCCTATAGTGTTACAGATTTCAACAATCTTCTCTCGCTCCTTACCATTTAAAGAAGGGATGGCAATCGTCACTTGGTCAACAGCTAATTCCTCTACCAATCGTGGAATATCATTACGGTTTCCTAAAACTTTAGCGGTACGAATAAATGATCCAAGTTTATTTGGATCACGATCAACAATACCGACAATTTCAAAATTCAATTTTCGATCTTCGACGGTATTGATAAACATATTCCCACCATCTCCAGCACCTACGACTAAGATTCTTAGTGGGCTATCCTTCTTTCGAATGGCATTTTTTCTCGTCTCATGTAAGACTTTCCAAATAATCCTCGGAGTAATGAGCATTACATACGACAAAAATACGGATACTAAGATGAAACGATAACTAAAGGTCTGCCATAGAATCATTGAAATGATTAAAAATAATGAATAAGCGGATATCAAACTCAGTCCTATTTTCACATAACTTTGATACCCAGTATACCTGGTAATTAGCGAAAAAACCTTTAGTCTAACTGAGATAATCAGATAGAATATTAAAACAAATAAAACTGCAATAATGAAGCGTTC
This sequence comes from Streptococcus suis, assembly GCF_046032115.1. Taxonomy (GTDB): domain Bacteria; phylum Bacillota; class Bacilli; order Lactobacillales; family Streptococcaceae; genus Streptococcus; species Streptococcus suis_AJ. The sequence continues at coordinate 37,332 of NZ_JARQOZ010000012.1, read as the reverse complement.
ATCTGGAATGTCAATAATAACATCCAAAAACAGCCTGCTCAAAATCATGGAAACTATAAGAAGACACGTATCCATGCACATGAGTATCAATCGTTTACTGTTGCGCTCTAACAGTTTGTCAGTAACAGTTCCTAAATCCATTTTTTCTCCACAATCTAGAGTAACCAGTTTAAATCGCCTGGTTTTTTAATAGCATAAGAGGATTCTTTTTTAGCAACGCTTTCGCTTTATCTTTGCCAAATTCCTCTGTTATTAACTTATAAGCCTCCCTCATAAACGGAGGTCTACTAGATAAATTATGCATATCACTAGCAACACAATGTACTAAATCCTGCTCTAAAAAATACCGAGTGCGTTTTTTAAATTCTTTTGCTCGATCGCCAATTAAAGCGGGCTTCAGCACATGGTTACTATTTACCTGAGTGTAGCATCCCTTGTCAATTAGCTCTTCTACTCTCTCTGCATGAAACGCTAGTGCATCATATCGTTCTATATGGGCAAGTACAGGAGTTAGCCCAAGTAGCGTCACTTCGTTCACTGCTTCTTGAATCTCTTTCCAAGGAGTATTCATACTGAACTCCAAGAGAATATAGCGTGAGCCATTAAGCGTTGGTACTTTCTTTTTTTCAAGTTTGCTTAAGATATCTTTACTATAATACAATTCAGCACCATAGCACAATCGTATTTCAGGATAAACTTCTGCTACTGCTGCTTTAAGTTGAAGAAAGTTAGTCATGATAACTTTTTCTGGTGTTTCAAACATCCCTTTTCGTCTATGAGATGTCGCTACGATATAGCGAACACCTTGACGATAAGCTTCGCCTATCAAACTCAGGCTTTCTTCAATAGTTTTGGGGCCGTCATCCACACCAAAAATGATATGCGAATGAATATCAATCATACTAATACCTACTTATCAAACTTATATTATCTGAGAAATTAGGCTTTTTGGCCGTAATTTCCGTAGTTTCCGTATTCACTATACTTCTCAGCGACAATATCATATTTGTTCAAGATAACGCCTAAGAACGGTGTGCCTGTTTGATCCAACTGCTCTTTTACTTTTTTCAAAGATGAGCGCTTAACACTGCCTGCTTCTACTACTGCAACCATCGCATCACATTTTTGTGCAATGATAGCTGCATCAATTACCAGTCCTAATGGTGGACAGTCAACGATAACATAATCATAATAGCGACGAAGTGTAGCTATTAAATTCTCGAAATTCTTACTTTGTAACAGGGCAGTAGGGTTAGGTGAAACCTTTCCTGACTCAATGACGGTCAAGTTTGGAATATCTGTATCGCATAATCCTTGAGACAAGTCTGTTGTCCCTGCTAGGTAATCCGTCAAGCCTGTAATCTTTGTAATTGGCTTGAAGAAACCAGGCATGACTGAATTTCGGATATCTGCATCCACCAAAACGGTCTTATAACCTGAACGAGCATAGGCAATAGCGAGACTAGCCGCAGTTGTACTCTTACCTTCATTTGATTGAACAGAGGTAATGCCAACAACCTTAATATCCGCTCCGCTAAGCTGAATGTTGGTACGGATGGCATTGAAATACTCCTCGGTTTTATTTACTATCTCTCTTTTTGTACGCGCAATTTCTAACGTTGCCATATTGTTCTCCTATTTCAATTTCTTCGAATCTGGTACTACACCAAGCAAGGTCAAGCCCATTACCTCTTCAATATCCTGAGGGCGTTTGACACGGTCATCCAAAACTTCCATAGCCAAGATAATTCCCGTTGCCAAGATACCTCCAGCTAATAAACCAAGCAAGATATTGCGTTTTATATTCGGAGTGGTTGGTTCTTCCGCTGGGACTGCTTCTTCAAGTGTCGTCACATCGCTTACCTTGGTGACCTCAACAATCTTTTGCGCTGCAAAGGTGCGAAGGCTATTTGCAATACGTGCCGCTTCATTTGGATCCGCATCACGCACGGAGATAGAAACGATACGAGTATCAACGGGGATGCTGACAGATATTTTATTTGATATGTCCTCTGTCAATCCTAGCTCTGTTTTTACTCGTGATAACACATCTTGTGATAGAATGATTTCTTTATAGTCTTTAACGAGGTAGGTCCCAGCCTGAAGTTCTTGGTTTGTCAAACCAGCTCCTGCCTCAACATTTTGACTGACTACATAAATCCGTGTAGTGGAGTCAAATTGAGGGGTTACTAAAAAACTACTATAGACAAAAGCAATCCCTGCACCCAAAAAGGATGTTAGGATAATAAGAAACTTCTTTCTCCACAATGTTTTTAATAAGTATAATACATCAATTTCGATTGTATTTGATTCTTGATTATTCATGTTTTCTCCTATTTTTTAATTTCCATCCAATACTGACTGAATCGCTGCCTTTGCTTGCTCCAGACTTTCTTGGTTAATTTCCATCATATAAAGTTGTGATCCAGGCATCGCATAAGAAGGTAAATCCATACGACCTGAACCTGTCAAGGCCTGAGACTCAACTGTAAACTGGGTTCCTGATTCTAATTGGGTATTTACCAAGCCCATAATCGTTTCTAAGCTCAAATCTGTTTGGATAGATCCTTCCAAACCAGTTAGAATAGCTTGATAATTCGCTAGATTATCTGGTGAACTCAATTTTTTTATGAGGGCTGCAATGACTTTTTCTTGATTTTGACCGCGATCATTATCACCATTAGCCAACGAATACCGCTCACGAACAAAGATTAGCGCTTGCTCTGCATCTAGATGCACTGTCCCAACCGGGAAATTATACCCTCCGCTTGTAAATTCTTGGGTATTTTCAACATCAATACCACCAACCAAATCAATCAACTGTAAGAAGGAAGTAAAGTTGAGTCGGATATAATTACTAATATCAATACCATAAAGATTTTCCAAGGTATGCACAGATGCACTGACTCCGTAGATGCCCGCATGTGTCAACTTATCATATTGATTTTGTCCACCATCTGCGATAGCAACGTATGAATCTCGTGGAGTAGTTGTCAATAAAATCTTATGTGTCGCACGATTGACAGTCATAATGATATTGACATCGGAACGCGAAACAGATGAAATTGGACCGTAGGTATCAATACCACTGATATAGATATTGAAGCTGTCCCCACTCGCTTGTTTGACTGCTGTTTCAACAGTCTGAGTCACTTTGAAACTATATATTTTTTTCACTTTTGAAGAAAAGTCTGGGTCTTCATTTTCTAAAATATTGCTAAAAACTCCGTTGAAGACCATCGCTTGACTCTCACCATTCAACATAGATTGATATGCTGTCAGGTAAGAGGTTGTGGGGCTAGTTGCTAGTTGAGTAGATTCCATTTTGGATATGTCATCCAACAAAGCGGTGATGTTATCTTGGTCGTATTCAGCTGGAGCAAGAACATTCGTAAGCTGACGAACATCTGTAATATCACTATTTGCAGGGACAAGGATGCTCATTTCATATTCTGAAAATGTCGAATTTGAATTTAGTCGTGTTGAAAATTTTACAACTTCTTGCATTCCATAGATTCCAACAGACGTGATGACTAGTGAAAAAACAAGTAAGAGCGCTGTAAATATGCGCGCTTTCTTACGCCACATCAATAATCCAGTCAATACTGCCACTCCTACTAGCAAAAGCGTCACAATATAGTTTAAATACCGGAAATCTAGGATGTTATAGCGATACATGGTCATTAAAAACAAACATAGAGTAATGGCGTAAAGCCCCAAAAGGGCAAAATTTACCAATTTGAGCTTGGACGACTTCCTTCGCCCGATTCTCTTTTTCATAAACAACCTTCCTTTTACTTATAACGTACCCATTATATCATAGAAATTAATATTTTACCCTTCTTTAGTGCTGGAAAACGTTATCTTGTTCGTTTTTTCACATTTTGATGGATCGGATGAAGGTAAGTTGGTTTGCCGTTGATTCGGAAGCACAATATTCAAAGCCATCCACCTTAAAATCTTGAATGTCCGATAATTTCTGAATATTGTTCTTAGCCAACCAGGACAGCAATCTTCCTCTACCTTTTTTTGATATAGTCGAGTGAACTTTTAGCTGACCTGCTTTTTCTTCCATGAAAAGAATTTTAACTAATCTTTTCTGAATCTGTGGAGAAAACACCTGCTCAAATTCTGACGAAGCCAGTGAGAGAATCAGTTCATCATCACCAACTTCTTGGTCATAATACGGTCGCCAGTACTGTTTCAAAGACTGATTGCCTATCTTTAAGCTCCCTTGAAAATCTAAGCGGTGAGGTGAAATGAATTCAAAAGGATGAATCAATCCGTATAAGGCTGTCGCAACACGAACGTGGTCACGTAGGTAATTTTCTTCTTTCGAACCTATACCTCGCCTATCCATATAACGATACATAAGACCATCATATAACTGCCAGGCTGGATAGGTTTTTGCTTGACCTGTCCTGATTCGATGCCAACGATCAGCTTCTAACTCAGCCTTTTCTTCATTCAATTTATAAAAGGCAGCCATCTTTTTTACATCAAATTGACCTATGGCATCCAGCACCGGCTTGCTTCGATCAGACAGGGGATAAGACGGGGCATTCTCTAGATTTGTATTTACTTCTTTTGCATTAGGTATAATTATTTTCATCACTTAATTATACCATATAGTAGCTTAATTCCTGAACCTCAACCCCATCATTCATATGTTGTATTTCTGCAACTTTTCCTATATACTAGCTAGTAACATAGTCTATAAAAAAGGGGGCCTAGATGAAAAAATATCAAGTTATCATCCAAGATATTTTGACTGGAATAGAGGAACACCGATTCAAACGCGGAGAGAAATTACCTTCTATCCGTCAACTCAGCGAGCAATATCATTGTAGCAAAGACACTGTCCAAAAGGCTATGTTGGAATTAAAGTACCAAAATAAGATCTACGCTGTCGAAAAAAGCGGTTATTATATCTTAGAAGATAGAGATTTCCAAGACCATACTGTAGAGCTCAATCCTGCAGACTTTCAAGAATTACCCTATGAAGATTTTCGGATTTGTCTAAACGAAAGTCTTATTGGGCGGGAAAATTACCTATTCAACTACTATCATCAGCAAGAGGGATTGGCAGAATTGATTTCCTCCGTTCAAAGTCTGTTAATGGACTATCATGTCTATACAAAAAAAGACCAGCTGGTTATCACAGCTGGTAGTCAACAAGCTCTATATATTCTCACACAAATGGAAACCTTGGCTGGAAAAACGGAAATCTTGATAGAGAACCCTACCTACTCACGAATGATCGAGCTCATTCGACATCAAGGAATCCCCTATCAAACAATTGAACGGGATTTAGATGGAATTGACCTAGAAGAATTGGAAAGCATCTTCCAAACTGGAAAAATTAAGTTTTTCTACACAATTCCTCGCTTGCACAACCCTCTCGGCTCAACCTATGATATAGCAACAAAAACAGCCATCGTAAAATTAGCAAAGCAATATGATGTCTACATCATTGAGGACGACTATTTGGCGGATTTCGACTCTAGTCATAGCCTACCTTTACACTATTTTGATACAGATAATCGTGTCATCTACATAAAATCTTTTACACCGACACTCTTTCCAGCCCTCCGAATCGGTGCAATCAGCCTTCCTAATCAGCTACGTGATTCCTTCATCAAACATAAGAGTCTAATCGACTACGATACCAATCTTATCATGCAAAAAGCTCTCTCGCTCTACATTGACAACGGTATGTTTGCACGGAACACACAGCATCTTCATCATATTTATCACGCTCAGTGGAATAAAATAAAAGATTGTTTAGAGAAATACAATTTGAACATCCCGTATCGAATTTCCAAAGGGAGCGTGACCTTTCAGCTAAGCAAGGGGATTCTTTCGCCTAGCATCCAACACATGTTTGGAAAGTGTTATTATTTCAGCGGACAGAAAGCTGATTTCTTACAGATCTTCTTTGAACAAGATTTTGCAGATAAGCTGGAGCAATTCGTAAGATATTTGAATGAATGAAATCTAATAGCCTCATGCAAATAATCCCCCTCGAACTTAAAAGACGAGGAGGATTATTCTAATAGTGGAAATTACATCCCAAAATTGTTATACTCTTCGAAAATCAAAATTATCCGTTGTCAAGAGCCTTGATGAGTGAAAAGCTCCAGTGGAGGTTTTCAGCCTGTTACCTTGAAATAAGATAGTAACAGAGTTCTATCTTCGACTTCGTTTCCTAGGCTACTTTTGATTTTCATTGAGTATTACTCTGTGAATCACGCTTTCACTTCATAGCCCATCAAAAGTCCGCCTTCTTCAGCATAAAAACTGCATAGACCTGATGGTGCGACCTGGTCAACAATTGCATTTGGGAAAGTAGATTTAACCAGTTCTGAAAACTGTTGGAAAAATTTGTCATTATTGCGGTGGGCCATGACGATACGACCTCCGTTGTAGCCTGCCTTTTTCATTTCTTCAAAAGCAGCCACAACGGATTTCTTATGGCCACGCGCTTTCTGAAGCAATTCTAGCTTACCCTCACTGCTAGCTTCCCCAACCATACGAATGTTGAGAAGACCGACAACTGTTCCAACAAGCTTGCTAAGACGACCGTTCTTGACTAGATTATCAACCTTTGCCAAAACAAAGAGCAGTTTGCTATTTTCTTGGTAGGTGGTAATAGCTTGTGCCAATTCCGCAAATTCCATGCCTGTCGTAATTAGGCGATTGATTTCATCCACGATCAAGTCCATCTCCCCACCAGCTGACAGGCTATCAATCAAATGGATATTGACTTCTGGATGTTCCTCGACATACATGTCACGGGCTACTCGCGCTGCATTAAAACTACCAGACAAACCACCGGTAATGGTCATCACGATAACATTTTCAGCACCTTCAAAGGCTGCTTGATAGGCTTGCGGACTTGGGCAGGCTGAACCAGTAGCTGATTTGGACGCTTCCATGACTTCCATCATGTGGTCAATGTCCAAATTCGCATCATCCACAAAGGCCTGGTCACCGACTTGAATGGTCAATGGTACACTGATAAACTCTGTATCTGGTGCAAGATTTTTCAACTGACGGTAGTCGCAACCTGAGTCAACAACAATTTTCCATTTTGGCATAGGATTCTCATTTCTACTTGTTTATTCTACTGTTTTATTTGACAATAAATCTCTATTTACTTACAATTATATCATTAAACTACCCCATCTGAAAGCATTTTCTTTCAGATGTGACACTCAGAAAAGGAAAACTATGGCAGGTCGTAAAATTTCACCCCAATCTTTGAAAAACCTCTATCAATCAAACAAGGAAGCCAATCAACTGACCAAGGAATCCATTGAAACAGCTCTGCTATTTCTCCTAGAAAAAAAGGACATCAAGCAGATTTCCGTTTCTGAATTGGTCCGAAAAGCTGGCGTGTCACGTAATGCCTTCTACCGCAATTACAAGTCCAAGGAAGAAATCCTTGAGGTATACTATGAACGGACTTCGAGCAACCTTAAAAAGAAATGGCATGATTTGCAGGACAAGGTCCAAAAAGACGGTGTCAAGCAGAGTTTTGCAGAATTTGTCCACGAACAAAAACGCAAAGCCGAACAAAGCAAAACCTTGTCAAACGTCAGTCAATGGATCAAAGAAAAAACAAAACGGGATTAAAAGTCCCGTTTTTTGCTGTCTTTTATTTTTTGCCTAATTTTCTAGTCTTTTTGAGAGCGTCGGCGACTGCCTTGATAATGGCGTAACGGAAACCTTCTTTTTCAAGAGCTACTACGCCTGCGATGGTTGAGCCACCTGGCGAGGTCACTTCCTGTCTCAGCTGGGCTGGGTGCTTGTCGCTGATTAATACCATCTGAGCAGTTCCAGCTAGGGTCTGAGCCGCCAGGACCTTGGCATCTTGAGCCGTGAGTCCGTTTTGCACACCGGCATCGGTCAGGGCCTCAATCATCTGATAGACAAAGGCTGGTCCACAACCAGCGATAGCCGTCGCAGCATCAATCAGCTTCTCCGGCACCTGCTGGACCTTACCTGATTTTTCAAGGATTTGTTCCAATAGCGGAGCGAGCTCTTGATTGACCAAGCTATAGGTTGTCATGCCTTGGCCGATAGCAACAGGTGTATTGGGCATGATACGGATGAGTTTGTCTGCCGATACAAATGCTGCCAGGCTGTCAATGGTCACTCCCGCTGCCATAGAAATCCAGATTGCTGAAGGATTCTGGCTAATCTGGTCCTGCAAGCCTGACAAAACGGACTCAATCAGGTGAGGCTTGACCCCCAGGAAAATGACCTCGGCCTGCTCTGCTATTTCCCCATTAGAAAAAAGCTGACCGCCCAGCTGAGTTTGTAGAGCCTGGGCTTTTGCTGGGTTATGGTTACTGAGGAGGAGCTGGGTTTCTGGCAGCTGGCTGACTGCATGGGCCAGGGCCACTCCCATATTGCCCAGTCCGATAAATCCAATCTTCATCTTGTCCTCCTAACGAATGTGGCCGTCGCCTGTAATGATGTACTTGTAAGTGGTCATTTCACGCAGTCCCATAGGACCACGAGCATGCATCTTCTGGGTGGAAATGCCCAACTCGCAACCCAGACCGAACTCGCCACCGTCTGTGAAGCGGGTCGATGCATTGACATAGACGGCTGCCGAGTCCACATGGAGTGTGAAAAGTTCAGCACTTTGGCTGTTTTCCGTCACGATGGCCTCGCTATGCCCTGTCGAGTGTTGAGCGATATGACTGATAGCCTCTTCTACGTTTGAAACGACTTTGACAGCCATGATATAGTCTAAAAATTCCGTGTCAAAATCTTGGTCGCCTGCTGGTCTGGCTTGGTTTAGAATAGCCTGCGCCTGACTGTCAGCACGTAATTCCACCTGACCAGCCAGAGCTTCTTCCAAGCGAGGTAGGAATTGGCTGGCAATAGCTTCGTGAACTAGCAAGACTTCCGCCGCATTGCAGACTGAGGGACGACTGGTTTTGGCGTTGACCACAATTTGAAGGGCCTTATCCAAATCCGCATCCTTGTCCACATAGACATGGCAGATGCCTGTGCCTGTTTCGATAACTGGCACAGTCGCATGTTCTACAACGGCTTGAATCAAACCTGCACCGCCACGTGGTACCAACAAGTCGATCTTACCTTTGGCAGTCATCAACTCCGTCGCAGAAGTCCGGCTAGTGTCTTGAACCAACTCGATGACCTTTGGCGAAAGACCAGCCTGTTCCAAACCAGCCTTGAGGGCTGTGACAATGGCCTGAGCCGAATGAAAGGCTTCCTTGCCACCACGCAAGATGACGGCGTTTCCGCTCTTGATTGCAAGGGCAGCGGCGTCTGAAGTCACATTTGGACGACTTTCGTAAATCATTCCCACCAAGCCAAAGGGAATGGATTTCTTGCAAATGTTCAAGCCGTCTGCCCGAGTGGATTCTTCCAAGACCAGTCCAACAGGATCTGGCAAGCCAATCAGGGCACGAATGCCATCCGCCATGGCTTCAATCCGTTCAGCTGTCAGGAGCAATCTGTCCTGCATGACTTGGCTAATCTTGCCTTGGGCATTTTCCATATCGATGGCATTGCCTGTTAAAATCTCCTCAGTCTGAGCAACCAACTGATCTGCCATAGCTGACAGGGCCTGGTTTTTCTGTTCGGTTGTTGCAAGGTTGATAGAAGCCTTGTGGGCCAATAAACTATCTAATAATGCTTGAGTTGTTGTCATAAATTTCTCCTTTTTAGTCTTTCAGTTTGCTCGTTCGTCAACATAATCAAGACAAACTGAATAACTATAAGCTCACCCAATCGTTGCGGTGAATAAACACGCCTTCTGCTCTGCCATGTGCCAACTGGTTCTGCAAGTCTTTAGAGGACAGTTTGACCCGCCCTTTACCAATCAAACGGTGGTCTGCCTGGCTGTAAACTTCTACAACCTGCCCCACTTCAAAGTCGCCTTCAAGGGCTTTGACACCGGCAGCTAACAAACTGCGGCCTTGGTGCAACATGGCCTCAACCGCACCAGCATCCACTTCAACCGCTGCATCTGTCCGAGCGTAGAAGGCCATCCACTGCTTGCGTTGGTTCATGGCATGGTCATCTGCTAAAAAGAGGGTGCCACGGTTGGCTTGGGTAACTGCCTGTAAGAGGGCGGTATCCTCCTTTGAAGAGCAGATAAAGACTGGCACGCCTGACTTGGTCGCAATCTGTGCCGCCTGCAATTTGGTGGTCATGCCACCTGTTCCGTTGGACGAGCCAGCTCCTGCTGCCATGGCGAATAAATCTTCCGTAATTTCCTTAATCTCTGGCAAATGTTTGGCGTTGGGATCGCTGTTAGGATTGGCCGTGTAAAGTCCATCCACATCCGTCAAAAGCACCAAGAGATCTGCTTTCAAGAGAGAAGCCACCTGGGCAGATAAAGTATCGTTATCCCCCACCTTAATCTCCTCAATAGCAATGGTATCATTTTCATTGATAATAGGAATAGCCCGTTGCTTGAGCAAGACCTGCAAGGCCTGAGAAGCATTCTGATAACGTCTGGCATCCGCAAAATCATCCTGGGTCAGCAAAATCTGAGCCGACACAATGCCATCCTTCATCAGATTCTGCGTGTATTCCTCAATCAAGAGTCCCTGACCAACAGCCGCAGAAGCTTGCTTTTCCGCAATCTTGGTCGGTCGCTTGTCAAATCCCAATCTCCGAAAACCAGCAGCGATGGAACCTGAAGTCACCAGCACAATCTGGTAGCCCTTCTGATGCAACTGAGCTAGCTGATTGGTAATCCGAGCAATCTTAATCCGATCCAAACTTCCATTTTCTTGCGTCAAGGAGCTGGTACCCACCTTAAATACGATTGTTTTTTCTGTCATAATCTCTTCTCACAAAAACTAATATTTGGAAAATTATACCATATTTTAGGTATAAAGAAAATCAATGTTATTCAGCAGAGAATGAGTGAAAATTCCTAGAAATAATACTCTTAAAAAAGGAAGCCTTACCGCTTCCCATTATTTATTCAAAAAACTCTTCTACTACCTCTACTATTTCTTCCTCTCTAGGTTTCAAAACAGTATATTCTTTTCCAAAGAAGGACAAAATTTGCTGTCCATAGCGTTTGGTATGGATGCGAGGATCTAATACCAAAACTAGAGAATCTTGGTTATCATGTCGATTGGTACGACCGATGGCTTGTTTGAGCTTAATCATCATCATAGGCAGGCTGTAATCGTAAAATGGATTTTTCCCTTCCTCACGTAGATGGTGATTGATTTTCTGGACAAAACGGTCCTTGGGATTATCGAATGGCAGCCTTGTAATGACCTGAATCAATTGGTGCTGACTGGCAAAATCGACTCCCTCCCAGAAGACACCTGTGCCCAGTAAAATCTGACATTCCCCTCGTTCAAATTTGCGTTTGAGAGTCATTTCTTGTCCATGCTTGTGTTGGGCCAGGTGAGGAATATTACTGTCTTCTAAGAAATCCGAAACCTGCAAGAGCAGGGAAATAGAGGTAAACAAGACCAAAATCGGTCGTCCAAGCTCTGCTATTTCTCCTAAAATAGTAGCCAAATAGGCTGCATGCTCTTCTTTTGAACAAGCGAGGATGTCAGGGAGCTGGGTCGGAAAGAGTAGCTGCTGGTTGGGCACTGCCTGCGTCGGAAGCAAGTCCATGGTGACCCGCTCAAATCCCAGCAAATCTGCTAGGCTAACCTTTTTACTGATGGTCAAAGTAGCGCTGATGCAGAAAATCTTGGTGTCTGGCAGGTAGTTGGTCACATTCAGGAGGCTATCCTTGGAGCCACGCAGATAAGCAATCCGCTTGTCTTCCAGATACTTCTCCTCCAGCCAAAAATGGTCATACCTATCAAGGAGATAGTCCAGGTCCTGTAGGTCAATATCCTGTAACTCAGCCAGATTCTGCTTGACTTGGTCAAGGTCTTCTTTTGAAATTTCCCGCTGCCCATGCTGGCGAAAACGGGTCAAGAGGTGGTTAAGCTCAAACTGGCAGGATTCGTAGAGACGTTGGTCTAGGAGTTTATCCGCCCTATCTTTTTTAATCTGCAATACCTGTAAGAAAGCTGTCAAATCTTGAAAATCAGACGCAAGATTTTCAGCAGCCAAGAGAAATTTCTGGGCCTCGTCGATGACCACCAAGCGATTGTTCATCAGTGGATCCTGGTCCTTGAGATGACTAAGGAAATAGGCGTGGTTGGTGATGAGCAACTTGCTGGATAAGACTTGCTGGTTCAAACGTTGCCAAAAATCCCAGCCCCAAAAAAGACTTTCTGGCTCCAAATGGCCATCATGGGCAATCTCATCAAAGTAGGCTTGATAACGCTGTTTCTGCTTGAGTTCGTCCAAATCGCCTGTCTGAGTTTCTGTCAGCCAGACCAGGACCTGCATCTTAAATTGATTGACCAAACGATTATCATCCTGTCTTTGCAGGGTTTTCCAATAGCTATCCAATTTGATAAAATGCTTGGGCGACTTGAGGGAAGCCATGGAAATATGGAAAATCTCTCGTAGCTTGCTTCCCTCTTTGTCCATAATTTGCTCTTGAAGGAGCTTGGTCGGCACCGTCACCAAGAGGGGCTGGTCCGACTTGGCAAGCAAGGGCAGTAGATAACCGTAGGTCTTGCCCAAGCCTGCCTGTGCCTGTATAAAATGTACTTTTTCTTCATCAGCCAAGCGTTTTTCGACCACATGAGCGAAGGCTGTTTGTTTTTTGCGTTCGTGCAGACCGAGCAGGGCAAGATTGGTCACAAAATCTTCTGATAAATGGTAGGCTGGCTGGTCTTTTACTGGCTTTTTCAAAACCAAGCCGTGAATACTTTCTAGACTGCTCGACATCGTTTCAGCTAGATAAGGCACCATTTCATCAATGACCAGACGGGATTCAAAGAGCAGATTATCTGCCAAATCAAGAATTTTATCAACAACAGTTCGAGGCAAACTCTTGATTTTCTCTTGAATTTTGATGAGGAGACGAGCCGTTGCCATTGCATCTGAAATAGCCGTGTGAGCCTGGTCCAAGCCCAAGTCCAAATGCTCTGCTAGATTACCCAGACTGTATTTTTCAAAAGTTGGAAAAAATAATTGAGATAACTCCACCGTATCCACACGAGGCGTTAACAATTCATAACCTTCAAAAAAGAGGGATTCCGCCAAGAGATTGGCATCAAACTTGACATTATGGGCTACGAAAATAGCATCACCAATCATGTCGTAAATCCTACTTGCAACCTGACCAAAATCAGGTGCCTGCTCCAATTGCTGGTCTGTGATACCCGTTAGATTTATGATATGGTCATCCAGTAGCTCATAGGGATTGATGTCCGTTGCATAACTGTCAATGATTTCTCCATTTTCAACCAGAACAATCCCGATTTGAATGATTTTTGCATCGGCACCTGTACCAGTTGCTTCCAAATCCACAACGGCATACCGATTGCTTGTTCTTGTGTCTTTCATACTGTTCATTATAGCACATTCGCTCCCACTGAAAAAGCCTCAAACAAAATCCATGAATTCACTGGATTTTTTTGTTAGACTAGTAACATCAGTAACTGTTAGAAGAAGGAAAAAGAATGCTTATTCATAAATCTGTCAATCCTGTCGCTTTTCAAAATACCTACTACCTTGAAAATGATACCCATCTGATTATCATTGACCCAGGAAGTGACTGGACAAAAATTCAAGCAACTATCGAAAAAATCGGAAAACCAATTTCGGCTATTCTCCTGACTCACACTCACTATGACCATATTATGAGCTTGGACATCCTGCGTGAAAGCTACGATTTTCCACCTGTCTATGTGGCTGAAAGTGAGGCCAGCTGGCTCTACACACCAGAGATGAATCTGTCAGGTCTACCTCGTCATGATGATATGGAAAATGTAGTCTGCCGACCTGCTGAAAAAATCTTCCAATACCAAGAAGACTACCAGTTTGACGGTTTTCATTTCAAGGTAGTTCCAACACCAGGGCACTCTATTGGTGGTGTTTCCTTTATCTTCCCAGAGGATGAATGTGTCATCACTGGAGACGCACTTTTCCGCGAAACGGTGGGACGTACAGACCTGCCAACCAGCAATTTTGACGACTTGATTGCGGGTATCAGAGAACACATTTTCACCCTGCCAAACCACTATACTGTCCATCCAGGTCACGGTCAAAATACTAGCGTTGGACACGAGAAAAATTTTAATCCATTTTTTAGACTGTAAAAATAAGTACTGCCCAGTTCTGATTGAACCAGGCAGTTTTTAATTTACCACATAACCATTCTCTCTTCGGGTGCCCTATACATGGGGTCTCCCTTTTGAATAGTGTAGACTTCATAAAAATCATCCATCTGCTGCAACTGGATATTGACCCGAAATTCCTCTGGAGAATGTGTATCTACCTGAAGTTGATAACGGCCATAATCTACTGCAACCATTTCTCGACGGCTACGGGCATAATTCTCAAAAAATTCTTTTAGGTTAGCTGACGGTTCTTCTTTTTTGAGCGTAGCCAAAGCAATCTGTATTCCTCCCAAATCCGCAAGATTTTCAGACAAGGTTAGGTGACCATCTACTCTACCACCATAGACTTCTAGACCATCAAACAAGTCTACTAGGGCTTTATTTTTTTCTTCAAACGCTAGTCTATCTTGCTCTGTCCACCAGTCTTTAAGACTACCAGTCTCATCAAAATTTGCTCCTGTAGCATCAAAAGCATGAACAAACTCATGAGCAATAATTTTGCCAATCCCGCCATAATTCTCGGCTACAGATTGATTTTTGTCATAATAGGGAGCTTGTAAAATAGCCGCCGGAATATAAATCGCATTCTGACTAGGAGCGTAGGCGGCTGTTACTTCACTTGCCGATACATTGCTAGCCCAAGTTTGTCTATCGATTGGCTGACTATAACGCTCGAAAACACCTGTTCTAACTTGAATCGTAATAGCCAAAACATTTTCAATATAAGACAAGTCTTCACGAACCTTTAATGACTTGGTCCAGTCGCTCAACTCCCTTGGATAGCCGATATGATAAGTGATATTTTCTAATTTTTTTATTGCAGCTTGCTTGGTGGTTTGACTAAGCCAATCATTGGCTAGAATCCTTTCCTGATAGGTCCTAGAGATTGCCTTAGCCATCTCCTGAATGGCAAGTAAGTCCGTTTCATCAGCATAGTTACGACCATAATAAACACCCAAACTTTCCTTGAACATTCCAGTCACATCCAGATAAGTCATGTAATCATTTGGATAGGAGGCTGAAAGTCCTTGGACTTCTGCATGAAATCTCCCTGCTGTCTGCATGATTTCCCCAGTCAAATAGGGGGCTAACTTCATTGCTTGGCTAACCAAAGCCCATGATCGATATTCTGAGAAATTTTCTTCCTTGATAAATTGGGATAATTGTTCAAAATAGCTTGGATTAGAAACATAAACTTCCTCCGATTCCAAGCCCACCAGGCCTACTAATTGTTCTCCAATCGATAAAGCTGGAGAGTAGTTTTTGACCTCTGAGAATGATTTAAGTTCTTCTGTGTTCACTGGCCCCCAATCACTATGCACATTCTCGCTAGCTGGTAGAGTGTCAACGAGTCGATTGTCAAAAGCAATGGCACCTTCAACCAAAGCAGTAGCCTCCTCGTCTGAGTAGCCACATTTTTCCAAAATATGTCTCGCAGATAAACGGTAAGAATCCATGAGTTTCTCACGAACAGTCCTGTCTTCATAGTAGGGCTTATCAGGTAGAATCGTCTGAGGTGGTAGCAAAATTAGCATTCTTTCAGATGTGTTTCGTGGATTGGCAATCACATCAAGACCATAGGGCAATGGGTAGTCCTTACGAATCCAATCTTGGCTAAGCGATTTCAGCTCGGAAAACGAATCAATTCCCATCATTTCATCCAGTATCATTCTAGCTACTCTGACACCATCTTCTTCCCTTTTGGTAAAATCAAGACCTTGCTGATACAACTTGATAAATTCTACTAAATCCTCAGACTGAGGTTCCAGCTGACCAGCTACCATTTTGTCAAAATCCGATTTTAATTGCTCATCGACTTCCATTTGCAATCTTGTAAACTCATTGTAGAATGGTGTGCCACTTGATAACCAGCTGCCATTTAACCAATCCCTATTTATAGCTTGATAAAAATTAGTTTGGATAGTCGGTTCTGCTTTTTCAACTTGTGTTTGGTCATCTCCTATTTTCTGACCACCACAGGCAGCTAAGAGACAGACAAAACCAAGTAAAACCAATCTAAGTAGACCTTGTTTTATCACGCGTCACTCCCTCACTTGTTTTCCACAAACTATTTCGACAGGCAAAGAAGCAGAAAATAATTACTCCTCCGCATCTTGCTCTTTCTTCAGCTCCCCAATCGTTTCAAAACTTGCTCGACTATCAGCTGCCAGAGCCTCCTGTTCGTAGGCATTGATAATTTGGGCAACGACTGGGTGACGAACCACATCCTTAGCTGAAAAATGCACGAAATCAATCTGCGGTATTTTGCTTAGTTTCTCCGTCGCATCAATCAAACCTGACTTAACCTTGCGCGGCAGGTCAATCTGGCTAATGTCCCCATTGACAATCATCTTGGAATTAAAGCCCAGACGGGTCAGGAACATCTTCATCTGCATAATGGTGGTATTCTGCGCCTCATCTAAGATGACAAAGGCATCTTCCAAGGTCCGACCCCGCATATAGGCCAGCGGTGCAATCTCGATGATTTCCCGCTCCATTAGGCGCGTGGTCTGCTCCTTGCCCAAAATCTGGTAGAGGGCATCATAGACAGGACGCAAATAGGGGTCTACTTTTTCTTTTAAGTCCCCCGGCAAAAAGCCTAAACTTTCGCCTGCTTCTACCGCAGGACGTGTCAGGACAATCCTCTTGACCTGTCCCCGCTTGAGTGCAGTTACAGCTAAAGTAACCGCCAAGAAGGTCTTGCCTGTACCAGCAGGACCGATTCCAAACACGATGTCATGACGCTTTACGCTGTCCACGTAGAGTTTTTGACCAAGAGTCTTTACGCGAATGGGTTTGCCGTAGTTGTCCTTGATGATTTCTTCCTCGTAGAGGGCAACGAATTTTTCAATCTCATCATTTTTGACCATGGAAATGGCTGTGACCACATCTGGCGTATTGACGACCAAACCACGACTCACCAAAACAAGAAGAGACTGGATAACAAGACGTGCCTGTTCAACATGGTCTTCCTGTCCAATGACTTGAACTTTCTCCGTTCGAGCATGGATAATCACCCCAAGCTCTTGTTCCATCAGGCGCAGATGGCGTTCATTGGACCCAAAGAGGCTAAATAGGTCATCTGGGTGTTTTAAATGAATATCAATAGAATGTTCTTGCAAGAAACTTCTCCTTTGATGCTTTTCTATTATTATACCAAAATTACAGGCAAACTGGATTTTAAAGGCAAGAAAAGCAGTGAACAATCTGTCCACTGCTCATCTATCTGTGCATAACCCACTCTTTATGGAGTATCCTTGTAGATAGACTGTCTAAAGTCATCAGTTGCACGGAGGTATCCGTTTAGAAGTGCTGCTTTTAGGCTGTAGACACGGGAATCCGTTTTGTTGTAACCATTTGCCTGAGAAGCATATGGTTTTTGAGAAGCGTATAAGGTACGATGTGCATCGTATTCCACCGCTTCTTTCATTAACTTCCGGATATCTTGAACAGAGTTCAAGGTTTGACTACCTTCGTAGAAGTAACCTTCTCCATCAGATTTACCCAAAACTTGTACCGGTTTCAAGAGCTCCAACCTATCTTTCCGACGCTTAAACATCTCCTTGCGGAAGGCTTTCGAGTCTGCATAGATTCCGTTAGTAATCTTAGAAATCAACTGATTATCTGAGATGCGGCCCGCAGGATCTGCCTGACCAAGTTCAGCCTTGTATTGGTTAGATAGATAAGGAACAAAACCGTTCTCATAACCTTTTTCTGCCAATAACTCAAAGGCAATCTTACGGAATTCATACTCATTTCGACTTGAGCCATTGTTATTCATAGCTCCATAGATTGGGTTGAGAGCATTGACAGTCAGATAAGAATTACCTGGGAAGAGCTCATTGTCGCTATGACCATCTGGATCATAAGAGCGACGAGAAACCATACCGTTGTCAATGAGTTCATCAATAGTCTTAAATTGTGCTGCACGGCGGAATTTTTCTATCCAAGCTGCATTACCTTCTTTGGTATCCAATTTATTGAACCAATTTCTGCGAGCAGAGTTCAAGCTATTATTTCCAGATAAATTAAACACAGCTTCAGCTTCCAAATAGTCCAGAGTATAGACAACATCCAAGTAACCTCTCATATAATTTTCAAGGTCTTGTGTAGATTGGAAGCGTTCAGGATTGAGGTTGGTCAAACGACGACCATAGGAATTCTTCTCATATTCAGAAAAATCATAGATGGTATTAAAACCAAGTATATCTTGATCAAACCAATTGATGGTTTCAAACAAACCACGCGCATACACCTCGAATTCCATACTGCTACGACGACCATGGCCTAGCAAGAAGGTGTCATCGTCGGCGACGTGTGTCAATTCATGGGTATAAATCCGAGCACCTTCATTACCAATCGCATCCGCATTTGAATAGAAAATATCTTTCAAGTCTGACTGAGCTGTAGCACCTGTTCCGTATGGGAAACTATAACCTAACGGCATGTAGAAATCCTTCATAGAAGGTACATCCCTACTACTTAGAGAATCTACTGGACGCCAAGAACCTTTCAACCTTCTATTATCCCAAGTGATAATCTGTCTAAACATCTTTTCCTTATGTTCTTGCGGCAAAATCCTGTAGAGATAATCTGCGTGTCCAGCCCATGTCTTGGCAGTTTTGGCAATGGCTTTCTCAATCTCCTCGCTGCTTCCTGATTGATTATCATAAGAACCAATCAGAGTATTGGCCATATCCGTCAGGACAAAGATATTCCGCTCTGGCATAGTAAGAAGAATAAGAGCCATCTCTTTAAAGGACCAGGTATCGCTCTTCAACTTATCATAGAAACGATTAGAATACTTCTTGTTGTTTGCATCTTCTTGTTTAGCCCTTACCTCGTCAACTGTTGAATTGGTTTCAATAATATTTGCCTTGGTCGCAGACTTGAACCAGTCACTATCCGACATCTCTGGAGCAAACCGTTTGCGGTAAGCTTCTAAATATGCAAATAAATCTCCATTTACAGCTGGTTTTGCTATCAGCTGACTACCAAGAGCAAAGTTATTATTTGGCTTCAAGGCTCCAGAACCTAAATCACCTAGTGTCATCAATTGTTTCAAGGAGCTAGCAGAATTACCAAAGAAGTCAGCCTTCTTAGTCATCCACTCTTTGGCATTTGTTTCTCCAAATTGGATATTGTACCAACGATCCATGTAGGCTAAACCAAGCAACAACTGTACTTTATTGTCCTTGATATAGTTGAATGTATAATCTTCCGTCACTTGACTTGTCAAACTGATAGCATGATTTGACACCAACAAGTCTCGCAGATGTTGACGAATATTAGCTTTGACCTTACCAAAGGATTCTTTCAGGAACAACAATTCTTTTATAGCATAATCATTCGGTGAATCTGTCAATCCTAAGACATCCAAGACTTCTTTTGAAGCATAGGTTAGCGACTCAAATTCTGGCAATAGGCGAGTAACTAACTGATCGAGATGAGTAGCTGAAACCATGCTTTCTGGTGTATAGGTTACTTCGCTATCAACGACGTAGTACTCTGTAATAGCTCCGCTATTTAAATCTTGTTTCTTAACTAACCAATCATAGTCAATAGAACCATCTTCAAAATGGAACATCACCTTGTTTATATACTGTTTTTGACCTTGGGTATCAAATACTGGCCTATTCTTGTTATGACCATCAATCGCCACAACATCCAATAATTTCTTGGTGACAAGCTTATCTTTTAAACTTAGACGATTGGCCTGTTGGATGATAACATCTTTAGTAAAGAATGGCAACAGTTTTTCCATGTTTTCATAAGCCAACTGCCTATTTTCTTGATAGTGAGGATGAGTGCTATAATCTGTATACACTTTAGCTGAAACAAATGAGTGGTTTCTAGCATAGGTATCTCGTGACTGGATGCTATATTCTGTTAACTTCCCATCCACTTGGCTTGCTTCTAAATGCTCCTGTTTACTATTATTCTGACCAGATGCTTCTCCAATAACAGCATAGTTTTTACCAACTTGAAGTTTTTCATCTGTGACATAATGATACACCTTACGACCATTTGGCACATTGACAGCTGAAATAACATCCTCAATTATGGAATTATTTGAACCAACAATTGTACCAACAATACCACCAATTTCACTATTCATTGTCTTCGGAGCTGAAATCATTCCTTTCGCATAAGCCTTGCGAACAGAAGCATTTGCCCCTTCCATTTGACCAACGATACCACCAATTCTTGCTCGTTCAGAATTGCTCGTCAATAGCACATCGGTATGTATACGTTGCGCTTGTCCGCCTTGACCAATCCAGCCAGCCAGACCACCAACGTAATTGTCTGTAGTTTCTGTTGATTGACTAGATACCCTAGCCTTGATACCAACATTAGCAATTTGAGTGTTCGTAGCAATCCCTACCAGAGCACCGACATGATTACCTCCAGTAACACTTCCTTCTACTCTGACATTTTCTATACGACCACCTTTGGCTTCCTTAGCCAAAGCACCGACTTCTTTCTTATCCTCCTGATGGATCGTCACATCTTGTAGATTTAGATTTTCAATTCGACCAGCTGTCTTGTGGAAGAGAGGAGCTTGCAAGTCATAGATGGTATAGCCTGCACCGTTTAATGTCCCCGTAAACTCCCCAGTAATATAACTATCTTTTCCAGTTACATCCATCGTCGAGGCTGTCAAATCTGCACCAAGGGTAAAAGTAGCCCAAGGGCTGGCCTTAATAGCTTGAACCAAGCTTGTAAAATCAGTATAGGTATTTGTAGTCACAGATGGTTTCTGCTTAGCAACTCGGAAGGTCAAGCCTGAGCTATAAGTATTATCCTTCAAGTTGTCTTCAACTAAATTATCCAAACTTGCTTTGATGAGGTAGAAGGATTCTCCATCCTCTGACTGTAAATCAACTTGACTGATTGGTAATAAAATCTCTTTTTGCTGGCTCGAAATCACCTTGGCAAAATAGTTTGTAAGGTTTTCTGGTTTTTCAGCTAATTCTCTTTGGATGCTAGCCTTATTATTTTCTAATTTCCAGAGTTCTACGCGATCAATATTCTTAATCTGTAGCTGGCGTTCTTCTATTTCGATAGCAGCCTCATCCACTAGACTATCTACCAAGCTTTCTGATGTTCCACTGTAGGTCAATTCTGTTCGTACAACATAATCAACATTGACATCTAAGTTTTCAAAAACAGCCTGTAGTTGATTATTACTTTCTTTCACAGCAACACTAGAAACTACCTTATCATTAGCATATAGGTAGGCCATGGCTCCTTCAAAACGTTCAGCTGGATCATCTAGAACATACCGAACTACCGCAATTTGCCTATCCTTTTGAAGATCAACTCCCCGAATATTCATAGTAGGCTTCGGTAAAAGACTTATATCATCTATTGGAGTAATACCTGTATCCGCATCTTCTTCCAACTCTTTCTCTTCAGGTTTTGAATCAGCTGGAGTAGTTGGTGTTGTTGAACCAGATGAGTCTGGCGATGGCGGAGTAGATGAGCTAGTTTCTGAAGAATTAGTTTCTCCTGAAGAACCGCTAGTCGACGCCCCTTCGCCTGATGGAGAGGTTTCTGGACCACATGTATCCTCTGGTTGTGGATCTAGCGGACAGAGCTCTTCTTCGATTTCTGGCGATGGGGCGGTGGTAGAATCCGATGGTTTCGGAGTCGTTGCACCAGAAGAACCTGGGGTAGTTGGAGTAGATGGGATAGTTTCTGAAGAATTAGTTTCTCCTGAAGAACCGCTAGTTGACGCCCCTTCGCCTGATGGTGCTTCTTCTGTCGGAGAGGTTTCTGGACCACATGTATCCTCTGGTTGTGGATCTAGCGGACAGAATTCTTCGTCTGGTTCAGTTGCAGCTTCATTATTTGGAGTTGCGGGGTCTGACTGTACTGAATCCTCTTTTTTTGAATCTGTTGGAGTCGATAGAGACGGAGGTGTTACTGTCTCACTGGTTGATGTTGGCAGTTCGAAAATCAGTTCCCCTTCTTTTTTATGGCTTGCTCCGCTATTGGCATCTGTTTCAACAAGAAGGAAACGGAGATCATCCTCTATCAAACTTGTCTGAATGAGCATATCAGCTAAATCCCTTGCTTCCAAAATAGCTCTGGAAGCCTCATAGACAGTATTGATATAGTCTGTCCATTCTTTACCTTTAAAGCGGGACTTATAAGTCTGAAGCTCTTCCATTTTTTCTCTGAGTTTTGTTACTGCTTCCTCTATTTGTTGAACTTGGACTTTAGGGTCCACTTTCTCCTCTGTTTCAGGCCAGCAGGTTGACGAAGGGTCCAGAATACAATGAATTTCTGCCTCGGTTAGCTCCTGCGAAGTTGGATTCTCAGTAGATTCACCATGCTGACTTGCACCACTAGTGGCATCTGTCGAACCTGTATTTGGAGTTGTTGCTACCTCTGTTTCTGGAACCGCTTCTGGTTGCGGCGCTACGGGAACCGCTGTTTCGGGACTGGTTTCAGGCTGAGGCGCTACGGGAACCGCTGTTTCGGGAACCACTTCTGGTTGCGGGGGGACTGGAACGTCTGTTTCTGGGTTTGATTCCGGCTGCGGAGATACAGGGAACTCGGTTTCTGGAACCACTTCTGGCTGCGGGGGGACTGGAACGTCTGTTTCTGGACTGGTTTCAGGTTGCGGCGCTACGGGAACCGCTGTTTCTGGACTGGTTTCAGGTTGCGGCGCTACGGGAACCGCTGTTTCGGGACTGGTTTCAGGTTGCGGCGCTACGGGGACTGCTGTTTCTGGACTGGTTTCAGGTTGCGGCGCTACGGGAACCGCTGTTTCGGGACTGGTTTCAGGCTGAGGTGGGACTGGAACATCTGTTTCTGGGTTTGATTCCGGCTGCGGCGCTACGGACACCTCGGTTTCTGGAACTAATTCGGGTTGTGGGGCTACTGGGACTGCTGTTTCTGGACTGGTTTCAGGCTGAGGTGGGACTGGAACATCTGTTTCTGGGTTTGATTCCGGCTGTGGAGATACAGGGAACTCGGTTTCTGGAACCACTTCTGGCTGCGGGGGGACTGGAACGTCTGTTTCTGGGTTTGATTCCGGCTGCGGAGATACGGGGACCTCAGTTTCTGGACTGGTTTCAGGCTGAGGTGGGACTGGAACATCTGTTTCTGAAACCACTTCTGGTTGCGGGGGTACTGGAACGTCTGTTTCTGGGTTTGATTCCAGCTGCGGCGGAACTGGTGCTTCTACCTGCTTAGCACCTACATACATTATAGGTGCTACTGCGCTCTTTGTCACCTGTTCAGAAATCTTTTCACTCCGAAGAATCTTCTCTCCTTGAACAAAATCAGCATAGGTAATCTCTTTCTCTCCCTCTTGACCAGGAACAAGGCGATACTTGCCAACTTCAAGCAACGGTTCCTCTTGTTTAACCATCTCCAAAGCAAACGATTCTTTTTCCTTACGAAAGGCCACAAAAGGTAATGCTTGACCAACAGGTGCCACTTCTGTTACTGCATCTGTTCTATCCTTCCGATTTAAGATAAGTAAACCTGGAATCTGCAAAGTAGAATCAAGTCCGCTATTTTGACTTTCTTCTGCATTTGGAGAATCCTCTATTTTATCAGCAACAGTTGATGTATCTGATGGAGAAGCCAGACTATCGCCTGTTTGCGAATTTGTTGCTTCTGAAGAGTCTGTATTCTCCGTTTTTTCAACCGATGAGTCCGTAAGAGGTAATTGTGGACTCTCATCTCTGTTGGAAAGTTGGCTTTCAGAATTTTCCTGAAGAACACTTGGTTTCGCAAGTTCTTCTAACTCAGATTTCTTACCTTCTGATTGCGCTGAACTAGCTTGTGTCCCCTTAGCGGTATCATTTCTTTCCATTTCTGATGGAGGAAGACTGGTCTTGACTGATGACTCCTGAACATAATAGCCTACAAAGTCATAGCCAGCAATCGTCAACCTACCATCTGGCAAAGCCTCGCCAGGTTTAAGAACATAGGTCTGATTGTAAGCAGCTAGTGCTAAACTTTGAACTGCTCCTACTTCCAAAACAGGCAGAGCCAGACCACTAGTTGTCACATAAAGCATGGTCAAGACACGCGCCTTCTTAGACTTGGTCGCAGAAACGGCTAAAACCAAGAAACCTAGCCCTAGGACAGCCAGACCTGAACCAACTAGCTCACCCGTTGCAGGAAGAACTTTCTTAGATGGACGGTAGACCACAAAATAGGTCGCTTCTTCCCTCAATTCTGCTGGCAAGCTAGACTGAATCAACTGCCGCTCCTCTGCCGATAGCTCCACCTCTAAAACATATTCGAAACGAATCTGACTAGAACTTACAGTCTCAGCTGAAACTTCTTGAGCCTGGATGCCAAAAAGCAGGCTAGTACCTACACACAGAGAAACAAGACCGATGGTCAGTTTTCTAAAAGAAAACGCTTTCCTCTGTTCATAAAAAAATTTGTTCATATGATCTCCTTTCATTTCTCTTGCATCAAATGCTACCTTCTCCTGTCATTATATCAAAAAACGAACAATTCTTCCATCATTTATCGGCGCTATTCATACAAATAAAAAAAAGCAAAATACAAATATGTATTTGCTTTATCTTCTTTTGTCATCAATGTCCCAAATAATCTTCCCAAATCGCATCAAAATCAGACATGGAAAAGGCAAAACTGGCCGATTCCTCCAAAAAACGACTGACTTCATCGAAATTATCTGATTGCTTAGGAAAATCAGACTCATCAAAGGCATAATCTGCCAAGATAGCTACTGGTTCATTACTTTTCGGGTTGCGCTGGGTCATCAACCAAGAATAAAAACTTCTTCTCACTACATCTACTTTCTATGATTTTTTTCGTAGAGCTCTATATAGCGCTCCATAGATATCTTACTAACCAATTCCCCTATCAATTCATAAGGAATATTCTTGGGATTTTTCATACGAACACAGGACTTGCCCATATCCAGTTTGGTAGCCACCTGTGCTTGATAAGTAGCAACGAACCAATCATTCAACTCTTGGTCCATATAAATCCCCATATGGTAGAGGGCTATGTGGGCCTTTTGTGATGCCAAGGCAAGGAATGGTAAGGGCTCTCCCGGTGTGCAATGATAACCATCAGGGTAGGCAGTAAGCGGCACATAATAGTTAATCATACCTCCCAAGATGCCTATTTCAAAACCAGCTGGTAACTGTTCCACAATCACTTGATGGAGCCGTTCAACCGCTTCCTTCCGATTTTCAGGCAAGACAGCTATATATTCTTCAATCGTTTCCACTTCAATCAGCATGACTTTCTCCTATCTCAACCCCAGCATACTTTCCTTGGCATGAATCATATCTGTTATCATCTGACAGTATGGTGTTGGAATCCCTGCTCGCTTGCCTTTAAAAACAACAGCGCCATTCAAGTAATCAATTTCTGTCTTGCGACCATTTTGTACCAAATCCTGATGCATGGATGGGTAATGATTGGAAGCCTTTTTCGATGTGTCCATGATGTATTTCCAAATTGCTGCCTCATCAATTCCATCTGTCTCTGACTTGGCTACGGAGATAAATTCCTTGAAAATACCTTGCACCAAATTCAGACCACCCTCTGTCCCGAAGAGTTCTCCAATGGTACAATTCAAAATAGTACAAGTCGGATTCATAGTCCCATTGACACAGGCTTTTTGCCAAATGGCATTGATAACATGATCATCGTAGGCCGCATTCAAACCAGCCTCATTAAACATATCAATGATAGCAGCTACAGACTGACCATCACCAATCATATTCTGAACGGAGATTGAACCAGGTCCTTCCAGATGCACATGACCTGGCCCCTTTAGACCTGCCAACCAAATGGTCACCCCAACCATGATACTCTCATCGGGTACATAACGGCGCATGGTGGTCGCATGTCCCAGACCATTCAACAGACTGAGAACCTTGGTCTCTTGACCAATTATCCCCTTAATGTCCTGCAACATCTTTGGCAACTGATCCGCCTTGGTCAAGAGGATGATCAAGTCAGCAACCTGAGTTGCTTCAGTTGGCTTCATAATAGGCAGATGAACATTCTCATCAAAGTCGCCCGTCACCTTTAAGCCATTTTCACGAATGGCCTCAATGTGAGCATCCCAGTTATCCAACAAAATCACTTCGTGCTTAGTTTTAGACAACTGGTAGCCAAACCGGCAGCCCATGGCACCACTTCCAGCAATATAGACTCTCATTTTTAGATCAACTCCGTTCCAAATTCATCTTGCTTGACCTTACCAGCCTTCATCAAGCCACCCATAGCTTTCTTAAATTGTCCCTTGGAAATACCAAAGGTGGTCTTGATGTCTTCCGGAGCAGACTTGTCGTTCAAGGTCATAAAGCCTCCATTGCTCTCCAGATAAGTCAAAATCATCTGGGCATCATTTTCCAACATCTCAAACGAACGTGGTTTAAGGGACAAATTCAAGGTCCGATCGACAGCTCGATAGCCAATCACACGCGCTTCCAAAACCTGTCCCAAACGTGGCTCAGTAAAACGCTCGCTCGGGTGAATAAATCCAAGCATATTGTTGTCTGGCAGGTAAACAAAAGTCCCATTCATTTTCAAACGATAGACAATCGCTCGTAAGTTTTGGTTCTGCATATTGTCATAGGCAGGTCCAGCCATTTTCTGAAAATCTTCCTGAAAGGCTAGCAGAGCCCAAATGCGGTCTTTCTTATCCACATCCAATTTGACATAGAGCTGGTCGCCTTTTTTAGGCCAGAGTTCCTTGATTTCAGGCAGAATGTCCAAGGAAACCACTACCTGCTTATCAGGCAAACCTGTATCCACAAAGACACCCAAGTCCTTGCGCACCTCTGTTACAGTTCCCCAACCAAAGCTGGTCCGAGTTGCCTCAACTTCCTTGGTCGTCAAGCGGAGTTTTTGTTTCATATCTGAGTAGGCAAAGCCCTTTACAGATTGCCCCAGTTTAAACTCTCCCTCTTCTTTTGAAAGGGCAAAGGTCAGTCCCTCTTTTTGAACAAAGTAAAACTGGTCATTTTCATCGGTCACAAGACCAACCATATAGTGTGCTAATAAATCATTCATGATTTTTCTTCTTTCTGACTAAAAGAGGGGAGTCCTGTCTAACTCCCCTCCATTAGATTTCTTATTGGTTCACCACTGGAAGTTAGACAGCCCGGTGATGATCTGTTTTTGTAGCCTAAAAACGTGTTGATTAGACTTCCAACAATTCTTTTTCCTTGTCGGCAGTCATCTTGTCGATTGTCTTAATGGCATCATCTGTCACTTTTTGAATATCTTTTTCAAGTGTCTTCAATTCATCTTCAGTGATTTCTTTTGCTTTTTCAGCTTTTTTGGCTTCATCCATGGCATCACGACGGATATTACGGATGGCAACTTTTGAATTTTCGCCAACTTTTTTCACATCCTTCGCCAAGTTCTTACGAGTTTCCTCTGTAAGGGCAGGAATAACCAAACGGATAACAGTACCGTCAGATTGTGGCGTCAAACCAAGATCTGAAGCGTTCAAAGCACGCTCAATATCCTTCAAGATTGACTTATCAAATGGAGTAATCAATAGAACACGCGCTTCTGGCACTGTAATACCAGCCAACTGGTTCAA
This sequence comes from Streptococcus suis, assembly GCF_046032115.1. GTDB lineage: Bacteria > Bacillota > Bacilli > Lactobacillales > Streptococcaceae > Streptococcus > Streptococcus suis_AJ. Next base: position 9,543 of record NZ_JARQOZ010000012.1, on the reverse strand, counting down.
TGGTGTTGGAGAACCGTAGTACTCAACGGAAATACGGTCCAACAAACTAGCATTGGCACGGCCAGCACGAATGTGGCTAAATTCACGTGCCAAACTCTGATGAGATTGGTTCATGCGCTCTTGCGCTTTAGCAATAATTTCTTTAGACATAAGACTTCCTTCTTTGTATTTTTTTGCAGTCTTTTAGTTTACTTTTAGTACTAGGCAACGAGCCACAGGCATAACTGAAGTTAGGCAAGGCGAGTTCAAATGAGGCTGGGCAAAAAGCCCAGGACCACTACTCAGAGTTCGTGTCAACATCTCAGCGCAGTGGTTGATTGGCAGATTTGTTCGTGTTTTGCACTCCAAATCTGGCCATTACGACTGTTGCGAACAAAGTTCGCTTCATCTCCAACCTCCAAAGGTTCCCCGAACCTTTGGAGCTATGCGGGGGTGGGAGTGAAACAGTCTGGGGATAGACTGTTTCAGCTCAACAACTTAAAACGAAAAATTGTTGACGAACTCTTTTTATCTTGGTCGAGTTCTTTCCCACTCCCGTTTGAAGTTGGAAATAAGGAAACAATACTTCCTCGATCGTCGAAGTACATAAAAGAAAAACTAAATGACGATATGATTTATTTTTCTTCTGAAGAATTTGAAACGGTAGTACCGATCGGCTCACCGAAGACAACACGTTTAATATTTCCTGGTTCATTCATATTGAACACGACCAAATCAATATCATTGTCCATTGAGAGAGTTGATGCCGTCGCATCCATGATTTTCAAACCACGACTAATCACTTCACGGTGGGTCAATTCATTGAATTTAACTGCATTAGCATCTTTCTTCGGATCAGCATTGTAGACGCCATCCACACCATTTTTAGCCATCAAAATCGCATCCGCTTCAATTTCTGCAGCACGAAGAGCCGCTGTCGTATCCGTTGAGAAGTACGGAGAACCAATACCAGCTCCAAAAATAACAATGCGACCTTTTTCAAGATGACGAAGAGCACGACCGCGAATATAAGGCTCTGCAACTGACTGCATCGCAATCGCTGTCTGCACACGTGTATCCACACCAAGCTGTTTAAGGGAATCAGCCATTACAAGAGCATTCATAACAGTCCCCAACATGCCTGTATAGTCTGCTTGAACTCGATCCATACCCGCTTCAGCAGCAGGTTCTCCACGCCAAAGGTTACCACCACCAATAACAAGGGCAATCTGAATACCTGATTCTGCGACTTCCTGAATTTCCTTTGCCATTTCCTGAACAGTTTTAAGATCAATACCGACACCACGTTCACCAGCCAAGGCCTCACCAGATAGTTTGATTAGAATACGTTCGTATTTAGGTTTCATCATCTCTCTCCTCTTTTTTATCCCTACTATTCTACCACAAAAAACGTTTTTTTTATACTGAAATCTCCAAGAAAAAAGGAAAATCCTCAACGAACTTTCCTTATCACATTCTAAAACGCCTCTTTTTCCCAGCTTTTCAATAGTAGAAAATAGAGATTTTTAAAACAAACTAGCCTAGGCGCAATTTCCTCCGTAAACTCTGAGCCCGACTTCCAATTAAACGATCTAGCTGACGAGTCTTCAATGTCAAGATGACAAAAACAAACATACCTGCTCCACCTGCAACAGCCAGGTGGATAAAGCTAGATACATAGCCATTTGCTGGAAGGATAAGATTCAGGACAAATTCAATCCCCCATACAACGAGTCCCATTACGATAGAAATCCAACTAATGGTCGCAATATCTTTTATCACTAGTCTTTCATCAATATGCAGAACCTTGTCAATTCGTCTATAGAAGAGATACAGCATAATTCCCAACCCAAATATCGTTGAGATAAAGCTACCATATACCTTAAAGACATAGATTATTGGTACTTGTAAAACGATTTTCACTAGCATCCCAATCAAGAAATAATAAATTGCTCTTCTACTTTCAAATATTGCTTGAATGACTACACTAATGACAGAATATAGTCCCAGAGGTAAAATTAAAAATAAGTTCCAAATGAATAGAGTAATGGCGATAGGCTCTGACGGTCCGTAAAAAATCGTATAGAGTGGCCCAGCTAACAGGACTGTTCCAACAATTGCCGGTATAGTGAATATAAAGAGTAATTGTAGATTATCCGCCACTAAATGAGACGCCGCCTTCAAATCTTTCTTGACAAATTTCTCTGTAATCAATGGAATAGCAACACTTCCCAGACTCAGTGAAATCCCGATAATCATCATCGTAATCTTACTTGGATTGGCAGCCATATATGAATAAAGTTCCAAAAGTTCCGAATTACTGTAATTCGTAATTCTTTCCATAACACGAATAAATGTGACTTGGTCAATAAACTGCAATAATTGAATCGTTAGACCTAAAATGATAATTGGAATCGCATCTCGAACAGTTTCCCTAATAAGTTGACCTGTATCCAAAGAAATCTTTTGTTTCTTAGCATGAAGCAACTTACCAAGGTAACCTTGCTTCCATAAAGTATAAACTAAAATCCCAACACTAGCAATCATCCCGACAAAAGCTGCAAAGGTAGATTGGACAACTGCTTCAAGATAGTCTCCGCTACCCAACTTCATAATCATAAATGTTGCTGCCAGTATCCAGATAACCCGTACCAGCTGCTCTGCAAGCTGGCTGATCGCATAAGGCTTCATATCGTGTCGGCCCTGGAAAAATCCACGTAAGATACTCATAGCAGGAAAGATAAATAAAGGCGGAACGAGACTGTACATGACTGGAAGTAACTTTTCCTTCGACCCCGATGCGTCTGCCAACCACGGAGCACTTAGATACATGACCCCTGCAAAGACAGCTCCAAAGACCAACATGAGCTTGAAGAATTCTCTGACCAAGTAAAGCGACACCTCTTCTTTACCCAAGACATTGTATTTAGCTACTTGTTTGGCAATAGCTGTCGGAAGACCAGCTGTTGAAATCAATAAGAAGTTGGCATAGATTTGATACCCCATACTAAAGAGGGCATTGGCTTCAGCTCGATATTCCCCTAACCAAATATACCAGGGAATAACATAGGCAACACCAAGCAGGCGACTAAGAATATTTCCAGCAGTTAACCAAGCCAAGCCTCTGGCCATTGTCGCCTGTTCTTTGGACTGCTGCATTTCAACTTTTTCGGACATTTTTCTATTACTTTCTATGTAAATATAAGACAGGAAAAACTCATACTCTTCGAAAATCAAAATCAGACGTTGTTGACTTGATTTGATGAACTTCAGTTCTATCTGCATCTACGTCGCCTAGTCTAATTCTGATTTTCATTGAGTATCAATTATTAATTTCTGTTTTTGGATTTTCACAAAGTCTAACTCTTTCATTATAAACTTTTATCATACCAAAGTAAAAGAAAAACCCACCCATAAGGTGGGCAAGTCAATTAATTATCAATTGAATGATATTTCACTGTCAACCCTCGTTGTACAGCTGGGCGTTGGGCTATTTTCTCTACCCAGGACTTTAGATGCTTGTAAGAATCAACATCTAAAAATTCTGCCGAACCTGGATATAGTTCTCCTTGCACCAAGCGACCATACCAAGACCAAATAGCGATATCAGCAATAGTATAAGTGTTACCTGCTACATATTCTCTAGTCGCCAATAGCTGATCCAAGAGATCCAGCTGACGCTTAGTTTCCATTGTATAGCGATTAATCGGATATTCTTGCGTTGTCGGAGCGTAATGGAAGAAATGTCCAAATCCTCCACCAACAAATGGAGCGGCGCCAGTTTGCCAGAAGAGCCAATTAAGAACCTCTGTCCGCTCTGCCCATGATTTTGGCAAAAAGGCTTCAAACTTTTCTGCCAAGTAGAGGAGAATATTGGCTGATTCAAAGACCGAAATCGGTTCTTGCTCGGAATAATCTACCATAGCTGGTATTTTGGAGTTGGGGTTGATGGCAACAAAATCGGAGCCAAATTGATCTCCTTGACCGATATTGATGAGAAAGAGGTCATAATCAGCTTCCGAAATACCTAACTCTTTCAACTCCTCCAACATAATAGCAACCTTAATGCCATTCGGAGTCCCCAATGAATAGACTTGGAAAGGCTTCTCTCCCTTTGGTAGGTCTTGCTCAAAGCGACTGCCCGCTGTTGGACGGTTGCCAGATCGGTTGTCATTTTCATCTTCCCACTTCCAAACGAGTGGTTTTGTATATTCTGTCATCTGTTTTTATTCTACCTTTCCTGGGATAAAACTTGCCATTCGGTAATGATTTTGAAGTTGTTGAATGTAAAGAGAAAGCTGAACCAACTCTTTTGGTGCATGGCAGGTCAAGGCTGTCAGCTCTGCATTGACATAGCGGTTAAGATGTTCAGCAAGTATGTAGAGATTGTCAGCTTGATCAAGCTCTTTTGCTATTTCAAAAACCTTTTCACGCAATACGGGTGTGATAGCATCTTCTGGTAGCTGATAAACCGCCGAAAGATGGCTATAAAATTCTTCACGGGTCGCCTTCATAGTTGCCTCCTAAATCACTTTTTACACATATTATATAGCTTAATCTATTGAATGTCAACTAAAAAAGATTGCCCGCAGACAATCTTTCTATTGATTAAAGTGAGTTAGGATCAACTTTGATACCAACACCTTGTGTTGTAGTGATAGATACTGAAGTCATGTAAGTACCTTTAGCTGTAGCTGGTTTAGCTTTAGCCATTACATCGTGGAAAGCTTTGAAGTTTTCAACGAGTTTGTCAGCGTCAAATGATACTTTACCGATAAGAGCTTGTACGATACCTGCTTTGTCAGCACGGTAAGTGATTTTACCACCTTTAGACTCTTCAACTGCTTTAGCAACATCCATTGTTACTGTACCAGTTTTAGGGTTTGGCATCAAGTTACGTGGACCAAGTACACGACCAAGACGTCCAACAACTGCCATCATATCTGGAGTTGCGATAACAACGTCGAAGTCCAACCAACCACCGTTGATTTTAGCAACGAGGTCATCTTCACCAACAAAGTCTGCACCAGCAGCTTTTGCTTCTTCTGCTTTAGCACCACGTGCGAAAACAAGAACGCGTGAAGTTTTACCAGTACCGTTTGGCAATACCATTGCACCACGGATTTGTTGATCAGCTTTACGTACGTCGATGTTCAAGTTGTAAGCAACTTCAACTGACGCATCAAATTTAGCGAAGTTAGTTTCTTTTGCAAGAGCAACAGCTTCTTCTACGCTGTACAATTTTGTGCTGTCGATTTTTTCAAGAGCAGCACGCAAGTTTTTGCTTTTTTTAGCCATTTTATATGTCTCCTTGTAATCAGATAATCTTGGGTGCTACTTAGTCAGTAACAGTGAATCCCATAGAACGAGCAGTACCTTCGATCATACGCATTGCAGCTTCAAGAGATGCAGCGTTCAAGTCAGGCATTTTAGTTTCAGCAATTTCTTGTACTTGTGCACGAGTAACTGTTGCAACTTTAGTTTTGTTTGGTGTACCTGAACCTTTTTCAACACCTGCGGCTTTTTTCAAAAGAACAGCAGCTGGTGGTGTTTTAGTGATGAAAGTGAATGATTTATCTTCATACACAGAGATAACTACTGGGATAATCATGCCAGCTTGGTCAGCTGTACGAGCGTTAAACTCTTTTGTGAATCCCATGATGTTGATACCTGCTTGACCAAGTGCTGGTCCGACTGGTGGAGCTGGAGTAGCTTTACCTGCAGGAATTTGAAGTTTTACGAGTTTTTCGACTTTTTTAGCCATGATATAAAATCCTCCTATTGTGGTTTTGGCGGTAATTAAAGATTTTTACCTCCCACAAATATGTGTTTTACACATACCTTTTCATTATACACGAATTTCAAAGAAATGCAAGCTTTAGGTTTACTTTTTTTCACATTTTTTATAGAATGAATGTATGTTTGAATCGATTATATTTTTAAAAATAGTAGCCTTCCTATTTATCTTTCTAACCTTGGCCATTTCGATAATTGCTGTCAAGTTTTTTAGGTTGCAAAACCGAGGCTGGAACTTTGCAGACATTGCCTTTCCTCTCTATGCAATTGAATTTTATCTGATTTCGGACAAGGCCTACTATAACAGTCTACTGCCTCAGCTTGTCCTAGCCCTCTCACTACTAGCGATTGGTCTTTGTGGTTTCTTCCTTTTAAAGAAAAAGAATTTTTTATATCGCCGTTTCTTCAAGGTTTTCTGGCGAGCTAGTTTTATCTTGACCTTTTTGATGTATCTAGCTTTGGTTATTGCGGTCTTCACTTTAAAATCCTAAAATCATCCATCCTTTCAATAGATGGCATAATAAATCCCCATTGCAGGCGCAGTGGGGATTCTTTTTATACTAAATCAGACAAGGAGACGTAGATGCAGATAGAACTGACGTTCATCAAATCAAGTCAACAGCGTATGATTTTGATTTTCTAAGAGTATTAATTAGTTGTCATATTGAAAGGCCTCTCTGGGCATGAAAAGATGGACTCATTCATGAATTTCTAGAGGGAGGCCATCTGGAGCAAAGAAGAAGGCCATCTTCTTCCCATCAAAATCGTCTGTACGGAGGGCTTCATGGCGAATGCCCAATCGGTCAAACTCTTCCAGACAGGCTTCCACATCTGCAACCTGGAAGGCTAGATGGCGTAGACCTGTATGTTCAGGATTGGGCATGGCCGGACGCATTGGTGCATCTGGTTTGATGAAGATTTCCAAGGTCAGATTGCCTTTTTTGACATTGAAGAGAATATCATTTTTTTCTGGGCGAATATGTTCATCCACCTGTTCAAAGCCTAGTTTTTCAACATAAAATTCTCTTGTTTTGTCATAGTCACTACCGATAATTGCAATATGATGAACTGCATCAAATTTCATTATTGTGTTTCCAATACCTTTCTAGGTTTTGTTCCTTCAGCCGGACCAATGACACCCGCTGCTTCTAGCTCTTCCATGAGGCGTGTTGCCCTGTTAAAACCAACAGACAAGCGTCGTTGAATCATAGAGGCGCTGGCTTTTTGTGTCTCAACTACCAAGGCACGTGCTTCGTTGAAAAGTGGATCTCCTCCAGCATCACCAAAACCTGCATCGCCATCACCTTCTGCCACTTCACCTGGATCAAAGGATTCATCATAATCTGCATCTGCCTGATCCTTGATAAAGCCAACTATTGCTTCTACATCATCATCGGATATAAAGGAACCTTGCAAGCGGACTGGATGGTTTTCATCAATCGGTTTAAAGAGCATGTCACCGCGACCCAAGAGTTTTTCAGCACCGTTTTCATCTAGAATCGTCCGACTGTCTGTACCGCTTGATACGGCAAAGGCGATACGAGATGGTACATTGGCTTTAATCAAACCTGAAATAACATCAACAGATGGTCGCTGGGTAGCAAGAATCATGTGGATACCTGCTGCACGAGCCTTCTGTCCCAAGCGAATAATGGCATCTTCCACTTCTTTGCTGGCTACCATCATCAAGTCTGCCAACTCATCTACGATTACCACAATGAGAGGAAGTGGAATCTGTTTTTCTTCTGAACGGCTATTAAATTCTTCGACCTTCGCATTATAACCTTCCAAGTTTCGGACACCAATCTGGCTAAACAACTCATAGCGTTTCTCCATTTCATCCACTACTTTTTGAAGAGCTCGAGCAGCCTTGCGTGGGTTGGTCACAACGGGAATCAATAGGTGGGGAATATCATTATAGACCGATAATTCGACCATTTTGGGGTCAATCATCATGAACTTAACTTGGTCTGGACCAGCTTTCATTAGAATTGAAGAGATGATACCGTTGACAGCAACAGACTTCCCTGAACCAGTTGAACCAGCCACCAATAGATGGGGCATACGTGCTAGGTTAAAGGAACGGACGGAACCATTGACAGCCTTACCGAGAGGAATTTCCAGAAGTTTGTCTGGGTCTGTTTTAGATTGTTCCCAGAGCTCACGGAAAGGTACTGTAGCCACTTCGGAGTTTGGAACTTCAATACCGACCAGTGATTTTCCCGGGATAGGAGCTTCAATACGGACATCTTTAGCCGCAAGGGCTAGAGCCAAATCATCAGCTAGGTTAGAAATCCGATTGACACGAACGCCGACTGCTGGTTTGACTTCATACTTGGTTACCGATGGTCCAATCTCAGCACGCTCAACTACTACCTTGATTCCAAAACTGGCAAAGGTGTCTTCTAAAACTTTAATATTCTGACGAACAATCCGTTTTTCATTGGACTGACTCTTAGCTTTTATAGGAGCAAATAAGTCTATGGACGGAAGTTTGTATGCTAGTCTCTGCTTAGGCTTGAAATCAATCTCCACATCTGTCTCGTCCTTTTCAAACTCATTTGGTTCAGAAGCCTGGCTTGCCGAGTTTGATTGTGCTGGTTGGTCATCTTCTGCCAACATAATAGGAAATTCATCTTCTATGCCTAAGTGGTCATATTCTGAAATAATCGGTACTTGAACAGTCTCTTCTTCGAGGATTTCACCCGTTTCTAAATCGACCTGTCTATCTACCAGTGCCAAAGCCCGAGCTGACTCTTCCTCTAGACGAAGGCGTTCCTCTTCTAGACGAGCTAATTCTTGCTGACGTTTTTCTTCTCGTTCAGCCTTCTTCTGTGTTCGAAGCTCTGCTCTTTTTACCTGCGTCTCCACCAACTTATCTTTGGCAACCGCCAAGCCATCGGCAACATCATAAACAGACCATGGGCTTACAAAAAAGATACCAAATGCTATCACTAGAAGACCGATGAAGAAGGAACCGACATTTGCAAAGAGGAAGGAGACTGGCAGATAGAAGATACTTCCAATCATCCCTCCGCCTAGAAATACTGTTACCTGAAACTTAGCTAGGTCTGACAAGGCCAATTTTAGAGTATGACCGAATAAGTCACTCCCTTGATAGGTCCAGTCTAAGTAAGCCTGAAATTCAATCAATAACCCGATAACAATCAGCCAGAAGCCCGATATGGTCCCTTCTCTTTCGCGTAAGACTTTGGGAATAAGAAGGTAGATAAATGCACCCGCCAATAATAGATAGGCCAGACTACCAAATAATAGCCGGAAAATATTGTAGCTGGTCACTCCAAACACACCTAGGCGACTGGCTGCAAAGGCAATGAATAAAAGCCCCAATACTCGAAGGGTGATATTTTTAACACGTTCTTGCTGTGCTAATTCTGCCTTAGTTGGTCGCCTCGTAGCCTTTCCTTTTTTACTCGTTTTTGCCATAAAATCCTCAACTTTCTCAATCTCTTTATTTTATCATAATTGAGAATATTTTTCATATCAGAAAAAGTCCTGAATCATTCCCGTAGTTCGTATTTTATCCAATTTGTTACCGTCCAAAAGAGGATAGTGACGACTTTCCTTATCTCACAATTGGTCTACAATATTCGCTGGTGCCCTTTCTTCCAATTAAACGCAAAAAAGGGCGCAATAACCCCTTGTTTGTGTGGTGATTTTTTTGAACCAGTTAAACTACCCAGCTCGCAAGGTGAGTCCTTGTCCCAGACTTAGCTTTCCTTAAAGCAAAGCCAATCATGACTAAAA
>NZ_JARQOZ010000011.1:0-60414 GCF_046032115.1 Streptococcus suis | reverse complement strand
TTTGTGTGTCCTGATTGGACATAGGCAATAACGCGTTTTCTAAAATCAATTCCGTAAGTCATAAGTCTATTTTATCATACATCAAATAAAAACTAAACAACTATATCTGATATAGGAATATGGTTTTAGATTTATTCATCTTAACTTTCTGCATAGAATTTGCTATAATCTAGGTAGAATTTATGTCAAGGAGGCTGCTGATGAAGACGAAAGAAATCATGGGAATTTTGGAAGAGATGAAATTGGGGATTTTTGCGACAGTAGATGAAGCAGGAAATCCCCACGCTCGACCTATTCATATTACTGCTGCGAATGAAGATGGTATCTTCTTTATGACTGGTTCTGAGACTCATTTTTATAGACAGTTAATAGAAGATGGTCGCGTGGCATTGTCGGCCTTGTCTGAAGAAGAGTATCTCATCCAGGTTATTCGGATTGAGGGAAAGGCAAGACTGGCAAGCCAAGAACTGCTGGACAAGGTGTTTTCGGATAATGACTATATTCAACATGTCTATAAAGATGAAGAAAGTCAAAAGACTATGAGGATTTTTCAAATTTATGAAGGAGATGGGTTTTATCATAGTCTAACTCAAGGACATCGCTACTTATTTTCTATTGGAGGCGACAACGAAGGACAAGCAAGAAGTTTATAGAGAACCGTATCTTTAACAGTCTGTGGCAAATTACTCGGTTATTTTATTCTTTTCATGGTATAGTTTGTTAGTTTCTATATAGTATGTGTTATACTATACTTATGAAAAGTTACGGAATAGATTTTAGAAAACGAGTTATTAATTATGTAGAGGCTGGTCATTCCAAAAAAGAAACGTGTCAGTTATTTGGAATTAGCACTAATACACTGTATCTGTGGGAGAAACAACTCAAAGAACTAGGTCATTTGGAGCGCCAAAAAAGAAAACCAAGCCCTCGCAAATTGCCATTTGATAAGTTAGAAGCCTTTGTTAACGAACACCCAGATGCTTTCTTAAGGGAAATAGCAGAGCATTTTGACTGTAGTATTCCCTCAGTTTGGGCAGCCTTAAAAAAACTGAACATCACTTTAAAAAAAGACGACAACTTATAAAGAACAAGATAGCGACAAAGTTAGACGCTACTTAGATGTTCTAGGGTTTTTTCCTAATACACCAATTGTCTATATTGATGAGACTGGCATTGACACTTATCTTTATCGTCACAAAGCAAGAGCTGTACGCGGTCAAAAAGTCTATGACAAGGTTAGTGGACGTCGTTTTGAAAGGCTTTCTGTTGTCGCAGGACAAATTGGTTCCCAAATTGTAGCACCCTTGTTGTATCACGGAACAATGACAGCAGATCTTTTTATGACATGGTATCAAAAGGAATTATTACCGTGCTTATCAGAGCCACATCTGATTGTTATGGATAATGCCACCTTTCATCCTAAAAAGCACCTTGATGAGAGTTCTATAGCTAGCGGGCATTACTTTCTTCCCTTACCACCTTATTCTCCTGAACTCAATCCCATCGAACAGTTTTGGGCTACTCTAAAAAGAAAGGTGACTGAATTGTTAAGAACAGGTCGTTCTGTTCAGTCTGCTTTGGAATACTATCTTAAAACTAAATAACTATAAAAAGAGGTTTCAGCCAAACTTTTTTTGAATATTCAGAATTTGCAAATTTTTCTTGATAATTGATAAAAAATATGAGAAAATGATACAAATTAGAAAGATGAGAAAGCTAATGAGAGAAGATATTCAGATTAATGAACGAGCGTTAACTGTATCAGAACAGTTGATAGAGGTTTTGGAATCCATTTACGATCCTGAAATTGAACTAGACATCTACAATTTGGGTTTGATTTATGAGATTCATTTAGATGAAGCTGGTTTTTGCAAGGTTGTCATGACCTTTACAGATGCAGGTTGTTCCTGTGCAGATACCATGCCAGGAGAATTAGTTGCAGCCTTGAAAACGATTGATGGTATAAACGATGCACAGGTAGAGATTGTCTGGTCTCCTGCTTGGAAGATGACCCGCATCAGCCGTCTCGGACGTATCACGCTTGGCATCAGTCCGAAATAAAAAGAAAATGAGGCTGGGAAAAAAGTCCTGCCACACTTCTCAGAGTTCGTGTCAACATCTCAGCGCAGTGGTTGATTGGCAGATTTGTTCGTGTTTCACACTCCAAATCTGACCTAATCAACTGTGCGGGGGTGGGAAGACGAACTCTTTTTTAGACCAGTCGAGTTCTTTCCCGCTCCCATTTTTTAAATGTTTCATCGTATTGTTTGTCTATTTCTTCCATGGTTTCATAAATAGCTTTGGGAATCATGACAACTTGAGGAGTTAGATCTACCATGCCATAGATCGGGTCGATGCATTCTTCCCAAAATTCCATGTGTTTTTTATCAATATAGGATTCTGAATCTTCGACTTCAATCCCTCCTTCAGCTTGGACAGAATACCAGTAAAGGTATTCGCGACCGTCCAATACCTCACGGAAGATGGTTTCGACATACATTTTCTCACCTTCTAGGGTGAGCAGAGTATCTTCCAAATGGTCATTAAGAAAGGCCATCCATTCATCTACTTTGGCAGTCTTGCCTTCCTTAACGCGGAAGCGGGATAGTTCGACGTTTAGTTTCATTCCATTTACTCCTTTAAAAACCCCGGTCATTGTGTGACAGGGGTTGTATTCTTTTTATTTTTTACCGCTTCGTTCTGGTCTCCAGAAGTCGGTAACGGCTCCTTTAGAGGCAGATGATACGGTATGGGCATATTTACCGAGAACACCACGAGAGTAGAGTGGTGGGATAACAGTAGTTTTCTTGCGTTCTTCGATTTCTTGGTCAGAAACATGCATGGTGATTTCTTTGGTATCTTGGTCAACCGTTACCAAATCACCTGTACGGAGGTAGGCAATTGGTCCACCATCCTGAGCTTCAGGTGCGATGTGTCCAACAACCAGTCCATAGGTACCACCAGAGAAACGACCGTCTGTTAGAAGGGCAACCTTGTCACCTTGGCCTTTTCCGACAATCATAGAAGAAAGGGACAGCATTTCAGGCATACCAGGACCACCTTTTGGTCCAACATAGCGGACAACGACTACATCGCCATCTACGATTTCATCGGTCAAGACGGCTTCGATTGCTTCCTCTTCTGAATCAAAGACCTTGGCTGGACCTGTATGGTTGCGGACTTTCACACCAGAAACCTTGGCAACGGCACCTTCAGGAGCAAGGTTACCTTTTAGGATGATGAGTGGGCCATCTGCACGTTTTGGATTTTCAAGTGGCATGATGACATCTTGACCTGGAGTCAAGTCTGCAAAATTCTCTAGGTTTTCAGCAACGGTTTTACCTGTACATGTGATGCGATCGCCATGAAGGAAGCCGTTTTTGAGCAAGTATTTCATAACCGCAGGGACACCGCCGACATTATAGAGGTCTTGGAAAACATATTTACCAGATGGTTTTAGGTCTGCCAAGTGAGGTACGCGCTCTTGGAAATCGTTGAAGTCTTCCAGTGTTAATTCAACATTAGCAGCATGGGCGATGGCTAGAAGATGGAGCGTAGCGTTGGTTGAGCCACCGAGTGCCATGGTAACAGTGATTGCATCTTCAAAGGCTTCACGAGTCATAATGTCAGATGGTTTGATGCCAAGTTCTAGCATGCGTACAACAGCACGACCAGCTTCTTCAATATCAGCCTTCTTCTCAGGAGATTCAGCAGGGTGAGAAGAAGAGCCAGGAATGGACATACCCATTACCTCAATGGCAGTAGCCATGGTATTGGCAGTGTACATACCACCGCAACCACCAGGACCAGGACAGGCATTACACTCAATCTGACGAACTTCTTCAGCAGTTAAGTCGCCATTGTTCCATTTTCCGATTCCTTCGAAGACAGAAACGAGGTCAATATCTTTTCCATTGAGGTTACCAGGTGCGATAGTTCCACCGTAGGCAAATACGGCAGGAATGTCCATATTGGCGATAGCAATCATAGAGCCAGGCATGTTTTTATCACAGCCACCGATTGCGACAAAGGCATCCACGTTGTGTCCTCCCATAGCTGCCTCAATAGAATCTGCAATGATATCACGTGAAGTCAGTGAGAAACGCATTCCCGGAGTCCCCATAGCGATTCCGTCTGCAACGGTGATGGTACCGTATTGAACAGGCCAGGCACCTGCATCTTTAACTCCTTCTTTGGCTAATTTTCCAAAGTCATGAAGGTGGATGTTACAAGGTGTATTTTCAGCCCATGTCGAAATAACCCCAACAATGGGCTTTTCAAAGCTATCGTCGGTCATTCCTGTTGCTCGTAACATAGCACGGTTAGGTGATTTTACCATCGAATCGTAGACGGAACTACGGTGACGGAGGTTTTTAAGTTTGTTTGTATCGGTCATAATTTTCTTCTCCCTATCTTATTTTACCCATTATATCATAGATATGAAAGAAACGATAAAAGATTTGATAAATAATTGGAAATTTCCGAATTTTCCAACAATTCATTCTACAATAAAAGGCACCTAAGAATTTTAAGTGCCCTTATCATTTATTTGTAGATTAAGTGGTCGTTTTTCGACGATTGTTTGCGGATGGATTGATGAAAAGACCGACTAACGATAGAACTAGGAAGGCTGCGCCGATGTACCAATAAGGTTGATCTAAGGTAGTTGAACGTCCAGATAGGTTGATAATGCCTCGGAGAAGACAACCAGCTGTAATAGTTGCGACGCCAGAATTCCACAAATTATAAGAGAGACGTGAAAGAGTAGGTATAAGTTGCAGCAGACCGAGTAGCACAGCTCCGCCTATTAATGGTACACAGAACATATAATGCATAAAGACAGAGACTTCGCCATAGCTGAGACTTTCATAGATTCGACTGAAAATAAACAGGAAAGCTGTTATTGCTAAGTAGGAGATAAATGTTCTTGAAACTCTTGTAGTTGAATTAGTAACCGATGTAGACAATGTCACTCACCGCCCTTTCTGAGATAGTATTTCCGTTTGTTGTTGGGTTGTTAATAACTTGACCGTTGAAGTAAAGAGTAGATGAACCACCGCCATCAAGGTTGTAGGCAGTTTGAGCACCATATTGTTTCATAACTTCTGCCAATTGATAGAGAGAGAGTCCTTCGCTTTCAGACGTACGTCCATCTGCTACGACGATGATATAATGATTTTCATCGATAATCCCGATAGCAGAACGAGGGTTGGATGACATTGCACGTCCGACTTCTGTTGAAGTATCGACGACAATTTCGCCGTTTTCGACCAATGATGGACCAAATGCTAAGAGGTTGACAACGCCCTTGTCAATCAATTCTTGGGCGGTAATCTCATTTTCATAAATGATTTCAAATGAGCCGTCTGCGTAGATAGCCAAGTCACCATAGGAAGCATTGTCACGGACTGTGTCACGGTAGAGAACGCCGTTTTTAATAACATAACCAGTTGAGTTGGCTCCGTAGTAGTCACCATTAACCGCTAGAATGGCATTGTTTGCTGCCGCTGTTTCTGAGGTTTTAGCTGTTACGTTTGTACCGTAAGTGTTTTGCGCAAGTGCTGTTTTTAAATACTCTGGCGAGCTAACTTGGATATCCGCTACATAGACAGTTGTATTGTTGGTTGTGATGGTTTCCAAGTTAATTTGGATATTGTCATCCATATAGCTGGTATCTGTTGTAGATACGTTTGTTGCAGTGGTGGCAGCTGTCGATGAAGATGAGGTAGTTGTATCTTGGCTACTTGCTGTGGTATTGCTTGCAGAGACTGTTGAGATGGCCTCTGAGATGACAAAGGTTTTCAACATAGAATAGGTGAACCCACTGGTTAAGAGTATTCCGAAGATTGAGGCATAGGCAAAGGGTTTTTTAAGCAATTTCATGGGAAAATGATTTCCTTTCTTTAAAAATGATATTCTTTTGAACAAACCAAGAAGCTAGGAAAAGGAAGATATCAACTGCAAGTTTGACAATGTAGAGGTTGAGTCCTAGAATTTGGTGGAAGAGATAAAGAAGCGCAGTGTCACAAAGGAAGAGGATAAGGGCTAAAGTAAAGTAGCCGGCTCCAGTACGAGTGACGCTTTCTTTATTTTTAAAGACTAACTTCTTGTTAAGTGCAAAATTACAGGTAGCGCTACAAATGCGAGCAAGGGTATTTGCGACCAATAAGCGTAGAGCAGTTGGTAAGCTAGTGAGTAGCAATAAGGCAAGTGCATATACTCCGTAGTCAACTAGAAATCCACCAAAAGATGCCAGAGCAAATTTGAAGAGATTTTTGTAAATGAGCAGTCCATCTTTTATGGGACGAAAATGCGAACTGGCATTATCATCGATATAAATAGTTTGAATTGGGACTTCCGTAATTTTATAGCGTTGACTTGCCTGAGTTAACATGTTCATCTCGTACTCATAGCGATCGCCTTCAATATCTAACATGAATGGAATTAAGTCAGTATGGAATCCACGCAAGCCTGTTTGTGTATCGGACACATTGACGCCAGTTTGCAGTCTAAACAACACTCTAGTTAGTTTGTTACCAAAACGACTCCGAAAGGGAATGTCTTTGGTAAATTGACGAACACCAAGAATCAGGCGACTTGGCAAATTCATAGCTGCACGGGCGATGCGGTCAATATCATTCACAGCATGTTGACCATCTGCGTCAGCAGTTACGATAACACCTGGTTTTCTCAAATCTTGGATGAAACTAAAGGCTGTTCGCAAGGCTTGGCCTTTTCCTTTATTGACATCATGGTGTAGAACAATTGCATAGGTTTTGGCGATTTCAAGAATATTTTTGGATGCGCCAGTACTACCATCATCCACAACGATGACCTGACAATTTAGCCTGTTTTTCATTATTTCTAATAGTTGGATTAATTTTTCATCTGGCTGGTAAGCCGGTATCACTACATAATACATATCCTAAACCTCATTTATTTTTCTTGTTGGGACTACTATACTGAAGTTTTCTAAAAGCAAGCTGAAACCAAGCCAGTCAAGGGGGTTGCTTAAGTTTTGCTTAAGAAAATGTTAGGAAATAGTTAAGAAAACGAACAAATGTAGGAATTTTCAGAAAATTCCTTGACATTCTACTTCCTTGTGATATTATAGTAGATAACACATTTGCAGAGAGGAGGAATATTCGTGCAAGAAATTCAACTAGACCAACCGCGTTCGGGGTCCTATCTCATTTTGGACACCCTGCATCAGCTGGGAGTAGACCTTGTTTTTGGATATCCTGGTGGGGCAGTTTTGCCTCTATATGATGCTATCTATCAATATGAGGGAATCCAGCATATTTTGGCTCGTCATGAACAAGGAGCGGTCCACGAGGCCGAAGGATACGCTAAATCATCAGGAAAGGTGGGCGTAGCCATTGTAACCTCTGGGCCAGGAGCTACCAATGCCATTACTGGAATTGCGGACGCAATGGGCGATAGTGTTCCTCTTTTAGTTTTTACTGGTCAAGTCGCAACACGTGGTATCGGTAAAGATGCTTTTCAGGAAGCGGATGTCTTGGGGATGACAATGCCGATTACCAAGTACAATTACCAAATTCGGGATACGGCAGATATTCCTAGAGTCATCACAGAAGCTCTCCATATTGCAACAACGGGGAGACCGGGTCCCGTTGTTATTGATGTTCCAAAAGACATCCAAGAAAGAGTTGTTGATTTTTATCATGACCCAACTCTACACCTACCAAGTTATCAGCCAACGATTGAACCAAATGGTTTGCAGGTTAAGAAAATTTTGAAACAGCTTAGCCAAGCTCAAAAACCAGTTATATTGGCTGGTGGTGGTGTCAATTATGCAGATGCCAATAAAGAATTAGTTGCCTTTGCAGAGCGCTACCGTATTCCAGTAGTTTCAACCCTCCTTGGATTAGGTGCAATGCCCATTGAGCATGAATTATCCTTGGCTATGGGGGGAATGCACGGTTCATACGCTGCTAATATGGCTATGGATCAGGCTGATTACATTATCAATATTGGAGCGCGATTCGATGACCGCCTAACAGGAAATCCAACAACCTATGCGCCAAATGCGACGGTAGCACATATTGATATTGATCCCGCAGAAATTGGTAAAGTTGTCAAAACGGCTATTCCAGTAGTGGGCGACGCTAAGGCAACCTTGAAAGCTTTGCTTGCTTTAGAAACAGTCGAAACAAGCTATGCTGATTGGACGGCACAAGTATTGGAAAACAAACGTCGGGCGCCATTTTGGTACAATGAAGATGAAAAGGTTATTAAGCCACAGGCGGCAATTGAATTAATTGGTCAGTTGACGCAAGGGGATGCCATTGTCGTGACAGATGTTGGTCAGCATCAAATGTGGGCTGCCCAATTCTACCCCTACAAACATGCACGTCAACTTGTAACATCTGGTGGCATGGGGACCATGGGCTTTGGTATTCCTGCGGCTATCGGCGCCAAATTAGCTAATCCAGATAAAGAAGTAATCATCTTTGTTGGTGATGGCGGCTTCCAAATGACCAACCAAGAATTGGCTATTTTGAATGGCTATGGTGTACCGATTAAGGTCGTATTGATCAATAACCACTCTCTTGGAATGGTTCGTCAATGGCAGGAATCCTTCTATGAAAAACGTCGTAGCCAATCAGTCTTTGATGATGAGCCAAATTTCCAACTGTTGGCAGAGGCCTATGGAATTAGTCATTATAGTTTTGACAATCCAGCGACTCTAAGTGAAGACATGAAAGTTATCTTAGAAGATAAACCAATGCTCATAGAGGTTCATATTTCTAATCGTGAACATGTTCAACCGATGGTGCCAGCAGGTAAGAGCAATGCAGAAATGTTGGGGGTGAAGTTCAATGCGTAGAATGTTAACAGCTAAATTGCGAAATTCATCTGGTGTTCTGAATCGTTTTACAGGTGTCCTATCTCGTCGCCAAATCAATATTGAGTCCATCTCCGTCGGCCCAACAGAAGTAGATGGTATCTCACGTGTGACGGTGATTGTAGACGTGGCCAGTCACGATGAGGTCGAACAAATCATCAAACAGCTAAACCGCTTGATTGATGTGGTCCGTGTCCGTGATTTGACGGACATTCCCCACTTAGAGCGTGAGGTGATTCTTGTTAAAATTTCAGCTCCGCCAACAAAACGAGCAGAAATTTTAGCGATTATCCAACCCTTTAGAGCAAATGTTGTTGATGTGGCACCGCACTCCATTACCATTCAAATGACAGGTGATGGAGATAAGATTGACGCCCTCCTGCGGGTGATTCAGCCTTATGGCATTAAGAATATCGCAAGAACGGGTGCGACTGGCTTTAGTAGAGACTAATCCTTTTCGATAATAAAACCTATCCTGCGTTGATTTGGCTTGATGAACGTTAGTTCTATCTTCGTCTACATCGCCTAGTCTAGCCTTCATTTTCTTTGAACATCCAAAACTACAAATAAAAATAGAAAAGAGAAAAAATTATGACAGTAACAATGCAATATGAAAAAGATGTAACAGTAGCAGCACTTGACGGTAAACGTATCGCCGTTATCGGTTATGGTTCACAAGGTCATGCCCATGCTCAAAACTTGCGTGATACAGGGCACGATGTCATCATCGGTGTGCGTGCAGGTAAGTCATTTGACAAGGCAAAAGAAGACGGTTTTGAAACTTTTGAAGTAGCAGAAGCAGCAAAACAAGCCGATGTCATCATGATTTTGGCTCCAGACGAAATCCAAGCAGACCTTTACAATGAAGAAATCGCTCCAAACTTGGAAGCGGGCAATGCCCTTGGTTTTGCCCATGGTTTCAACGTTCATTTTGAATTTATCAAGGTACCAGCAGATGTGGATGTCTTCATGTGTGCACCAAAAGGTCCAGGTCACTTGGTCCGCCGTACCTTTGAAGAAGGTTTTGGAGTACCAGCCCTCTATGCTGTTTACCAAGATGCAACTGGCAATGCAAAACATATTGCGATGGACTGGGCAAAAGGTGTTGGTTCAGCCCGTGTTGGTCTTTTGGAAACAACTTTCAAAGAAGAGACAGAAGAAGATTTGTTTGGTGAGCAAGCTGTTCTCTGCGGTGGCTTGACAGCCCTTATGCAAGCTGGTTTTGAAGTCTTGACAGAAGCTGGCTATGCACCAGAATTGGCATACTTTGAAGTTCTCCATGAAATGAAACTTATCGTTGACCTTGTTTACGAGGGTGGTTTCAAGAAAATGCGCCAATCTATCTCAAACACTGCTGAATTTGGTGACTATGTATCAGGTCCACGCGTGATTACAGACCAAGTCAAAGAAAACATGAAAGCAGTCCTTGCAGATATTCAATCTGGTAAATTTGCAAATGACTTTGTAAATGACTATAAAGCAGGCCGTCCACGTATGGAAGCTTATCGTAAAGAAGCAGAGAATCTTGAAATCGAAAAAGTAGGTGCAGAACTCCGCAAAGCAATGCCATTTGTCGGACGCAATGATGACGACGCATTCAAAATCTATAATTAAACACTATCATGGTAGATAGGGGGATAGTCAGCTTTACTTTGAGTGATGGCAATACATTTAAGGTTTGAGTTGGCGGCTGAGGGGATGTCATTCCCTTTTTCCCTTATCTCCGAAAATGAATAAAAGAGCTGGTTTTTCCAGCTCTTTTGCCCATTTTGTTCATAAATAGATCTTTACAAAATTAAACATTCGTTTTCTGTTGAATAACATGCTAGTAGCTTGAATATAAGTATAAATACTAGGATTTTCTAGGGAATAATGATACAATAAATATAGAAAGAAATTAATGGAACTATGATTACAGCAAAAAATGTAGAACAAGCATACTCCGTTCTTAAGCGCGTGGTAGTACGTACCCCCTTGGATTATAGTCGATACTTGTCGGAAAAATATGGTGCAACTATTTATTTAAAAAGAGAAAATGAACAGCGTGTTCGCTCTTTTAAAATTCGAGGAGCCTATTATGCTATTTCACAATTGACAGATGATGAGAAGTCACGCGGAGTGGTCTGTGCTTCGGCCGGGAACCATGCTCAAGGTGTGGCCTACACCTGTCAGGAAATGCAAATTCCTGCTACGATTTTCATGCCCATTACAACTCCGCAACAAAAAATAGGGCAGGTTAAATTTTTCGGAGGAGACTACGTAGAGATTCGGCTCGTAGGTGATACCTTCGATGAGTCAGCCAAGGCAGCACAAGATTATACTCAGGAAAGCGGGAAAACATTTATAGACCCATTCGATGATGAAAATGTGCAGGCTGGTCAGGGAACAGTAGCCTATGAAATCTTGGAAGAAGCGGAAGAGCAAACCATTAGTTTTGACCAAATTTTAGTTCCCATAGGAGGAGGTGGTCTGGTTGCAGGCGTTTCGGCTTATCTGAAAGAACATGCACCTGAAATTAAGATTGTTGGTGTTGAAGCAAGTGGGGCACGGTCAATGAAAGCGGCTTTTGATAAAGGTCGTCCGGTTAAATTAGACCAAATTGATAAATTTGCTGACGGTATTGCGGTACAGAAAGTCGGTAAGTCGACCTACGAAGTGGCTCGGAAATACGTAGATCGCCTGATTGGTGTGGATGAAGGATGGATTTCCGGGACTATTTTAGACCTCTATTCTAAGCTGGGTATTGTTGCTGAGCCAGCAGGAGCAGCAACGATTGCAGCTCTTGAGGTAGTCAAGGACCAAATCAAGGGGCAAACCATTTGTTGTATCATTTCTGGTGGTAATAACGACATCAACAGGATGCCGGAAATGGAGGAACGTGCGCTTATCTACGAGGGAATTAAACACTACTTTGTTGTTAATTTTCCACAACGTCCAGGGGCTCTTCGTGAATTTGTAAATGAAATTCTAGGGCCAAATGATGATATTACTCGTTTTGAATATATCAAACGTGCCAATAAGGGAACAGGGCCGGTTCTAATCGGTATTGCCCTAGGAGATAAAACAGATTATACGCAGTTTATTTCTCGCTTGGAAGAGTTTGATCCCCAGTACATCAATCTTCATGAAAATGATTCGCTTTATAAAATGCTAGTTTAGGAGGTCATTATGGTGCTTGGTCCAATTGTTTTTATTGGTAGTTTCTTGTTTTTTGTACTGATTGCTTTGATTTTGATTGCTTCAGGGCTATACGTTGTCAAGCAGCAGACGGTCGCTATTATTGAGCGCTTTGGGAAATACCAAAAAACATCTACCTCAGGTATTAACTTTAAAATCCCCTTTGGAGTTGATGTCATTGCAGCCCGTATTCAATTGCGGATGTTGCAGAGTGAAATCGTGGTAGAAACCAAAACTCAGGACAATGTCTTTGTGACTATGAATGTTGCCACTCAATATCGTGTTAATGAACATAATGTGACGGATGCCTATTATAAACTTATGCATCCAGAGGCTCAGATCAAGTCATATATTGAGGATGCCCTTCGGTCATCTGTTCCTAAATTGACCTTGGATGAACTCTTTGAGAAAAAAGATGAAATTGCTCTGGAAGTTCAAAAACAAGTGGCCGAAGAAATGTCAACCTACGGCTATGTTATTGTCAAGACCTTGATTACGAAGGTCGAGCCAGATGCCGAGGTCAAGCAATCAATGAATGAAATTAACGCAGCTCAGCGGAAACGGGTTGCGGCCCAAGAATTGGCAGAAGCTGACAAGATTAAAATTGTCACAGCAGCAGAAGCAGAGGCTGAAAAAGACCGTCTACATGGTGTGGGGATTGCCCAACAACGGAAGGCAATTGTAGATGGCTTGGCAGATTCGATTAGAGAATTGAAAGATTCAAATGTCAGTCTGTCTGAGGAGCAAATTATGTCCATCCTGTTGACCAACCAATACTTGGATACATTAAACAATTTTGCACAAGGAGGTAATCAAACCATTTTCCTTCCTGCAAATCCGGAAGGAGTAGAAGATATCAGAACGCAACTATTGTCATCTCTCAAAGTAAAATCATAGTAAAAACCGAACATTTTGCTTGACAAAATAGGTTTATCTGTATTATACTTAATTGCACGAATAAAATAGAAAGGGGTTTCTCATGACTAGTTATGAAAAAGTTGCCGCTGTTGTCGGCTGGGTTCGTGAAAAGAAAATCACAGGTTACCGTATCAGCAAGGAAACGAATGCTCGTGAAATGTCAGTTATCGCTCTTGCACAAGGACGCGCTAAAATTGACAATATTTCATTTGCTACTGCCTTGGGGTTGATTGACTTTTACGACAAAAACCACAAGAAATTTGAAAACTAATCTAAATAATAGTTTTATTTAGAACCTTTACTGAGAAGACCATTTGGTCTTCTTTTTTTGGTACAAAAAAACTTACCAGCTAAAAAGGCTGATAAGTTTGAATTCGAATAAAGGATTGAAAGGTTATCCAAGGAAACGTTGGAGAAATTCGCGAGTCCGTTCTTCCTGGGGATTTTCAAAGATTTGCTGTGGACTGCCTTCTTCGGCAATGACACCCTTATCCATAAAGATGACACGGTCTGAAACATCGCGGGCAAATTCCATTTCGTGAGTTACGATAAGCATCGTCAATCCTGATTTTGCCAAATCTTGCATGGTTTTGAGAACTTCCCCGACCATCTCTGGATCGAGAGCAGAAGTCGGCTCATCAAAGAGGATAACTTCTGGGTCAACAGATAGGGCGCGTGCAATGGCCACACGTTGTTTCTGTCCACCAGAGAGTTGACTTGGTTTGGCTTGCCAGTACTGTTCGGTCATGCCAACCTTGTTGAGATTTTCCTTGGCGATTTTCTCTGCCTTAGCTCGATCTCGTTTCAGTACAGTAGTTTGTGCTACAATGGCATTTTCCAATACATTTAGATTGTTGAAAAGGTTGAAGGATTGGAATACCATACCTAGTTTTTCACGGTAAGTCGTCAAATCATATCCTTTAGCCAAAACATCTTGTCCGTGGTATAGAATCTGTCCTTCTGTTGGTGTTTCCAAAAGGTTGATAGATCGGAGGAAGGTTGATTTTCCCGAACCAGATGAACCGATGATTGAGATAACCTCGCCCTTTTCAACGCTAATAGAGATGTCTTTGAGGACTTGATTTTGTCCGTATGATTTCTTTAGATTTTTGATTTCAAGAATTACATTTTTAGTCATGTGGCACCTCGACTTGCATTTGGTTTGCACCTGTTGTGTATGTATCTGTATCAAAATGCTTTTCAACTGCGCGTAAGATACGTGTCACAGTAAAGGTTAGGATGAAGTAGATAATAGCAATAACCGTAAAGGTTTGGAAATATTGATAGGTTTGGGTTGCGACAGTATTTCCTGAGAAATAGAGTTCAACAACTGAGATAACGTTCAATACAGAAGTATCTTTGATATTGATGACAAATTCATTACCAGTCGCTGGTAAGATGTTACGAATAACCTGTGGAAGGACAATCTTACGCATGGTCTGATTATGGGTAAATCCGAGAGCAGTAGCAGCTTCAAATTGGCCCTTATCGACGGCAAAGATACCACCGCGGACAATCTCGCTCATGTAGGCACCTGTGTTGATGGATACAATGAAGATAGCGGCAAGTGTGCGGTCAAGATTAAGTCCGAATGCTTGGGCGGTACCATAGTAAATAACCATGGATTGTACAATCATCGGCGTACCACGGAAAATTTCGATGTAGATATTGATAATCCAACCGAGCACTTTTTGACCAATAGCAAGCGCCTTGTTTGCTGCTTTTGGAGCTGTACGGAAGACACCGATGAGGAGACCGATAGCAGTACCGATAATTGTACCGAGGATGGAAATGAGTAATGTCATCCCAGTTCCGCGCAGAAGTTGTTGCCAGTTGTTAACAACAATATTCCAAACTTGGGCGAAGAAACTAGGTGTTTCACCCTCGCTGGCTTCTTCAACGGGCTGGTTTTCAATCATATCATCCATAAGTGCGATTTGCTCTTCTTCTGAAATAGTTGCTAAGACTTCGTTGACCTGAGCGATACGCTCGTCATCTTTGCGCATACCGACAGCAATGGTTACGTCTTCGGCATTGGTTTCAAAACTGTCTGCCAATTCAACCATTTTGAAAGCTTTATTTGCAGCTTCTGCTGTACGACCTTCTGGACGTTCAGAAACATAGGCGTCTATAATGCCAGATTCTAAAGCTTGACGGATTTGGGAGAAATCTCCCATGGCAGTCTGTTTGTTAGCCCCTTCAATTTGGTCAATCAAATCATAGAGGTAAACCCCTTGCTGGGCAGTGATTTTTGCGCCAGCAAAATCTTCCAAGCTGGTTGCATCTGCGTACTGACTATCAGAACGAACAACCAGGGTAGGAATTGAAGTATAGTAGCTATCTGAGAAGGCGATTTCTTTCTTGCGCTCTTCTGTCGGGCTCATACCGGCGATAATCATATCGATTTTACCAGATGTAAGAGCAGGGACCAAGCCTTCCCACTTGGTTTTAACAATCAAGAGTTCTTTGTCCATGGATGCAGCGATTTTTTTTGCAACCTGAACATCATATCCGTTGGCAAATTGATTGGTTCCCTCAATAGGAACGGCACCGTTGCTATCATCTTCTTGGGTCCAGTTAAATGGTGCATAGGCAGCTTCCATACCGACCCGCAGGTATTCGTCTGCCCGAACCCCTGTTGTTACAGAAAAAACAGCGATTAGGGTCAGCAGAAATATACTGAGTTTACGTTTCATAATGTCTCCTTTAAAATGCTATTACACCATTTTATTAAAAATTCTGACAAATTTCAATATCCTTGAACTATCATTGTGTTATTTTTTATGGTATAATAATTAGAATTGAAAAAAGGAGTTTATTATGATTTTGGAATTGTTGAAGGCTATATTTTTAGGAATCATTGAAGGGGTAACGGAATGGTTGCCAGTTTCTTCAACGGGGCATTTAATTTTGGTTCAAGAGTTCGTGAAATTAAACCAAAGCAAGAACTTCCTAGAAATGTTTAATATTGTCATTCAGCTAGGAGCAATTCTAGCAGTTATGACCATTTACTTTAAAAAATTGAATCCATTTCAGCCTGGAAAAACCAAGCGTGATATTCAATTGACTTGGCAATTATGGGCCAAGGTTGTCATTGCCTGTATTCCGTCCATCCTAATTGCAGTCCCGTTGGATAATTGGTTTGAAGCGCACTTCAATTTTATGGTACCGATTGCGATTGCTTTGATTGTCTACGGTATTGCCTTTATTTGGATTGAGAACCGTAACAGTGGTGTAGAGCCACAGGTGACGGACTTAGCGAAAATGTCTTATAAAACTGCCTTGTTGATTGGGTGTTTCCAGGTCTTAAGCATCGTTCCGGGGACTAGTCGATCAGGTGCGACCATTCTGGGAGCGATTATTTTGGGGACCAGCCGATCTGTGGCGGCAGATTTTACCTTCTTCCTTGGAATTCCAACCATGTTTGGTTATAGTGGCTTGAAGGCT
This sequence comes from Streptococcus suis, assembly GCF_046032115.1. Taxonomy (GTDB): domain Bacteria; phylum Bacillota; class Bacilli; order Lactobacillales; family Streptococcaceae; genus Streptococcus; species Streptococcus suis_AJ. The sequence continues at coordinate 44,003 of NZ_JARQOZ010000011.1, read as the reverse complement.
GTTAAATATTTCTTAGATGGCAATAGCCTGAATATGGAGCAGGTATGGATCTTGCTAGTCGCTAGTGTGACGGCTTACTTGGTATCCTTAGTTGTTATTCGTTTCTTGACAGACTTTGTTAAAAAACATGATTTCACGGTCTTTGGTTACTACCGCATCATTTTAGGGGCGATTTTATTGGTTTATGCCTTTATCACATTTTTATTTTAAGAGCAGGGAGACCTGCTTTTCTTTTGTCTTTCGAGCTTGGTTTTAGTATAATGGTGGAAGATATGTATGAGTATTGAAAATGATCAATCAATTTTAAGAAATTGATGAATCAATGAATGAGGTAGTTATGAAAGTAAAGCAAATTAGTGATTCAACCTTGAAAATCACTATAAAATTAGATGATTTGGAAGAGAGAGGAATGGAACTTTCGGACTTTCTCATTCCGCAAGAAAAGACAGAGGAGTTCTTCTATACTGTTTTGGATGAATTGGATTTACCAATGACTTTCCGAGAAAGCGGTATGCTGAGTTTTCGTGTGACTCCGAAGCCAGATCGGGTGGACATCTTTGTTACCAAGTCTGATTTGGATCAGAGCTTGAATTTCGATGAATTTACAGATTTGTCGGAACTTGGTGATGTCGCAAGTATGACTCCAGATGAGTTTTTCAAGAGTTTGGAGCAAACCGTTCGTGAGAAAAGTGCACCGGATGCAACAGCCGTTCGTCATTTGGAAGAGGTAGAGCAAGAGGAAGAAGCAGATGAAGAGGAGCAGGAGCGCTATATTTACTATATTTTGGAATTTCCAACGATAGAGGATCTGTTTACTTTTGTTGGTACGGTTGATTATCCAGTAGAAGAATCGGAATTATATAAAATGGATGGTCACTACTACTTGACCGTTCTTATCAATGTAGAAAATCGTTCCAAGCAGTATCCAGGCTACATTCTCTCACGAATGTTGGAATTTACCAATGATACGAAGTTGACCAGACCTGCTTTACAAGAACACGGAACTTTGATGCTTCCGCTTGCGGCAATCGAGGAGCTTAGGAAGGTTCCGACAGTATGATTCCTTTTGCTCTAAAATACATAATGGTTATTATTACAACCATGATCATATCAGCCATTGCGACCCCCTTGGTTCGTTTTATGTCCCTGAGGGTTGGAGCAGTCGATAATCCCAATGCACGACGGATAAATAAGGTGCCCATGCCTTCAGCGGGAGGTCTGGCCATCTTTGTGGCATTTACCATTTCTGTCCTATGGTTTTTACCAGGAATTGTTACCCGTGTCAATTACCATGGCACTTACTTGCATTATATCTGGCCCCTGGTCCTAGCATCCAGCATTATCGTTCTTACGGGATTCATTGATGATGTCAAGGAGCTAAAGCCTGCTCCTAAAATGTTTGGTATTCTAGCTGCAGCGACGCTCATTTGGATTTTTACGGAATTTCGTTTTGATAGCTTTAAGATTCCTTTTGGAGGACCTTTCCTTCAATTTCCTGTCTGGCTCTCTTTTCTATTAACGGTCCTTTGGATTGTTTCCATTACGAATGCAGTCAACTTGATTGATGGTCTGGATGGTCTGGTTTCGGGAGTATCGATTATTTCCTTGACAACGATGGGAATTGTGTCTTATTTCTTTTTGCATGATAGCAATATTTTTTTGACCTTAACCATCTTTGTTTTGGTTGCGGCGATTGTAGGATTTTTACCCTATAACTATAATCCTGCCATCATTTATCTTGGCGATACAGGAGCCCTTTTCATTGGGTTTATGATTGGAGTCTTGTCGCTTCAAGGACTGAAAAATTCGACAGCTGTTGCAGTGGTTACTCCGATGATTATTCTTGGAGTGCCTATTACGGATACTGTAGTAGCCATCATTCGTCGAAAATTGTCTGGACAAAAAATCTATGAAGCAGATAAGATGCATCTGCATCATCGCTTGCTCTCTCTGGGACTTACTCATCGTGGCACTGTATTGGTGATTTACGCCATCTCTTTCTTATTCTCCCTGACCTCTCTTTTGCTCAATGTTTCGAGTCGAATAGGGGGTATTCTCCTATTGGTGACCATGGGACTGGGGATTGAGATTCTCTGTGAATTGATTGGCATCTTTGGTATCAATAGAACTCCGTTGCTCAATCTCCTTCGGTTTATTGGTAATAGTAGTTACCGTCAAGAAAAAATCGCAAAGTATAAAAAGTGCTACGAAGAGAAAAAAAGAAAATAAGAATCTTTCTAAACAAGATAAGAGCCGTCAGGCTCTTTTTTTGATATAATATAGCGGATATGGTTAATTAATACTCAATGAAAATCAAAAGTAGCCTAGGAAACGAAGCCGAAGGTAGAACTCTGTTACTATCTTATTTCAAGGTAACAGGCTGAAAACCTCCACTGGAGCTTTTCACTCATCAAGGTAAGTTGACAACGGATAATTTTGATTTTCGAAGAGTATAAAATTGTCAGAAAAGACTATTTTATAGATTAACACTCTCTGAAAATCATCATTAACAAGAAAAGAGGCTGGGCTCAAGCCCCGCACCGCTTCTCAAAGTTAGCGTCAACATCTCAATGCAGTGGTTGATTGGAGTTAACAGTCCGGTGGAGTGCAACAACTAGAAATAAAGACTTGTTGACGAACTCTTCTATGAATGGTCGAGTTCTTTCCCACTGCCAAAGTTGAGTCTTATCGGTGTGTCTAGTTAGCTTGGTCAGTTAATGTGGTTATTGAAGAGGAAAAAAATGAAAAGGAGCACAGCATGTCAGTATTAGAAATCAAAGACCTTCATGTGGAAATTGAAGGCAAAGAAATCTTGAAGGGTGTCAATTTGACCCTCAAAACAGGTGAAATTGCAGCTATCATGGGACCTAACGGAACAGGGAAATCCACCCTTTCAGCAGCCATCATGGGCAATCCAAGTTATGAAGTGACCCAAGGGGAAATTCTCTTTGACGGTGTCAATATTTTGGAGTTGGAAGTCGATGAGCGTGCCCGTATGGGACTCTTCTTGGCTATGCAATACCCGTCAGAAATTCCAGGGATTACTAATGCAGAGTTCCTCCGTGCTGCTATGAATGCTGGCAAGGAAGATGAAGACAAGATTTCTGTCCGTGATTTCATTACCAAGTTGGACGAAAAAATGGAACTCCTCAACATGAAAGAAGAAATGGCAGAGCGTTACCTCAACGAAGGTTTCTCAGGTGGTGAGAAAAAACGCAATGAGATTCTGCAATTACTCATGTTGGAACCAACCTTTGCTCTTCTTGACGAGATTGACTCAGGCTTGGATATTGATGCGCTTAAAGTCGTGTCAAAAGGAATCAATGCTATGCGTGGGGAAGGCTTCGGTGCCCTGATTATCACCCACTACCAACGCTTGCTCAACTACATCACACCAGACGTTGTCCATGTCATGATGGAAGGCCGTGTCGTGCTTTCAGGCGGACCAGAATTGGCGCAACGCTTGGAAAAAGAAGGATATGTCCAAGTTGCAGCTGAGCTTGGCATTGACTACAAAGAAGATGACATTTAAGTCTTTGGAGGAAGCTATGACCAAAGAAAAGATTCAAGAATTTTCAGCCTTGCAGGCAGAACCAACTTGGTTGACAGACCTGCGTCTTAAGGCTTTTGACAAAATAGCAGAGCTGGACTTGCCGGTTATCGAGCGGGTCAAGTTTCACCGTTGGAATTTAGGTGACGGAAGCCTAGCCACAAATGATGAAATCGGGACTGTTCCAGATTTTACAGCTATCGGTGACAATCCTATGTTGGTCCAAGTTGGTAGCCAAACTGTTCTAGAGCAGTTGCCGGTTGACCTTGTGGAGAAGGGTGTAGTCTTTACAGACTTCGCATCGGCTATGGACATCATTCCAGATGTGCTTGAAAAGTACCTCGGATCTGCCGTAGCCTACGACGAGCACAAATTGGCAGCCTACAATACCGCCTATTTCAACGCAACAGCTGTCCTCTACGTACCAGATAATGTTGAAATCGACCAGCCAGTTGAGGCCCTTTTCTACCAAGACAGCACTAGTCCAGTTGCCTTTAACAAACGTGTCCTCATCATCGCTGGAAAAAATGCCAAGCTAAATTACCTAGAGCGTTTTGAAAGTCTAGGTGACGGCGCAGCAGCGACTTCAGCCAATATTGTCGTGGAAGTCATTGCTCTTGCTGGTAGCCAAATCAAGTTTGCGGCTATTGACCGCCTTGGTAAGCATTTGGATACCTATCTCAACCGTCGTGGCTATCTCGGAAACGATGCAACGATTGACTGGGCGATTGGTCTGCTCAACGAAGGAAATGTGGTTGCCGATTTGGACAGCGAATTAAAAGGAAACGGCAGTCATGCCAACCTCAAAGTTGTCGGCCTTTCATCTGGTCGTCAGGTACAAGGTGTGGATACGCGCGTGACCAACTACGGTCATAATTCGGTCGGTCACATCCTGCAACATGGGGTTATCTTAGAAAGCGGAACCTTGACTTTTAATGGTATCGGACACATTGTCCGTGGTGCAAAAGGTGCAGATGCCCAGCAAGAAAGCCGTGTCCTCATGCTGTCTGACAAGGCTCGCTCCGATGCAAACCCAATTCTCCTTATCGACGAGAATGAGGTCACAGCTGGACACGCAGCCTCAATCGGTCAGGTGGATCCAGAAGACATGTACTACCTCATGAGTCGTGGTCTGGACCGAGCAACTGCTGAACGCTTGGTTGTTCGTGGTTTCCTTGGCGCAGTCATTACCGAAATTCCTGTCAAAGAAGTTCGTGACCAACTGATTGCCGTGATTGAAGAAAAACTAACAAAGAGATAAGATGATTGATTTTGACCGCATTCGCAAGGATTTTTCAATCCTAGACCAAGTTGTTAACGATGAGCCGCTGGTCTATTTGGACAATGCAGCGACCACTCAAAAAACGCAGCAGGTACTGGATGTGCTGGCAGATTATTACCAGAAGGACAATGCCAATGTCCACCGTGGTGTCCATACCCTGTCAGAACGGGCAACGGCTCGCTATGAAGCCGCTAGGCAGAAGGTGGCTGATTTTATCCAGGCCAAGTCTAGCAAGGAAATCCTCTTCACCAGAGGTACGACCACCGGTCTCAACTGGGTAGCTCAGTTTGCAAAGGAAATTCTCCAGCCAGACCAGGAAGTGATCATCTCGGTTCAAGAGCACCACTCCAATATCATCCCTTGGCAGCAAGCCTGTCAGCAAACAGGTGCCAAGCTCCGCTATGTGACCCTAAAAGACGGCGAGCTAGACATGGATCACCTGCGGTCGCTACTATCTTCCAAGACCAAGTTCGTCTCTCTAGCTCATGTGTCCAATGTCCTAGGCAGTGTGGCTCCTATCGGGGAAATAGCAGAGCTGGTACATGAAGTTGGAGCTTACTTGGTGGTGGACGGAGCCCAGTCCGTTCCCCACATGACCGTCAACGTGCAAGAATTAGACGTGGACTTCTATGCCTTTTCAGGTCATAAGATGTTAGGTCCGACAGGAATCGGCGTTCTCTACGGCAAGGAAGAATTACTCAATCTCATGTCGCCAGTTGAATTCGGCGGTGAAATGATTGACTTTGTCTATGAGCAGTCAGCAACTTGGAAGGAATTGCCTTGGAAGTTTGAGGCAGGAACGCCCAATATTGCAGGTGCGATTGGGCTGGGAGCAGCCATTGATTACCTGATGGAAATCGGCATGGACGCTATCCAGGCCCACGAGGCAGAACTGGTTGACTATGTCTTTCCAAAATTGCAGGCTATTCCAGGCTTGACCGTTTATGGTAGTCAGGACCTGTCCAAGCGGACGGGAGTTATTGCCTTTAACTTGGACGACTTGCATCCACACGATGTGGCAACTGCTCTGGACTATGAAGGTGTTGCTGTGCGGGCTGGCCACCATTGTGCCCAACCGCTTCTCAGATATTTGCAGGTTCCTGCTACTGTACGAGCAAGTTTTTACATCTACAATACCAAGGCCGACTGTGATAAGTTGGTCGAGGCAATCATCAAGACAAAGGAGTTTTTCAATGGCCCTATCTAGATTAGATTCTCTTTATATGGCAGTTGTGTCTGAACACTCCAAGTCACCTCGTCATCGTGGGAGCTTGGACGGAGTGGAAAAGTTGGAACTCCACAACCCAACCTGCGGCGATGTGATTGAACTATCAGTCAAGATTGAAAAAGATGTGATTACCGATATTGCTTTTGACGGAGTTGGCTGTACCATTTCAACCGCATCAGCTTCTATGATGACTGAAGCAGTGCTCGGCAAAGAAATCAGTCAGATTCAAGAGCTGGCGGAAATCTTCTCACAAATGGTCCAAGGGCAAGATGATGAACGTCAAAAGGAACTAGGGGACGCCTCCCTCCTTGCAGGTGTCGCCAAATTCCCCCAACGCATCAAATGTGCTACACTTCCATGGAATGCCATTAAGAAAGCAATCGAACGCAGTGAGAGTGCTAACTGAGCATCAATATAGTCATTTAGTTTTTCTTTTATTACTTCGTTAACTCGCTTTGCCGTACTCCAGTACTGTCTGCAGCTCGTTGCCTAGTACTAAAAGTAAACTAAAAGACTATATAAATAAACAAAAAACGAAAATCATACAGAAAGGATTGTTCAGTTTCTGATTGGAAATGAAATTGAACAGGCCCAGCAAGTATTTAAGAGAGCGTAACTGCTATTTTCATACTTTTTGGGCTTAGTATCTTATATTATGTCAGAAGAAAGAATTGAACCAACCCCGATTGACCTTGGGGAATACAAATTCGGTTTCCATGACGAGAACGTGGAACTGGTGGCTTCGACTGGTAAGGGTTTGAGCGAAGAAGTCATTCGTGAAATGTCCCGTATCAAAGGCGAGCCCGAATGGATGTTGGAATTCCGTTTGAAATCCTATGAAACCTTCAAGAAAATGCCTATGCAGACCTGGGGAGCCGACTTGTCGGAACTGGATTTTGATGATATTGTTTACTATCAAAAACCGTCGGATAAGCCAGCACGTAGCTGGGATGATGTTCCAGACAAAATCAAAGAAACCTTTGAACGCATCGGGATTCCAGAAGCCGAGCGTGCTTACCTGGCAGGAGCTTCTGCCCAGTACGAATCAGAAGTGGTCTACCACAATATGAAGGAAGAGTACGACAAACACGGTATAATCTTTACAGATACCGACACGGCTCTCAAGGAACATCCAGAACTCTTCAAAAAATACTTTGGAAAACTTGTTCCGCCGTCAGACAATAAACTAGCTGCCCTCAACTCAGCGGTTTGGTCAGGCGGGACCTTCATCTACGTACCAAAAGGCGTTAAGTTGGATATTCCACTCCAAACCTATTTCCGTATCAACAACGAGGGAACAGGTCAGTTTGAACGCACCCTTATCATCGTGGATGAAGGAGCGAGTGTTCACTACGTAGAAGGCTGTACCGCTCCGACTTACTCAACGGCCAGCCTCCACGCTGCTATTGTGGAAATCATTGCCCACGAAGGTGCCTACATGCGTTATACGACTATTCAAAACTGGTCAGATAATGTCTATAACCTAGTAACCAAACGTGCCCGTGCTGAGAAAAATGCTACAGTTGAGTGGATTGACGGGAACCTTGGTGCTAAGACGACCATGAAATATCCTGCGGTTTACTTGGAAGGCGAAGGAGCCCGTGGAACGATGTTATCCATTGCCTTTGCCAATAAGGGTCAGGTACAGGATACCGGTGCCAAGATGATCCACAATGCACCACGGACTTCTTCTTCTATCGTATCCAAATCCATTGCCCGTGGCGGTGGAGAAGTAAACTACCGTGGTCAAGTGACTTTTGCTAAAAACTCAGCTAAATCTATCAGCCACATCGAGTGTGACACCATTATAATGGATGATATTTCCAAATCAGATACCATTCCATTTAATGAAATTCACAACTCACAAGTGGCCCTCGAACACGAAGCCAAAGTATCAAAAATATCAGAAGAACAGCTTTACTACCTCATGAGCCGAGGTCTATCCGAATCCGAAGCCACAGAGATGATTGTCATGGGCTTTGTCGAACCATTCACAAAAGAACTCCCAATGGAATACGCAGTCGAACTCAACAGACTGATTGCCTATGAAATGGAGGGGAGCGTTGGCTAATTTGTGTAGCTCCACATAGCTAAAAAGCTATTTGGAGCACACAAATGCCAACGCTCGTTGGAAATAGGGAGCGACGGCAGTCGCTCTTCTCTATAAATAACATAGTCTGGGAGACTATTTTTATCCTACTGACGTCGCTTCCTGTAAGGAAGCGATATTTAATAAGGAGTTACGCAGGAACTCCCTCCAAGGAAGTAGGAGATAAGGAGTAGCGAAAGCTACTCTACATTGTAATGCCAACGCTCGTTGGAAATAGGGAGCGACGGCAGTCGCTCTTCTCTATAAATAACATAGTCTGGGAGACTATTTTTATCCTACTGACGTCGCTTCCTGTAAGGAAGCGATATTTAATAAGGAGTTACGCAGGAACTCCCTCCAAGGAAGTAGGAGATAAGGAGTAGCGAAAGCTACTCTACATTGCAATGCCGACACTCGTTGGAGATAGGGAGCGACGGCAGTCGCTCTTCTTTGTAATCATAATAACCTTATCACAATTCCATGCCTTCCACGCTCGTCATTTTCTGTAAGAAAATGATATGTAGTGAGGAGTTCCACAGGAACTCCCTCCAAGGAAGTAGGAGATAAGGAGTAGCGGATATCACTCTGCGATAAAAAAATAGTATGTCGAAAATTGTTCGACATACTATTTTTTTATAATTTTTCATTGACATAGCGGACAAATTGATTCCACCAAGAGAAAGGCCAGAATGCTTCTTTCATATCGCTAGGGATAATCATATCGACACTAGCTTGTTCGGAAATATAACCTTTTCCAATGAGATCTTGATCTTTCAGTTGCAGTTTGCCAACCAGGGTCCCTGCTTTGAGGGGAGCATCAATTTCTTTTATATCCGTTGTGAAAGTTGCGGTGGGGACATTATCAGTTTGATTTCGTTGAACAACAGTTAAATCTGCTGCCGCAACAACAGGACTTGTTTCTTTTTCGCCATTGAAAACCTTTATCTTACTATCTTCAAAAGCTTCACCTTTTTTTACTAGCGTAACAAGCGAAAAGTTAGAATAAACATAGTTCATCAAATCATTTGTCGCGACAAATCGATTTTCTGGAGAGGTCAGCCCATCAGTGGCATTCAATACTACTGTGATAATGCGCATACCAGCTTGTTGAGTTGTTGCAAGAAAACTTGAACCTGCTGAGTTTGAGGTCCCTGTTTTTAAGCCGTCAACCCCTCCACGAGCGTGAGTACCATCGCTTAGCATTTGGTTGGTGCTATAGTAAGTGTAGCCACCAAAATCGTAGGCGTTTAGTGAGGTAATGTCGAGTACCTGAGGATAGTCGAGTATTAATCGTCTTGCAATGATAGCAACATCTAAGGCTGAAAACATATTTACATCTTCAGGACTGGAGCCTGGATAAATATTTTCACCCAAGTCGGTATTGTCTAGTCCGGATACATTTACAATCTTTGCGTCAGTAATTCCCCATTCTTGGACTTTTGCTTTCATTCGATCCACGAATGCAGCTTCGCTACCGGCTATTTTTTCTGCCAGAGCAATAATAGCACTATTGGATGATGTTATCAAAGAAGCGTTTAATAGGTCTCTTACTGAATAGGAACGTTCATCCAGGTTGACATTGCTTAATTCTGTATTAGAAGTGAGGCTATAGGGATAATCAGAAATGTCTACCATAGTATCAAGAGTAATCTCACCTTTTTCCAAAGACTCGTAAACCAGATAGATACTCAAGAGCTTACTGATAGAAGCAATGCTTGCTTTGGTTTCGGCATCTTGCTCATACAAGATTTTGCCGCTACTTACTTCAACTGCGATAGCATGCTTGGTTGCAACAGAAAAATCTTCTGCAATAATCGGTGTGGAAGTCAAAAAAAATGCAAGAATCGTAGTGAGTGTTATTAGAAGTTTACGCATAATCGTTCCTTTATCTGTTATTTGTTTCTATTATATCACAAGAAATGTGAGAAAAACTTGGGAAAAACATGTAAAAAATGAGAAAATGCTGAAAAATTATGTTTTTACAAAATTTTCTGACAAAAAGACTTTATTTAAGAAAATTTTATGATATAATGGTTTTTATAAGACATAGTAATATGTGTCAAACAAAAAGAAAACAGAGGTGTTTTATGAAAAAGACAACGAAACTTTTTGCACTTGCAGGTGTGACTCTCCTTTCAGCATCTGTTCTTGCAGCATGTGGTTCTAAACAATCAGGTGCAGCAAAACAGGAATTGTCATTCCCATCTGAAGTAAAACAAGATGGGACAGCTGTTTCTGACGCTCAGTTGAAATATGCATGGGTATCACCAACAACTTCATCAGGTCTTTTGATTGATGAATTGACTGAAAACACAACTGACTCAACCTTTGGTGGTTTTGTTGATATTTCAATGTTTGGTTACGATGGAGATCGTAAGTTGGATGATTCAGGTCTTGCTAAAGCTGAATTTGATGTAGCAGGTAAGAAAATCACAGTTAGCTTGACTGGTAAAGACTACAAGTGGTCAGATGGTGAACCATTTACTATCGATGATTACATCTTTACTATCAAGTCAATGGCAAGCAAAGACTATACAGGTGTTCGTTTTGATGATAAATTCTTGAACATTGAAGGTATGAAAGAATTCGTTGCTGGAACAGCTTCTGACATCTCTGGTCTTAAGAAAATTGATGACTACACAGTGGAATTGACTGTAAAAGAAATGTCACCTTCTATGATGTATGCCGGTGGTGATGTTCCATCCTTTATTCAACCAGAGCACATCTATAAAGATATTCCTGTGGCAGATTGGGAAAAGAGTGAGTATTCACGTACAGCTAAACTTGTTGGTATGGGACCTTGGAAAATCAAGGAAATCGTAAACGGTGAGTCTATCACTTACGTACCAAACGAATACTACTTTAAAGGAAAAGTTCAAAAAACAAGTTCATTGAAGGTTGATATTGTATCTCCTGATACTATTGTTTCTGAGATGAAAGCTGGTAACTATGACATCGCTGAGATGCCTGTTGACCAGTTGGATTCATACAAAGAAGCATCCAACTTGAATATTGTTGGTTCACTTAACTCGTCTTATGAATATATTTCATTCAACCTTGGTAAATATGATGAAGCAGCAGGCAAAAACGTTATGAACGAAAATGCTAAGATGAATGATGTAAAACTTCGTCAAGCGATTGCCTACGCAATTGATACCAAGACAGCTGGTGAGTCATTGTACAATGGTCTTTACCACCCAGCAAAATCATTGATTATCTCATTCTTCGGCGATATTCATGATTCAGAGTTGGAAGGTTATTCATACGATCCTGAAAAAGCTAAGAAACTCTTAGACGAAGCTGGCTATAAAGATGTAGATGGCGACGGAATCCGTGAAGGTAAAGATGGTAAAGAATTCAAGATTACCTTTGCAGCTCGTAAACGTACTGAAGCTAACGAAGCACTTGTACAACAGTACATTGCTTGGTGGAAAGAAGTCGGCTTGAACGTTGAATTGTACACAGGTCGTACAGTTGAAGTAAATACATTCTACGATGCGATTCAAGCAAATGATCCTGCTATCGATATGTATGCTGGTGGTTGGTCTACAGGTTACGATCCAAACCCAACAGGACTTTGGGGAGAAGTTGCTCAGTTCAACATGTCACGTTTCGTATCTGAAGAAAATACAAAATTGTTGAATGCTATTAGCTCTACAGAATCATTTGACGATAAGAAAAATGTTGAGAACTATAAGGCTTGGCAAAAATATGCTGCCGAGCAAGCATTTGCGATTCCAACATTTGAATCTGAAAAGGTTACAGCACTTAACAAACGTGTGAAAAACTATGATTCAAACTATGGTTCAGCTTCAGGAAACGGTATTGCTTATGAAGGTATTGAACTAACTGCTGACAAAGGTGTAGCTGCAGAATAATATTAGCAGATAACAATAGAATCTGAAAAAGCCAACTTGGTTGGCTTTTTCAGATTGCTATTGGAATTTTCAGATAATTATGGTATAGTAGAACCAGTACACAAAAATGATATATATTATTTTTGAATGTTTAGTAAACGTTATCAAACTCTATATGGACTTGGTAGGTTTAGTAAAGAAGATTTAAAAAGGTCACTTTCCACATGCCGAAAGGTACTTGACTTGAACGATGAATGAAGTTGGAATAGCTGACGAACAAAGGAGGAGAAAGCGTGGCTACTGAAAAACCGCTTTTAGACATTAAGGATTTACACGTTGGATTCCGCATTGGAGATGATTATTTTGATGCAGTCGATGGTGTTGATATTTCCTTACAAAAGAATGAAATTTTAGCAATTGTTGGGGAATCTGGCTGTGGTAAGTCAACGTTGGCAACAACTATTATGGGTTTGCACAATCCATTGAATACTAAAATTACAGGCAGCATCCAGTACAATGATATGGAATTGATTGGAATGGATGAAGCCAAGTATAACACAGTGCGTGGTAACGATATTGGTATGATTTTCCAGGATCCCTTGGCTTCTTTAAATCCATTGATGACCATTGGTGCACAGATTGACGAGGCCTTATTCTACCATACAGATTTGGATGCCAATGCCCGTACGGAGCGTGTTTTGGAATTGTTGGCTCAAGTAGGTATTCCGAATCCTAAGCGTACCTTTAAGCAGTATCCACATGAACTTTCAGGTGGTATGCGTCAGCGTATTATTATTGCAATGGCTCTTTCTTGTAAGCCACCAATTATTATTGCCGATGAGCCAACGACAGCCTTGGACGTTACCATTCAGGCACAGATTTTGGACCTTTTGAATGATATTCAGGCTGAAACAGGTTCAGGTATTATCCTGATTACCCACGATTTGGGTGTAGTAGCAGAAACGGCAGACCGTGTAGCAGTTATGTATGGTGGTCAGTTTGTCGAAGTAGCTCCCGTTGAGGAACTCTTTACCAATCCAAAACACCCATATACTTGTTCACTCTTGAAGTCAAATCCACAATCTGGTAGTGAAGGTGGCGAATTACACGTTATTGATGGAATTGTACCGCCAATTACGAAGATGTTGCGCAAAGGTTGTCGTTTTGCACCACGTATTCCGTGGATTGATGCAACAGCTCATGAAGAAAATCCAGTGATGCATGAGATTGGTCCTGACCATTTTGTGCGTTGTACATGTCATGAGACATTCTATTTTGAAGGGGAGGCCTAATAGTGGGATTTATTGAAGTAAAAGATTTAAAAGTCCATTATCCAATTCGTAGTGGCTTCTTTAACCGTGTCACAGACCATGTCTACGCTGTAGATGGTGTAAATATTGAAATTGAAGAAGGTAAGACCTATGGCTTGGTTGGTGAATCAGGTTCAGGTAAATCAACAATTGGTAAGGCAATTATTGGTTTGGAACGTGCTACTTCAGGACAAATCATCTATGAAGGGCAAAATGTAACCAATAAATCACGTGGTAAAAAAGGAAACTTTAACCGCGATGTGCAGATGATTTTCCAAGATTCGCTTTCTAGTTTCAACCCTAAAAAGCGTATTTTAGACATTATTGCAGAGCCTATTCGTAACTTTGACCGTCTGTCTCCAGATGAGGAAAAGAAAAAAGTTCTTCAATTATTGGATACGATTGGTCTAAATGAAGAAGCTTTAATTAAATACCCGCATGAGTTTTCTGGTGGTCAACGTCAGCGTATCGGCGTGGCACGTGCCTTGGCAAGTAATCCTCGTTTGATTATTGCCGATGAGCCTGTTTCTGCCTTAGACTTGTCTGTTCAAGCACAGGTCTTGAACTATATGAAACGCATCCAGGATGAGTTCAAACTCAGTTATCTATTTATTTCCCATGACCTTGGTGTGGTGCAACATATGTGTGATGAGTTGTTCATCATGTATCGTGGTCGTTTTGTTGAAACAGGGAATAAAAACGATATTTATAATAATCCCCAGCATATCTACACCAAACGTCTCCTATCAGCTATTCCGTCCATTGATCCAGTGAATCGCTTGAAAAATAAAGAGAAACGTTTGGCTGCAGAGAAGGAATATCAAGAGAAACAAGGTCAGTACTATGATGAAAACGGTCGTGTATATGATTTGAAAGCCTTCTCGGCAACTCATCAGGTAGCCCTTCCAGAAGGAGGTAAGAACTAAGATGTGGAAAACAATATTACGTCGTTTACTCATGATGATTCCTCAGATTATCATTCTGAGTGTCATTGCTTTCTTTGTAGCGAAAATGATGCCTGGTGATCCATTTACCGGTATGATTGACCCTAATATCGACCCTGCTATTATCGAACAGAAACGTATTGCAGCCGGGTATTATGATCCAATCCATATCCAGTATTTCCGCTGGGTCGGTAATCTTTTGCAAGGTGATTTTGGTCAAAGTATCCTCTTTAAACAACCGGTTATTGATGTTATTATGCAACGTTTGAATAACACGATTTGGTTGTCATTACTTACTATGATCTTGACCTACGCTATCGCTCTTCCTTTGGGGATGATTGCAGGTCGTTACCAAAATTCTTTGGCTGATAAAATCATTGGTGTATACAATTTCTTGACCTTCTCAACTCCAACCTTTGTATTTGCGATCTTGATGCTATGGTTGTTTGGTTTTAGTTTGGGCTGGTTCCCAACGCGTGGATCCATTGGTGGCGATGTTGAAGGATTTGCAGCGATTTTAAGTCGTCTACACCATATGATTTTGCCGGCTATTACGATGGCGATTTTGTCAACAACAGTTACTATCCAATATCTTCGTACAGGGATTATCGATGCCAAGAGTCAGGACTATGTCCGTACAGCTCGTGCTAAAGGTGTGCCTGAACGCGTGGTGTACAACCGTCACATTTTCCGTAACTCTATTTTGCCTATTGCATCATTCTTGGGTTACGAATTGACAGGTTTGATTGGTGGATCGATCTTTATTGAAAATATCTTTACCTATCCTGGTATTGGTCAATTGTTCTTCAACTCTATCTCAAGCCGTGATTACAGTGTCATCTTGGCTCTCTTGTTAATCTTTGGTATGGGAACTTTGTTGGGAACTTTGATTTCAGATATTATCATGAGTATTGTAGACCCACGTATCCGTGTGAAATAGAAGGAGGAGTAAGGTGAGTAAAGAAAATAAAAAACAAGTACAATCAGCTTCAACTCCTCCAGGTGGTTTTCGTGTCATTGCACGAGAATTTATGAAGGATAAGCTGGCTTTGACTTCATTGATTATCTTGGTAACAGTTCTTTTAGGTGTTTTCATTGGAGCTTTGATTTTAGACCAAGAACAAGTGATGAAAGTCAATCTTTTAGGACGTTACTTGGAACCAGGTGTTGATGGTTATATCTTAGGAACCGATGAAGGTGGTAAAGATATCTTTGGTCAATTGATTATCGGTGCCCGTAATTCAATTATTATCGGTTTTACCATTACGATTATTACTAGTATTGTTGGTATCTCAGTTGGTCTAATCTCAGGTTATTATGGTGGTCGTTTAGACGGTTTCTTAATGCGAATTGTAGATTTCATTATGATTTTGCCAGTAACCATGCTTATTATTGTTTTTGTAACAGTAATTAAAAACTATACCATCTATCACTTTATTTTGATCATGAGTGCCTTTTATTGGACAGCCAAGGCCCGTCTCTTCCGTACAAGAACCTTGTCAGAAGCGAGCTTGGATTATGTCAATGCATCCAAAACACTTGGAACAAGCGACTTTATGATTATGTTCCGCGAAATCTTGCCAAACTTGAGTTCATTGATTATCGTTAACTTGACACTCAACTTTGCAGGTAATATCGGTATTGAAACCTCATTGACCTATCTTGGATTTGGTCTTCCATCGACTGTCCCAAGTTTGGGTACCTTGATTTCAAATGCCCGCAATGCAGATATTTTGGAAAACAAGACATGGATTTGGTTGCCAGCAGCCATCTTCATCTTGGTCATGATGCTTTGTATCAACTATGTCGGTCAAGCCTTCCAACGTGCTGCCGATGCCAAACAACGTTTGGGTTAAGCAAATATATAAGAGGCTGGGCTCAAGCCCAGCTCCACTACTCAGAGTTCGTGTCAACATCTCAGCGCAGTGGTTGATTGGCAGATTTGTTCGTGTTTCACACTCCAAATCTGACCTAATCAACTGTGCGGGGGTGGGAAAACGAACTCTTTTTTGGACTAGTCGAGTTCTTTCCCGCTCCCTTTTTCTGTACATTTCAGCTGTCACAGGCTTGTTTTTTACAGAATTTAGAAAATGTGGTAAAATGGAGTGATAAAACTATTTGAGGTAAGGAATTATGACTGTAAAAATCAATACAAAAGACGGCCAGATTGAATTGACTGATGACGTGATTGCCACAGTTGTCGGTGGAGCTACGACCGAAATTTTTGGTGTTGTGGGTATGGCTAGTAAGTCTGCGATTAAGGATAATTTTCAGGCTCTATTGCGTAAAGAAAATTATTCCAAAGGTGTTGTCATTAAGACCTTGGAAGACGGTCGCATTGCAGTCGATGTTTACACTGTTATGAGCTATGGTGTAAAAATCAGTGAAGTATCTCGCAATATCCAAGAACGTGTTAAGTTCAACTTGGAGAATCAGTTGGGTATCACAGTAGATGCTGTGAATGTATTTATCCAAAATATTAAAGTCGTAGGAGAATAATTGTGTCTAAAATTACTACTAGTTTATTTCAAGAAATGGTGCAGGCGGCATCAACTCGTCTAAATAAACAAGCTGAATATGTAAACTCATTAAACGTCTTCCCAGTGCCAGATGGCGATACTGGAACCAACATGGGGATGACTATTACCAATGGTGCTAAAGAAGTAGCAGATAAGTCTGCTTCTACTGTTGGAGAAGTTGCGCAAATTCTTTCTAAGGGCTTGTTGATGGGAGCTCGTGGAAACTCAGGTGTTATTACGTCGCAATTGTTCCGCGGTTTTGGTCAATCTGTTAAAGGCAAGGTTGAATTGGACGGTAAGGATTTGGCGCAAGCCTTTCAACATGGTGTAGAAGTGGCTTATAAAGCCGTTATGAAGCCAGTTGAAGGTACAATTCTTACTGTTTCGCGTGGGGCAGCCACTGCCGCTTTGAAAAAGGCAGAAGAGACTGATGATGCGGTTGAGGTCATGCGTGCCACTCTTGACGGTGCTAATCGTGCTCTTAAGAAAACGCCAGAGATGCTTCCAGTCTTGAAAGAGGTTGGTGTTGTTGATTCAGGTGGACAAGGTCTTGTTTACATTTATGAAGGCTTCTTGTCAGCTTTGACAGGTGAGTATATTGCTTCGGAAGATTTTGAGGCGACACCAGCTGTCATGTCTGAGATGATCAATGCTGAGCACCACAAGTCAGTTGCGGGTCATGTAGCGACTGAAGATATTACCTTTGGTTATTGTACCGAAATCATGGTAGCTCTTCGCCAAGGCCCTACTTACGTCAAGGACTTTGATTATGAAGAATTCCGCAACTATCTGAATGACCTTGGGGATTCTCTCCTAGTTGTCAACGATGATGAAATCGTTAAAGTCCATGTCCATACAGAAGATCCAGGTTTGGTCATGCAAGCGGGTCTTCAATACGGTAGCTTGGTCAAGGTAAAAGTGGACAATATGCGTGAGCAACATGAAGCTCAGGTTGAGAAAGAAGAAAGTTTCCAACAACCGGCTGAACAAAAAGAGTATGGCATTATTGCTGTTGCGGCAGGCGAGGGATTGACAGAAATCTTCAAATCACAAGGTGTTGATTATGTGATTTCTGGTGGTCAAACTATGAACCCTTCGACAGAAGACTTTGTCAACGCAATTGAGTTGGTCAATGCCCGTAATGTCATCTTGTTGCCAAACAACAAGAACATCTTGATGGCTGCTCAGACTGCAGCAGAAGTTGCGGAAGTTGCGGTTAAGGTTGTGGAAACCAAGACTCTGCCACAAGGTTTCACTAGCTTGCTTGCCTTTGATCCAAGTCGTGATTTGGAAAGTAACTTTGAAGCCATGACGGCATCTCTCGCAGAGGTGAAAAGCGGTAGCGTGACAACTGCAGTCCGTGACACAACCATCGATGGTCTTGAAATCCATGAAAATGACAACCTTGGTATGGTTGATGGTAAGATTGTGGTTTCTAATCCAGATATGATGGAAACACTTGTCGCTACATTTGAGAAAATGCTCGATGAAGACAGCGAAATCGTGACGATCTATATCGGTGAAGATGGTAATGAAGAATTGGCACAAGCTCTTGCTGAACAGCTAGAAGAACAATTTGAAGATGTCGAGGTCGAAATCCATCAAGGAAATCAACCAGTCTACCCATATCTTTTCAGCGTAGAATAAACAAAATCGCAGGCTCTGGCTTGCGATTTTTTCTGTCGACTTGTCTACAATTTCCAGTAGACCTATGACAAACTACTGGGGCTATGGTATAATTAAAGACATGTATAGTCAGAATGAAAATGAATTGATTGCCATTGGTGAGAGAATTGGAAAAGCCTGTAAGCCAAATCAAGTTCTAGTATTATCAGGGGATTTGGGTGCTGGGAAAACAACTCTGACCAAGGGTTTGGCCAAGGGTTTAAAAATTGAACAGATGATTAAGAGTCCTACTTATACGATTGTTCGAGAGTATGAGGGTACCATGCCACTCTATCACTTAGATGTTTATCGAATTGGAGATGATCCAGATTCCATTGACCTGGATGATTTTCTCTATGGTGGCGGTGTGACGGTTATCGAATGGGGCGAATTGTTGGATGCTAATCTTTTGGATGACTATTTGCTCATTCGTATAGAGAAAGAGGGAGATGGTCGACGATTGACAGTCGAATCTCATGGGGCTCAAAGTAGCGATTTAGCGAAGGAGTTCCAAAATGTCTGAAAAAGAAGTGTATTTTAGTGAAGCTGAACCAGCTGATGCAGCAGCTTTTATTGATTTTATGAATCAAGTTGCTAGAGAAACGGATTATCTGGTTATGGATGAGACTGGTTTTCGATTTAGTGTTGATGAAATGGAGACCATCTTCGAAGCAGGAATCGAAAATCCTCGTGAATTGTGCCTGCTGGCCAAGGTTGGTTCGGAAGTCGTCGGCGCAATTTCTGTTAAGTCCTCTAAGCAGTTTCGCATTAGCCATATCGGAAATATTTTTATTGCAGTAAAAAAAGCCTATTGGGGTCACGGTCTAGGGACGATTTTACTGGAGGAAGTATTGCATTGGGCAGAGGAAATGGATGTATTGAAACGTTTGGAATTAACGGTTCAGGTTCGCAATCAGGCGGCAGTACATTTATACCAAAAACTAGGATTCAACATTGAAGGAACCCAGGTACGTGGGGCTAGAACAGATGAAGGAGAATGGCTTGATCTTTATTATATGGGCAAGTTAATTGGTGAAGTATGACAATTGGAAAAAAAATATTCTTAATGTCTTTGGCTATTGTTGGTTTAACACTAGGTGCCGGCTTAATATATGGAGCCAGCTTGTTAAATTTTTCTACGGATGCTATTTCGAAAACATTTAAGCAATTAGATGGAGAAGAAAAAATCACTCCGATTGATGCGACAGAGCCCCTAACCATCCTACTGATGGGGGTGGATATGGACCAAGCAACCCGTGGGGGAGATTGGGAGGGTGGTCGTAGTGATTCGATGATTTTGGTAACCGTCAATCCTAAGACTAAGGAAACCAATATGATGAGCTTGACTCGTGATATTATGGTTGAGATTGCAGAAGCGAACGGGGAGTCTTCAGGAACGGTTGAAAAACTAAATCATTCTTATAGCTACGGACAGGCACCGATGGCCATTGCCACGATCGAAAAGATGATGGATATTAACATTGACCATTATATCGAAATAAATATGGATGGTCTGGTTGAGCTTGTTGATGCGGTTGGAGGTATTGAGATAAACAATACTCTTGGCTTCCCTATATCCATTTCAGAACATGAGCCTGCCTACACCTCTATTGTTCAGCCGGGGAAACAGTTGGTAAACGGGGATCAGGCGCTGGTTTATGCTCGGATGCGCTATGATGATCCTGAGGGGGATATTGGACGTCAGAGACGCCAACGAGAAGTTATCACGGCTATTATAAAAAAACTCCTCCAGTTAGATGGTTTGACCCAGTATAAGAAAATTCTGACCGCCATTTCTAATAATATGCGAACCAACATTGAGATTAGTCCTGCGACAATTCCAAGCCTCCTAGGTTATAAAGACTCGGTCTCTAAGTTGAATTCCTATCAGTTGCGCGGTGTGGATCAAATGGTTGATGCAATCTATTATCAATTACCAACCAGCGAACACCTATTGGAAATGCAAAATATTTTGAAAAAATCTATCGGCTTAGAAGAAAAGACCGACTTAGTCACAAACGTGAAGGTCTACGAAGGACAGATGGGATTGCCAAGTCCAATAAACGTTTATGATGTATATACAAATCTCTTGTTGTTAGAAGCAAGTCCATGGGCAGAAAGCTTGGATCCAGAAATAGGGAGTCCATCGGCTACTACGACTGTGACAACAGAAGAGCAGGTAACCGATTTTTCAACAGAGCCAGTACTCGGTGATGAAAACGGGTCACAATAATGTTGTCATTCAGTTTTTCTTTTATTATAGTCATTTGAATTAACTTTGATACATCGTCACTTTCGGCTTGCCGTACTTATAGTACAGCCTGCACCTCAGTTCCTTGTCTGAAAGCTAATTCATTCGACTATACTTTGACGAGCGAGTATAAAAGCCTATAAAAATAGAGGTTGTTTACAACCTCTCAGATTGAAGAAAAAGTCCATTTTGGACAATTTTCTTCAATCTTTTTTCTTTATGTTGAAAATAAAAAACTCTCAGAAACGACGAAAGATCAATGTTTCTAAGAGTTTAATGACTTGCTATCTTTCGCAAACTTCTTCAACTTTTTATATTTTTATAGGCTTTTAGTTTACTTTTAGTACTCGCTCCAACTATCTGGGAGATAGTTGGAGACTGGGGATGAAGTGAACGATGTTCACATCAAAAGCCGCAGGCATAACTGAAGTTAGGCAAGGCGAGTTCAAACAATCCAGTGGAGTGTTTGAAGTTGGAAATAAGGAAACAGAGTTTCCTCTTACGTCGAAGTAATAAAAGAAAAACTAAATGACGATATTTGGAAATTCCCTATGTTAGGGAGTGCTGTTCTCATTCTGGTATTTTTTGAGAATCTGTTGGATTTCTTCCAAGTTTCCTGCAATGCTTTGCTGATAGACTCGAGTCTTATATTGTAAGTCAGAAGCCATTTCCTGCAAGGGTTCTTGAAAACTTTGGATAATGGCAAGTTGTTCCTGAATATTGTCCTTGCTCAATTGAATATCTGATAGAAGTTGTTTGGTTTCCTGTACTTCTTTAGCAATTTTATCCCGATGCGTGACTGCAAGGAAGCTGGCGGTAGCGGCGCTTACGGCTAAAATGATATTACGAAGTTTCATATTATTCTCCTAGATAGAGCTCTTGTGCCAGTTGAGCCAGGGCTGGGAAGTCAGGGTCGTTGGCTTTAAATTGAATGTTCAATCCATCTTGATTGTTAAAGCGTGGTAAGAGATGGATGTGTGTATGAAAGACGGTTTGTCCAGCGGCCTCCTCGTTGTTATTAACGATGTTTAGACCACTAGCTCCAAGTTTTTCTTTTAACTGACGAGTGATGGTTGGCACAACAGAAAAGAGTGTGGCTGCAGCTTCTTCATCCATGTCAAGCACGTTTCGGTAGTGTTTTTTAGGGACGACCAATGTGTGTCCTTTTGTGACCTGAGTGATGTCTAAAAAGGCTAATACTTGGTCATCTTCGTAGACTTTTGAAGCTGGTATTTCTCCAGAGATAATTTTGCAAAAAATACAATCCGACATAATGGCAACCTCTTTCTGGGATTTTTGTTATAATAATTATATCAAATTGTAGGAAGAAATGTATGTTAGAAGTAAAAAATGTAACTGGAGGGTATGTCAATATCCCGGTTTTGAAAGATGTATCTTTTACGGTTGAGGATGGTCAATTAGTTGGTCTAATTGGTTTAAATGGTGCAGGGAAATCAACGACTATTAAGGAAATTATCGGTCTTTTGACACCTTATCAAGGACAGATTGCAATTGACGGCTTAACTTTGCTACAAGGGGCTGAAAATTATCGGAAGAAGATTGGGTTTATTCCTGAAACACCAAGTTTGTATGAAGAACTAACCCTCAAAGAGCACTTGGAAGTGGTAGCAATGGCCTATGATTTATCCTGGGAGCAAGCTTGGGGACGTGTTGAGCACTTGTTAAAACTATTTCGCTTGGATGAAAAATTGGACTGGTTTCCTGTCAATTTTTCAAAGGGAATGAAGCAGAAGGTCATGATTATTTGTGCTTTTATGGTGGAGCCGAGTCTGCTGATTGTTGATGAGCCTTTTCTGGGATTAGACCCTGTGGCTATCTCTGACTTGATCGCTCTTTTGGAGGAAGAAAAATCTAAGGGCACTTCCATTCTCATGTCCACCCACGTTCTTGACTCAGCTGAGAAAATGTGCGACTCTTTTGTGATTTTACATCAGGGACAGGTCCGTGCAACTGGAAATTTGGAGGAGCTACAAAGCGCATTTGGTATGGATGGTGCAAGTCTGAACGAAATTTATCTGGCCTTGACGCAAGAAGGAGTGGCTGGATGAAAGAATTGTTTCAACAACGCCGACTAGATTTTTTTAATCGTTGTTCCAAGTATCTGCGCTATGTTCTGAATGACCATTTTGTTTTGGTTCTCATGGTTTTATTAGGCTTTTTGAGTTTGCAATACCGTCAATTATTGTTGTCATTCCCTGAGAATCCGTTGCCGATTATTTTGGTGGTTATTGCAATCAGTCTACTGGTGCTATTGTCCGGAAGAATTGCGACTTATTTAGAAGAAGCTGATCAAATCTTCTTATTGACCAAGGAAAAAGACATTCTACAAGGACTCGAGGTTGCAGCCAGACGCACGGTCTTGTTTTGGTCCTCTATACAGGTGGTGGTTCAGCTTGTTTTGTTACCAATCTATTTGAAACTGGGTTTACCGGTGTGGATGATTGTAGCTGGTCTTCTTACTTTGTTGGTTTTAAAATGTCTTCTTGTCAAGCGCCAATTAGCGGCTTATCAGTCACAGGGAGTATTGGACTGGTCTAAGGCTATTCAAGATGAACAAAAAAGGAAACAGTCTATTTTACGTTTCTTTGCCTTGTTTACGACGGTTAAAGGCATCAGCACGACAGTTAGACCGAGAAGCTATCTCAATGGAATCTTGCGTCTTGTCAAGTCGAGACAGACTTGGTTTTATCTCTACTTACGGGCTTTCTTGCGTTCAGGAGACTACTTGGGCTTGACGATACGTCTACTGTTGTTGGCGATTTTGTCCCTATTTGCCATTGAAGAATCGTGGTTATCCATCGGCCTAGTTCTAGTCTTTCATTATTTGCTTGTCTTCCAGTTGTTGGGGCTTTACAAGCATTATGATTATCAATATGTAACACAACTGTATCCTTTGGAGAAAGATTCCAAGAAAATCGGTCTTCAGAATTTGCTTAGAGTGATTTTATACAGTCTATTACTGGTGGAATTAGGCTTTGCTCTGCTATTTTCTAAAGAGAATACGATGGTAGTCGTCTTACTTCTTGTGGGGATTTTCTTGCATGAAATATATTTGCCTCTAAAATTAAAAAAATTGATTGACTAAATAGACGAAAATTAGTAAAATAGTAAGGAATTTTTAAAGGAGGAAAGGCATGCAGTTTGATACCAGTGGGCTACAATTACAGTCTATTGCAGGAAATAGTGGCAAAGCGTTTAAAGGCCTACGGTCAGACGGAACGCCAGTCTTTGTGAAGTATGAGATGCCTCCGATAGTGTCTGCTCTTGCGCGTGAGCAAATTACACCACCCGTTTTGTCAGCAAATCGTGAAGTAGGAATGGGGCATCGTGTAGAGCAGGAGTGGTTGAATGGTCGTACCTTGGAGCGTCAAGATATGACTAGTAAACAGATTCGTCAAATACTGGTGAGAATGCACTATTCTCGCATTTTGCTCAATCAGGCTTTGCAGATGAATTATACCTATATGGAACCTCAGGATTTGGTTTATCGTTGGCAAAAAGAGGCGCCAACTAGATTGGGACAGAATTCTTATCTGCAATCTATCTGTCAAGATTTATTGAATAATCTACCAAGATTCCGTCAAGAGGTGGCAACATTTGTTCACGGAGATTTGCATCATAGTAACTGGGTAGAAACGACGTCTGGTTTGGTGTATTTGACAGATTGGGAGACCGCTTGTGTAACGGATCGGATGTTGGATGTTGCCTATGTTTTGACGCATTATATTCCTCGTCAGTCCTGGGAAGAGTGGCTTCGGGCTTATGGCTACAAATATAACAGCACAGTATTAAATAAGGTTTATTGGTATGGCCAGCTTGGCTATCTAAACCAAATTGCTAAGCATGTAGAAAGCTACAATGTTTTGGCTGCAAATAAAGAAATTTACGCTCTACGGCAATTCCGTCAGAGTTTCTATAAGGAAGTATGAGAGTTAGAAATCGTAAGGGAGCGAGTGAGCTTCTAGCAAACAATCCCCAGTATGTTATCTCCAATCCAGAGGAATGTAAGGGGAAATGGGCAGAGATTTTTGGAAACAATAATCCTATCCACATAGAGGTTGGTTCTGGTAAAGGTCGCTTTGTCACTGGTATGGCTGCGCAAAATCCAGATATTAACTATATTGGTATTGATATTCAGATGACCGTGTTAAGCTATGCCTTGGACCGTGTGCTTGAAGCTGGCTTGCCAAATATAAAATTATTGCAGGTGGATGGTTCGAGTTTGACCAACTATTTTGCACCGGCAGAGATAGATCAGCTTTATCTGAATTTTTCAGATCCATGGCCTAAGAAACGCCATGAAAAACGTAGATTGACCTACAAGTCTTTCTTGGATACCTATAAGGAAATTCTACCTGAAAATGGGGAAATTCATTTCAAGACGGATAACCGTGGTTTGTTTGAATATAGCTTGGCTAGTTTTTCACAATACGGCATGGTCTTGAAGCAGGTCTGGCTAGACCTACATGCAGATGGGTTGGAAGGCAATGTTATGACAGAGTATGAGGAAAAATTCTCAAACAAGGGTCAGGTTATCTATCGCGTGGAAGCTCGATTTTAATAAGATAAGCAAATAAGGAATCCAGATGGACTCCTTATTTTTCTTTTGTAAAATGGATTAGATAGACAATGCAAGTGGCAATGGCTGAACCGATGAGTAAGTAGGCTATTGGTCTAAGGCTTTCTAAGCCATACAATAAATGGCTGTCAATAAAGAGAAAGACAGCTAGAGTTATGATGAGAAGCACTAGGCAAAGGGTGAATACTATACTTTCTTTTTTTATGATGGACCTCCAATGATAGTATAGCAAAGTAATCTTAGTGATGCAACTGTAAAAATGGATAACGTTTACCAATAGTTGCCCTTATCGTTTTTCTTTACAGTTCTAGGGAATTGTGGTAAAATACAGGATAGAAATAAAGAGAAAAGGGGGTTGACGTCAGTCAACCCTTTCCCTGTATGCAAATTGTAGCAGGTTAGAATTGTAAAAGGAGGTGCCTATGTCATCAATTATTGATTTAGTCACGGCTACCATTGAACCAGCGATCCAAACTCCTTATGAGTTGGTAGATGTGGAATATGGCAAAATGGGTGGTGACTACGTCTTATCGATTTTTATTGATAAGGAAGGAGGGATTTCCCTTCAGGATACGGCAGATTTATCCGAAATCATTAGTCCGCTTTTGGATACGATTCAGCCAGATCCCTTCCCAGAGCAGTATATGCTTGAAGTGACCAGTCCAGGTTTGGAACGTCCCTTGAAGACAGCAGAAGCAGTTGCCCAAGCTGTTGGGAAATACATTCATGTCAAGCTGTATCAGGCTATTGACAAGGTGAAGATTTTTGAAGGAACTCTCCTGTCCTTTGATGGAACGGATTTAGTCATGGAATATATGGACAAGACTCGTAAAAAAGAAGTGACCATTCCATATTCGACTGTAGCCAAGGCACGTTTAGCCGTTAAAATTTAAGTATAAGAAAGGACCTTTTGCTATCAAAAGGAAATGAAGATGAGTAGAGAAATGCTAGAAGCCTTCCGCATTTTAGAGGAAGACATGGGTATCAACAAGGCGGATATTATTGATGCAGTGACGGAATCACTCCGCTCTGCCTATAAACGCCGTTATGGACAAGCAGAGTCAGCAGTCATCGAGTTTGATGAGAAGAAGGCTGACTTCCATGTATATACTGTCCGTGAAGTAGTGGATGAGGTCTTTGATAGCCGGTTGGAAATCAGCCTCAAGGATGCCTTGGCCATCTCAACTGCGTATGAAATGGGTGATAAAATCAAATTCCAAGAAGATCCTGCAGAATTTGGTCGCGTAGCTGCTCAATCAGCCAAGCAGACCATTATGGAAAAAATGCGCAAGCAAAAGCGTGCCATTACCTTCAATACCTACAAGCAACATGAGAATGAAATCATGTCTGGTACAGTTGAACGATTTGACAATCGCTTTATCTATGTCAACCTTGGCAGCATTGAAGCCCAGTTGTCAAAACAGGACCAAATTCCTGGCGAAGTTTTCCAGTCACATGACCGTATTGAAGTCTATGTCTACAAGGTAGAAGACAATGGTCGTGGAGTAAACGTATTTGTTAGCCGTAGCCATCCAGAAATGATTAAACGCCTCATGGAGCAGGAAATTCCTGAGGTGTATGATGGTACTGTTGAGATCATGAGTGTTGCTCGTGAAGCGGGTGACCGTACGAAAGTCGCTGTTCGTAGCCACAATCCAAACGTGGATGCTATCGGTACGATCGTTGGTCGTGGTGGTTCAAATATTAAGAAAATCACGAGCAAATTCCACCCAGCTCGTTACGATGCTAAGAATGACCGCATGATTCCTACTGAGGAAAATATTGACGTTATCGAGTGGGTAGCTGACGAAGCGGAATTTATCTACAATGCACTCGCACCTGCAGAAGTTGACCAAGTATTGTTTGATACAGAAGATGGCAAACATGCTACAGTCGTTGTGCCAGATGATAAATTGTCACTAGCAATCGGTCGCCGTGGTCAAAACGTTCGTTTGGCAGCCCATTTGACAGGATTCCGCATCGACATCAAGTCAGCATCAGAGTATGAAGCAATCGAGGCAGCTCAATATGCGGTAGATGAGCTTGTAGAAGAAGTAGCAGAAGAACAAGAATAAGGCAAAAGGAGCAACCATGGCAAAAGCTAGAAAAATTCCCTTGCGCAAGTCTGTGGTGTCCGGTGAAATCATCGACAAACGGGATTTGCTCCGTATTGTAAAAAATAAAGAAGGTCAAGTATTTATCGATCCAACCGGCAAGGCAAACGGTCGTGGTGCCTATATCAAATTGGACAATGAGGAAGCTGCTCAGGCTAAAAAACGTCGGGTTTTCGATCGTTCCTTTAGCATGGAAGTGGCTGAAGAGTTCTATGATGAATTGATTGCCTATGTTGATCACAAGGTCAAGAGGAGAGAGCTTGGACTGGAATAAGAAACAGAAAATCTTAAATTTATTGGGCTTGGCCCAACGAGCAGGTCGCTTGGTTTCAGGCGAAGACTTGGTTGTTGAAGCGATCCAAAAAAAGCAGGCAAAGTTGGTGTTTTTAGCCAACGATGCAGCTGGAAATTTAAGTAAAAAAGTAACAGATAAAAGTCATACCTATCAAGTAGAAGTTGTAACAGTGTTTTCAACACTGGAATTGAGTGCAGCTGTCGGCAAGGCCAGAAAAGTCCTTGCAGTGACAGACGCTGGATTTACAAAGAAGATGAGGTCTATTATGGAATAGAACAGGAGGACAAGGCATTGTCTAAGAAGAGATTGAATGAAATTGCCCGAGAATTAGGTGTTAGCAGTAAGGAAGTTGTTGCTAAGGCTCAAGAATTGGGTTTTGAAGTCAAAAGCCATGCTTCAAGTGTAGATGAAGCAGGTGCTAAACGCTTGGCTGATAGCTTTAACCAAAAAGTAGAAGCGCCTAAACCAACAGCGAAAGTTCAGCCGGTAGAAAAGCCAGCAGCAACCAAGGCTGAGGTCGTAAAAGAGGACGCACCCGCACCAACGCTTAAGGAAGAAACGAAGGTGGCTGCTCCAGCAACACCACACCGTCCACAGAGCCGTAACTTTAAGGCAGAACGGGAAGCACGTGCCAAGGAGCAAGCAGCTAAACGAGCACAAGGTAAAGGTGGCCAAGGTAAACAAAATCAAGACCGTCGTGATAACCGTCAACAAGGTCAAAACCGTCCAAATAATGACCGTAATGACCGACGCGATAATAGACGTGAGCAAGGTTCAGATAAACGCAAGGACAATCGTTTTGGTGACCGTCGCGACAATCGTCGCCAGGATAACCGTTCAGGTCAGTCAGCTCGCTTTGAGCAAAGAGAGGCTGCAAAACCTGCGGCACCTAAAATTGACTTCAAAGCGCGTGCTGCAGCCCTAAAAGCTGAGCAGAATGCAGAATATGCTCGCACTAGCGAAGAGCGATTCCGTCAGGCACAAGAAGCGAAGAAGCAACCGAAAAAACCAAAGGAAATCAAGTTTGAAGAACCGGTGATTGAAAGCAAGCCATTTGTTAAACCAACACCAGTCGCAGCGGTACCTGAGAAAGTTGCTGACAGTGCTGTAGATACCCGTCGTAAGAAACAAGCTCGACCAGATAAAAAGCGTGACTTTAATAGTGACGAAGAAGATGGTCCACGGAAACAACAAAGAAATCGAAATAGTCAAAATCAAGTGAGAAATCAAAGAAATAGTAACTGGAATAACAACAAGAAAAATAAACGTGGCAAGAACAATCAACCTGCCAAGCCTGTCACAGAACGCAAGTTCCACGAATTGCCAACTGAATTTGAATATACTGCTGGCATGACCGTCGCAGAAATTGCAAAACGAATCAAGCGTGAACCAGCTGAAATTGTTAAAAAGCTCTTCATGATGGGTGTTATGGCAACGCAGAACCAATCTCTTGATGGCGATACCATTGAACTCCTAATGGTTGATTATGGAATTGAAGCCAAAGAAAAAGTAGAGGTCGACAATGCCGATATTGAACGTTTCTTTGTCGAAGAAGGCTACCTCAATGAAGAGGAAATGGTGGAGCGTCCACCAGTTGTGACTATCATGGGTCACGTTGACCATGGTAAGACGACACTTTTGGATACTCTTCGTAATTCTCGTGTCGCAACAGGCGAAGCGGGTGGTATCACTCAGCATATCGGTGCCTACCAAATCGAAGAAAACGGTAAGAAGATTACCTTCTTGGATACACCTGGACACGCGGCCTTTACATCTATGCGTGCACGTGGTGCATCTGTTACTGACTTGACCATCTTGGTCGTTGCAGCAGATGACGGAGTTATGCCACAGACTATCGAGGCAATCAACCACTCCAAAGCTGCCAATGTTCCAATCATTGTAGCTATCAACAAAATTGACAAGCCAGGTGCAAACCCAGAGCGTGTTATCGGTGAATTGGCTGAACATGGCGTTATCTCAACTGCTTGGGGCGGTGAGTCTGAGTTCGTTGAAATTTCTGCTAAATTCAACCAAAATATCGATGAATTGTTGGAAACGGTTCTTCTAGTAGCTGAAATCCAAGAACTCAAGGCTGATCCTACAGTTCGTGCGATTGGTACAGTTATTGAAGCGCATTTGGATAAAGGTAAAGGTGCCGTCGCAACCCTTCTTGTTCAACAAGGAACACTTAATGTTCAAGACCCAATCGTTGTCGGAAATACCTTTGGTCGCGTTCGTGCTATGACAAATGACCTTGGTCGTCGTGTTAAGGTTGCTGGTCCATCAACGCCAATTTCGATCACAGGTTTGAACGAAACTCCAATGGCAGGTGACCATTTTGCAGTCTACGAAGATGAAAAATCTGCGCGTGCAGCTGGTGAAGAACGTGCTAAACGTGCCCTTCTTAAACAGCGTCAAGCAACGCAACGAGTTAGCCTTGAAAACCTCTTTGACACTCTTAAAGCAGGTGAAGTTAAGTCAGTTAATGTGATCATCAAAGCTGACGTACAAGGTTCTGTTGAAGCACTTGCTTCATCCCTTCAAAAAATCGAAGTGGAAGGCGTGCGTGTCAATATCGTTCACTCAGCAGTTGGTGCCATTAACGAGTCAGACATCACCCTTGCGGAAGCATCCAATGCGCTTGTCATCGGTTTCAACGTTCGTCCAACTGCCGAAGCACGCAATCAAGCGGAAGCAGATGATGTTGAAGTACGTCTTCACAGCATCATTTACAAGGTTATCGAAGAGATGGAAGATGCCATGAAAGGTATGCTTGACCCAGAATATGAAGAAAAAATCATCGGTGAAGCTGTCATCCGTGAAACCTTTAAAGTATCGAAAATTGGTACCATCGGTGGTTTCATGGTTGTACGTGGTAAGGTTACCCGTGATTCAAGCGTCCGTGTCATCCGTGATGGTGTTGTTATCTTCGACGGTAAATTGGCGAGCTTGAAGCGTTACAAGGACGATGTGAAAGAAGTTGGTAATGCTCAAGAGGGTGGTTTGATGATTGAGAACTACAACGACTTGAAAGTTGATGATACCATTGAAGCTTACATCATGGAAGAAATTAAGAAATAATCAACCTGAGATGGTGATGTTTCGACCAACTGTAAACGTATTGAATAAAATAGGGTAGATAGAAAGTGATCTTCTACCAGCAAGAAAAGCTGAGGAAACTCAGCTTTTCTATCATTCGTTAGAAAGGAATGACTATGGCAAACCATTTTCGTACAGACCGTGTCGGGATGGAAATCAAGCGCGAAGTCAATGAGATTTTGCAAAAGAAAGTTCGTGATCCACGTGTGCAGGGAGTGACCATTACAGATGTTCAGATGGTCGGCGATTTGTCAATGGCCAAGGTTTACTACACAATCATGAGTAATTTGGCATCCGATAATCAAAAAGCACAAACTGGTCTTGAAAAAGCGACGGGAACCATTAAGAGAGAACTTGGTCGTAAGTTAACTCTTTATAAAATTCCGGATTTGGTCTTTGAAAAAGACCAATCAATTGAGTACGGCAATAAAATTGACCAAATGTTGCGTGCTCTTGATCAGAAAGATTAACAACAAAAGTCGGATGGAAACATTCGGCTTTTTCTGGCTCGGATACTTTGTCCATATATGGTGGCGTTTACAAGCCCTCGGAAAGATGTTATACTAAAATCAAAAGTAACCTAGGAAACGAAGCCGAAGATAGAACTCTGTTACTATCTTATTTCAAGGTAACAGGCTGAAAACCTCCACTGGAGCTTTTCACTCATCAAGGCTCTTGACAACGGATAATGTTGGTTTTCGAAGAGTATAAGACCAAAGATAGAGCACAGGAGGAAGTTATGAAAACATTTATTAGTAAACTGATGTTAGTGTCCACAGTTGTACTACTAGCTGCTTGTCAGTCTAATCAGGTAAAAGGTGGTGAGAGTTCTAGCTCTAGTGCTTCAAGCCAAGTTTCAGATAGTTCTAGTTTGCAGCAAGCGTCAACAATAGCATCTAGCTCCGAGACGCAAGCATCCTCAGTGACCACTCCTGAGCTAAGTGAGGTATACCAATCAGTTATTGATCGTTATCAAGCGAATATGGGGCAGCCTGCTGAGGTAATCAATCAGGATGAGGTCAGTAGCTATCTGAGCTTATTAACTAGTCAGGGGCAAGAATATAGTGGAATATTTTATAGTTTGTATGATGTCAACCATGATGGTACAGAGGAGGTGCTTCTAGCTTTGGACAAGTCGGGAGAATATGTCTTAATTGACCTCTATACTCAGCTTGCCGATGAGAGTCTACGTTTGGTGGATAATTTCCGCAATCTTGGATTTGAAATTGGACCGGACGCCCTACTTCGTCCTTTACAGGATGGAACATACTTATTTGAAGGAGATGGTGTTTTTCGCATTTATCAATACAATGCGATGATTCCAGGTTTAAAACGCATTTCTGAATCAGATACCAACCCTGAAACTTCTCCCTTGCTTGAGTTGAAAAGCTTGAATTGGGTTAAGTTATAGATTTTATCAATGATTATTCCTAGGCTGGGTTTCCCGGCCTTTTGTAGTTCCTAAGAACTTTAAGTTTTCTTTTGGCAATCTTTAATCTTTCTTTTAGGAAGGAAAGGTAAACTAGGAGCGTATCAGGAAGGGATACGACTTCCTAAAGAAAGAAAAGGAATCTTTATTATGAAAACAAATCTTAAAAAATTACTTTACTCTGGTGTTACTCTTATGAGTCTTGGTGTCTTAGCAGCGTGTTCATCTACTTCAAGTTCAACGACGACTTCAAGCTCAGCAGCAACTAGTCAGACAAGTGTAGCGACAACTTCAAATAATAGCACTTCATCAGATTCGAGCACGTCATCTATTGACTGGTCAGCTCTTCCAACGACAGAAGTGACGCTTTCAAATGATGGCTTGAAAATTACTGAGGGAGGAACCTATATTTTGACTGGTTCAACAACAGCTGGTGTAACGGTTGAAACAGATGCCAATGTTCGCATCATTCTAGCAGGTGCTGAGATTTCAAGTTCAGATACTGCAGCAATCAATGTTATTAATGCTGATAATGTTGAACTGGAAATCAAAGATAGT
Organism: Streptococcus suis; assembly: GCF_046032115.1. GTDB lineage: Bacteria > Bacillota > Bacilli > Lactobacillales > Streptococcaceae > Streptococcus > Streptococcus suis_AJ. The sequence continues at coordinate 11,213 of NZ_JARQOZ010000011.1, read as the reverse complement.
ACGACGAATACAGTGAAAGATACCAGCAATCATACAGACACCAATATTGAAGGGGCTATCCATGTTGAAGCAGATTTGACCATCACTGGTAATGGTAGCCTGACAGTTGAGGGGAACTTCCAAGATGGTATTGTATCGACGGACGACCTTGTCGTGAATTCAGGAAATATTACCGCCACTGCAGTGGATGATGGTATTCGTGGTAAGGATTCATTGACAATCAATGGTGGTACAATCAATGTAACAGCAGGTGGTGATGGTATCAAGTCTACAAATGATACAGATACTACCAAAGGTTATACAACTATCACAGGCGGTGAAATTACTGTAAAAGCAGGTGATGATGGTATTAAAGCGGAGACCGCTTTGACAATTGACGGAGGTACCATTACAGTATCAGAATCTGCTGAGGCACTTGAAGGTACTAACATCACGATTAATGGTGGTACATTAGATGTTTACGGTTCAGATGATGCTATTAATGCGGCAAGTACAACGTCATCAGATATCTTTATCAAGGTAACTGGCGGTGACTTGAAAGTGGCTGTAGGTAGTGGAGATACGGACGCCTTTGATGCTAATGGAGACATTTATATCTCCGGTGGTACAATTGATGTAACAGCTCAATCTGCTTTTGACTTCGATGGGACTGCTGAATTGACAGGAGGTACTGTGACAGTTAACGGTGAGCAGATTACTCAAATCACAGCAACAGGACCAGGTGCAGGTGGCCACGGTGGCTGGTAATCAATAATAATACAAAAAGGTCTGAGTTGACGAACTCAGACCTTTCGTTTGCTTTCCATATTGGGAAGATTGATTTTGTACTTAATTACCAATAATCGAATGACTAAAGAAATGGTAAAAATGGTGATGAAGGTTGGAATTTGTGGTAATTTCCAATTTACAACGCAAAGATGATAGAGGACTCCTGAGAAAAATGCAAGGACAGCATAGACATCTTCTTTAAGAACAATAGGTGTTTCATTGACGAGTAAATCACGGGCGATTCCGCCTCCGACACCTGTCAAAGCTGCCAGAATACCACTGGTTAGAGCGTTTAGCTGGAGAGAGATGCCAGTACTGGCTCCAATGAGGGCAAAGATGGCTAGACCGATTGCATCAAAGATAAGGTTTGTCTGGGAAAGGAAATGAATCATCTTCTTATCAAGTGGTTTGTCCTGCTTTAGATTGATAACAATCAAGTACATGCTAATCGCTACTCCGAGAGATAAATAGATGGCTGTAGGATCAGTCAAAGCAGTAGGAATGCGATTGGCCATTGTATCTCGAATAATTCCCCCACCAACGGCGGTAATGATACCGAGCAAGCTAATTCCAAAAATATCTAACTTTTTCTTAAATCCTTTTACGGCCCCCGAAACAGCAAATGCGATAGTGCCTATGTAGTTACAAATCATAAGAAATAAATCGAATTCCATAAGTACCTCCTTCTTTATATTAACAGAAAGGATAAGTGCTTTCAAGAGGATTTCAAGTTTGTGAAATATTTTTCAAAAAGAAGGTGATTAGCCTTGATAGATTTGTGAAAAAACGCACGAAATCAAGCGATTTCAGGAAACTTTCTGTAAAAAGAAAACGGTTCAAATATTTGCCATTTGTGAAATATTGGTCTATCATATTACAGAACGAGAAAAACCTTTGGAGGAAATTATGGTATCTATCTCAAAAGAACAACACTTGGATATGTTCCTAAAAATGCAACAAATCCGTGATGTTGATATGAAATTGAACAAATTGGTGCGTCGTGGCTTCGTACAAGGTATGACTCACTTCTCAGTTGGTGAAGAAGCGGCGGCTGTTGGACCAATCGCTGGTTTGACAGACCAAGACATCATCTTCTCACACCACCGTGGTCACGGTCACGTTATTGCAAAAGGTATTGACATCAACGGCATGATGGCGGAGCTTGCTGGTAAGGCAACAGGGACATCAAAAGGCCGTGGTGGTTCTATGCACTTGGCAAACGTTGAAAAAGGAAACTTTGGTTCAAACGGTATCGTAGGTGGTGGTTATGCCCTTGCAGTAGGTGCAGCCCTTACGCAACAATACCTTGGTACAGATAATATCGTTATTGCCTTCTCAGGTGACTCAGCGACAAACGAAGGCTCATTCCACGAGTCAATGAACTTGGCAGCTGTTTGGAACTTGCCAGTTATCTTCTTCATTACAAACAATCGTTACGGTATCTCAACAGATATTTCTTACTCAACTAAGATTCCTCATCTCTACCAACGTGCAGCAGCCTACGGTATTCCAGGTCACTATGTCGAGGATGGTAACGATGTCATTGCCGTTTATGAGAAAATGCAAGAAGTCATCGAGTACGTTCGTGCAGGAAACGGACCAGCAATGGTTGAGGTTGAGTCATACCGATGGTTTGGTCACTCAACTGCCGATGCAGGTGTTTACCGTACCAAAGAAGAAGTTAACGAGTGGAAAGCAAAAGACCCACTTAAGAAATACCGCAAATACTTGACAGAAAACAAGATTGCGACAGACGAAGAATTGGATGCCATCGAAGCACAAGTTGCAGAGCAAGTAGAAGCATCTGTGAAATTCGCACAAGAAAGCCCAGATCCAGACATCTCAGTAGCTTATGAGGATGTGTTTGTAGATTAAGTAACGAGAACGTTAAAAGGACACAGTGAAAATAAGCGGTAAGTCCGAAATCTTTGATTTCGTAGACGCACCCTCGTCAAGACAACTAGTATTTTCACAGGTGAAACCGAAGAAAGTACAGTTGTCTACGACGCAGTAACTGCAATAGTTAAACATGAAATTCGCACAGTCCTTAGTTCGAGTACAATTCTAGGGTGTGAAGATGTTAAAGAGGCACAGAAAAATTAGGGAGTCAGCTAGTGATGTGGACATCACTAATGGCTTATCTATTTTTCCAAGCCTCTAGTCTGAACCCCAACTACAAACGTAATCAGTTTGACTAAGCTCTAAAGTGCAAGTCAAACTAGGTAGCTCGAGCAGCTATGACACTTGATTACAATGAAGTAATTGATTAGTTTTCTATATTTTACTTGTTACAGTAAAGATAAATTGATATAAATTAGGAGTAAAAAATGGCTGAAACAAAAGTAATGGCCTTGCGTGAAGCGATTAACTTGGCTCAAAGCGAAGAAATGCGTAAGGATGAAAAAGTATTCTTGATGGGTGAAGACGTCGGTATCTACGGCGGTGACTTCGGGACATCTGTTGGTATGTTGGACGAATTTGGTCCAAAACGCGTTCGCGACACGCCTATCTCTGAAGCAGCAATTGCTGGTTCTGCGGTTGGTGCAGCTCAAACAGGTCTTCGTCCAATCGTTGACTTGACCTTCATGGACTTCATCACAATTGCCCTCGATGCGATTGTTAACCAAGCTGCGAAAACCAACTACATGTTTGGTGGTGGCTTGAAAACACCTGTAACCTTCCGTGTGGCATCTGGATCAGGTATCGGTTCAGCGGCACAGCACTCACAATCCCTTGAAGCATGGTTGACTCACATTCCAGGTATCAAGGTGGTTGCACCAGGTACAGCTAACGATGCAAAAGGTCTTTTGAAGTCATCTATCCTTGACAACAACCCAGTTATCTTCTTGGAGCCAAAAGCTCTTTACGGTAAAAAAGAAGAAGTGAACTTGGACCCAGATTTCTACATTCCACTTGGTAAAGGTGAAATCAAACGTGAAGGTACAGATGTAACCATTATTTCATACGGTCGTATGTTGGAACGTGCCTTGAAAGCTGCGGAAGAAGTAGCTGCTGAAGGCATCAGCGTAGAAGTGGTTGACCCTCGTACCCTTATCCCATTGGATAAAGAATTGATCATCGAATCTGTGAAGAAAACTGGTAAGGTTATCTTGGTGAACGATGCTTACAAAACAGGTGGTTTCATTGGTGAAATCGCATCAATCATCACAGAAAGCGAAGCCTTTGACTACTTGGATGCACCAATCATCCGTATCGCTTCAGACGATGTACCAGTTCCTTACGCAAACATTCTTGAAAACGCAGTATTGCCAAACGTAGAGAAAATCAAAGCGGCAATCTACAAGCAAGTAAACAAGGGCTAATATTATCGTCATCCGCTTATCTTTTCTGGCTGTGTTGATTTGGCTTGCCTAAGATCGGTTATGCCTGCACCAAATCGCCTTGGCAGAAATGCAATCGGAAAGACGCTAACCCTGCTATACTAGAAATAAAATGTTCTAGCATGACTAAGAATGCTTGGAAAAGAATTGAGCCACTTCGCTTATCGAAGTCTGGTCTGGTTCTTGACAAGGTAAGAAACTGAAAGAAAGGATTAGAACACGAACTAAATGCTCGGATAATACTGATAAGTTGCACGGCTCTCGGCGTCGTTGACGTCTGAACTTTCTTTGACCAAGGTCTTTGAAAGTTCTAGTCGTCTTGACGTGGGTGCGTCTACGAAATCAAAGATTTCGGACTTACCGCAAAAATCCGTCGCATTTGGACGTTCTTTGTATCATAATTATGGCTATTGAAATCATTATGCCTAAGCTCGGTGTGGACATGCAAGAAGGTGAAATCATCGAGTGGAAAAAACAAGAGGGCGATTTCGTCAATGAAGGCGACGTCATCTTGGAAATGATGTCTGACAAGACCAGCATGGAGCTGGAAGCAGAAGAGTCAGGCGTCCTATTAAAAATTGTTCATGGAAACGGTGCTACTGTTCCCGTAACAGAAGTTATTGCCTACTTGGGTGCTGAAGGTGAGACAGTTGAAGCAGGTGCTTCATCTGCTCCAGTTGCTCCTGCAGCAGCAATCGAAGAAGTGCCTGCAGGTCGTACACCTGTCATCGTTGCTCCTGCAGCGGCTGCCAAACCTCAAGGTGGTGGCAAGGTTCGTGCGACTCCTGCAGCACGTAAATTGGCGCGTGAGCTTGGAATTGACTTGGGTCTTGTTCCAGGAACAGGTGCTAACGGTCGTGTCCACAAGGTTGACGTTGAAGACTTTAAGGGAGCAGCTCCAAAAGCAACACCGCTTGCAGCCCGTATTGCAGCAGACCAAGGTGTTGACTTGTCAACTCTTACTGGTTCAGGTGTCAATGGTAAGATTGTTAAGGATGACGTTCTTGCAGTACTTGCTCCTGCAGCTGTAGAAACTGTTGCACCAGCACCAAAAGCTGAAGAGAAACCAGCTAAAGAATTGCCAGAAGGCGTTGAAATCATCAAGATGAGCCCAATGCGTAAGGCAATTTCAAAAGGTATGGTCAACTCTTACTTGACAGCTCCAACCTTTACGCTTAACTACGATATCGACATGACCAACCTCATGGCACTTCGTAAGCAAGTCCTTGAGCCAATCATGAACAAGACTGGTTTGAAAGTGACCTTTACAGACTTGATCGGTCTTGCGGTTGTTCGTACTTTGATGAAAGAAGAACACCGTTACATGAATGCATCTTTGATTAACGATGCACAGGAAATCGAGTTGCACAAGTTTGTCAACCTTGGTATCGCGGTAGGTTTGGATGAAGGATTGGTGGTGCCAGTTGTTCACGGTGCAGATAAGATGAGCTTGTCTGACTTCGTGGTGGCTTCGAAAGATGTCATCAAGAAGGCTCAATCTGGTAAGTTGAAGGGTGCTGAAATGTCAGGATCAACCTTCTCTATCACCAACTTGGGTATGTTTGGTACTAAAACCTTTAACCCAATCATCAATCAACCAAACTCAGCAATCCTTGGTGTTGCGGCAACTGTTCAAACACCAGTTGTCATCGACGGCGAAATCAAAATCCGTCCAATCATGGCACTCTGCTTGACCATTGACCACCGTATCGTTGACGGTATGAATGGTGCTAAGTTCATGGTTGACTTGAAGAACTTGCTGGAAAACCCATTAGAATTATTAATCTGATAAGGTTTTTATTGGTCGAAAATAAAGGAATGTAGATTTCTGAATAGAAAATAAAGAAAGGGAATAAGAGCGAGAGAGTTTTAGCAATTGAACCCGAGCGGAAAGCTCGGAAAAATAGATAAATCGTTTAGAAAATCAGGATTTTCTACGATTTCCTAATTTTTCAGTCGCTTTCTCTTCGCTCTTGGTATCTTAATCATGGCAATTGAAATTATTATGCCGAAACTTGGTGTAGATATGCAAGAAGGCGAAATCATCGAGTGGAAAAAACAAGAGGGTGATTTTGTCAACGAAGGTGATGTTATCTTGGAGATGATGTCAGACAAGACAAGCATGGAATTGGAAGCGGAAGAATCAGGTGTTCTTTTGAAAATCGTTCACGGTAACGGTGCAACAGTTCCTGTAACTGAGGTCATTGCTTACCTTGGTGCAGAAGGTGAAACAGTTGAAGTGGGTGCTGCACCTGCTCCAGCTGAGGTTGCTCAAGCAACTGCTGACTTGAAAGCAGCTGGTTTGGAAGTACCTGCAGCTCCTGCAGCAGCTCCACAAGCTCCGAAGGCTGAATTGGCAGCTGACGAGTATGACATGGTTGTTGTCGGTGGTGGTCCTGCTGGTTACTACGCAGCTATTCGTGGTGCTCAATTGGGCGGTAAAATCGCTATCGTTGAGAAATCAGAATTTGGTGGTACCTGCTTGAACAAGGGTTGTATCCCAACTAAGACCTACCTTAAGAACGCTGAAATCCTTGATGGCTTGAAAATCGCGGCTGAGCGTGGTATCAACCTTGCTTCAACAAACTACACCGTTGACATGGACAAGACAGTTGACTTCAAGAACAAGGTTGTCAAGACCTTGACTGGTGGCGTTCAAGGTCTCTTGAAAGCTAACAAGGTAACCATCTTCAATGGTCTTGGTCAAGTAAACCCTGACAAGACAGTTGTTATTGGGGACAAGGTCATCAAAGGTCGCAGCATCATCCTTGCGACAGGTTCGAAAGTATCACGCATTAACATCCCAGGTATTGATTCTAAGTTGGTATTGACTTCTGACGATATCCTTGACTTGCGTGAAATTCCTAAGTCACTCACTGTTATGGGTGGTGGCGTAGTTGGTGTGGAACTTGGTTTGGTTTACGCATCATACGGTACAGAAGTAACCGTTGTTGAAATGGCTGACCGTATCATTCCAGGTATGGACCGCGAAGTGTCTGTTGAATTGCAAAAAGTCCTTTCTAAGAAAGGTATGAAATTCTTGACATCCGTTGGTGTATCTGAAATCGTTGAAGCCAACAACCAATTGACTATCAAGTTGAACGACGGTTCAGAAATCGTTTCTGAAAAAGCCCTTCTTTCAATTGGACGTGTACCACAATTGGCTGGTCTTGAAAATCTTAACCTTGAATTGGACCGCGGTCGTATCAAGGTCAACGAATACCAAGAAACATCTATCCCTGGTATCTACGCACCAGGTGATGTCAACGGTACCAAGATGTTGGCACACGCTGCTTACCGTATGGGTGAAGTTGCAGCTGAAAATGCGATCCACGGCAACCACCACAAGGCTAAATTGGACTTCACACCTGCAGCGGTTTACACACACCCAGAAATCGCTATGGTTGGTTTGACAGAAGACCAAGCTATCGAGAAATACGGTAAAGAAAACATCCTTATCGGTCGCAACAGCTTCACTGGTAACGGTCGTGCGATCGCTTCTAATGAAGCACATGGTTTCGTAAAAGTTATCGCTGATAAGAAATACCATGAAATCCTTGGTGTTCACATCATCGGTCCAGTTGCAGCTGAAATGATCAACGAAGCAGCAACCATCATGGAATCTGAGTTGACAGTTGACGACGTGGCAGCATCAATCCACGGTCACCCAACCTTCTCAGAAGTGATGTACGAAGCCTTCCTTGATGTTCTTGGTGTTGCGATCCACAACCCACCAAAGCGGAAATAATCAGATGAATAAAACAGTCATCGCCAGCAATGGTAAAGACGTAGAATAAGAAAAACGGCAGTGTGCCGTTTTTCTTTAAGGGAGGATAAAATCGAATGAAAATTGAACATCTTGCTATCTATGCTCAAGACCTAGAAGGAATGCGGAATTTCTTTGAAACTTATTTCGGTGCAAAGTCCAATCAACTCTATCACAATACAAAAACAAGTTTTAAATCCTATTTCCTGACTTTTGAAGATGGAGCTCGTCTTGAAATTATGACTAGAGATGATGTGGTGGACAAGCCTAGCCAGCTCAATCACTTGGGGCTGATTCATCTAGCCTTTAGTTTGGGAAGTGAAGAAGCGGTGAATGAATTGACTGAGCAATTGGTCGCAGCGGGTTATCAGCTTCTCAGTGGCCCACGAGTTACTGGAGATGGTTACTATGAATCTTGTATTCTAGGTTTTGAGGATATCCAAATTGAATTAACAGTGTGAAACAGGGAGATGGGGTAGCGAAACAATTTACTTATTGTTTCACGGTGAAGCCTTCTTTGATACTCAAAAACGAGTACAAGGGAGGGTCGATTCTCCTTTGAGTGAAAAAAGAACAGAGCAGGCGTATGTATCTAAACTACGCCAAGAACCTCATTCCTTTGTTATAAAACAGCTATCGCTACAAACGGAGTAGACATGAACTAAAGTTTGAAAGACAGGTCTTCGGACTTGTCTTTTGTTATCGTTTCCACTATAATAAAAATTAGTTAACCATAAAGGAGTTTCGCATGAAATACATCGTAAACAACAGCAATGACCCTGCTTATAACATCGCCCTCGAAGCCTATGCTTTCAAGGAACTAACAGACATTGACGAAATTTTTATTCTCTGGATCAATGAGCCTGCCATCATTATCGGTAAGCACCAGAATGCTATTGAAGAAATCAACAAGGAATTCACAGACGAAAATGGCATCCATGTTGTTCGCCGTCTGTCAGGTGGTGGCGCTGTCTATCATGACCTCAACAACCTCAACTATACCATTATCTCTAACAAGGCTGACGAAGGAGCCTTTGACTTCAAAACCTTCTCTAAGCCAGTTATCGATACTCTGGCAACACTGGGTGTAGAGGCGAATTTCACCGGTCGTAATGACCTGGAAATCGACGGCAAGAAAATCTGTGGTAATGCCCAAGCCTATGCCAAAGGTCGTATGATGCACCACGGTTGCTTGCTCTTTGATGTGGATATGTCCGTCCTGGCAAGTGCCCTCAAGGTCAGCAAGGACAAGATTGAATCCAAGGGTGTCAAGTCAGTCCGTGCCCGTGTGACCAACATCAACAACGAATTACCAGAGAAGATGACCGTCTTGGAGTTCAAAGATGCTATCCTCAACCAGATGAAGCAAGAATATCCAGATATGGACGAGTATGTCTTGTCAGAAGATGACTTGGCTCGTATCCAAGAAATCCGTGATACCCAGTTTGCGACTTGGGATTGGACCTACGGACAAACACCAGAATATACTGTGGAGCGTAGCGTTCGTTACCCAGCAGGTAAAATCACGACTTACATCAAGGCTGAAAAATCTGTTATCGAATCCATCAAGATTTACGGAGACTTCTTCGGTATCGGTGATGTATCGGACATCGAAGATTTGCTGGTTGGTACCCGCTATGAATACGCAGATGTCCTTGCCAAATTACAAGAAATCGACACCACACACTACTTCTCACGCATGACAACAGAAGAAGTAGCAAAAGCGATTGTAGCTTAATCTATCAGACTGTCCATTGTTTGGGCAGTCTTTATTTTTGGTGAAATTGTTTTCAGTAAGCCACGCTAAACGCATGAAGAAAAATTCGTTTTCAGAAAGCGAAAATCATAACCAAAGATCAATCAAAGTAGTACACTAGAATAGAGGTGAACTACAATGATTGATTTTCTTTTATCCATAGAAGAACACAAAGAAGAGTATGATAGCCGTCAAGCATGGAAAATCCGCTATCCCTTATCTACCATTCTCTTTCTAGTTTTCTCTTGTCAATTGGCAGGGATTGAAACGTGGAAAGAGATGGAGGATTTTATAGAAATGAACGAATCTGTCTTGGGAGAGTACGTTGATTTGAGTGCTGGTTGTCCTTCTCATGATACCTTGGAACGTGTTGTGAGTATGGTCAATCCAGATTTCTTAAAGGAACTGAAACTGTCTTTCGAAACCTCTTCAGAAACAACTGATTTTTCAAAATTGATAGCTGTTGACGGAAAAACGATTCGAGGGAACCGAGGAAAATACCAATCTCCTACTCATATTGTCACTGCCTATGATGGTGGCAATCGAATTAGTCTTGGGCAGGTAGCAGTTGAGGATAAAAGCAATGAAATTACTGCCATTCCTCGTCTCTTGCGTCAGCTAGACCTTCGTAAGAGTGTTGTCACGATTGATGCCATGGGCACCCAGACAGACATTGCGGACGTGATTATAGGAGGTAAGGGTGATTACTGCTTGGCAGTCAAAGGAAATCAAGGCACTCTCCATGAGGATATTGACCTTTATTTTAGTGATGCCAACTTGTTATCTCAGTTGACAGAGAAAGGTTGTCATTATCAGACTATTGAAAAGGCACGCAGTCAGATTGAGGTGAGGGACTACTGGGTTTCTCACGATGTGAAATGGCTGAGCCAACGACACCCAAAATGGAAAAAACTTCGTGGGATTGGGATGACTAAGAATACCATTGATAAAGATGGCATCATTACGGAAGAAGTTCGTTACTTTATCCTCAGTTTCAAGGGGGGTGTGCAGACTTTTTCTCAGGTTGTTCGCGGCCATTGGTCGGTTGAGAGCCTCCATTGGTTGTTAGATGTGGTCTACCGAGAAGATAAGAACCAAACCTTAGATAAACGAGCTGCCTTCAATTTAAATGCTATTCGTAAGGTCTGTCTTTATCTTTTACAAATGATGACATTCCCTAAGGAAAAGCTGAGCTACCGCCGCAAACAACGCTATATTTCTGTTCATTTGGAGGATTATTTGCCACAATTATTTGGAAATCGCGGATAAGGTGGTTGGACAAAGGTAGATATCAAGTTTAAAGCAGTTATTTCCGAAGACAAAAGGAGAGAAGAAATTTTTCATGCGTATGGCGTGTCAGTAAGCGAATCATTCCCGTAGTTGGTTATGCCCTACCCATCATAGCTTTTCAAACTCACAAAAAGAAAAATCGCCACGGTAAGTAGCGATTTTTCCCTTTTGTGAGCCTCAATGAAACGACAAAGCGTTATAATAGTTTTAAGTCAAAAATCTCTATTAGCGAGGTCTCACTATGAAAATTATAACACAGCTTAACCTTTTTGAGGATCAGGAACTGGGTGAT
>NZ_JARQOZ010000010.1:0-62924 GCF_046032115.1 Streptococcus suis | reverse complement strand
GGGGAGTAACGGGCTCTGTAGGGTCTTCGGGGGTTGGGGGAGCTACTGGATCTGTAGGCTCCTCAGTGGTTGGGGGAACTACTGGGGCTGTAGGGTCCTCGAGGGTTGGGGGAGTAACGGGTTCTGTAGGCTCCTCGGGGGTTGGGGGAACTACTGGATCTGTAGGCTCCTCGGGGGTTGGGGGAGTAATGGGCTCTGTAGGCTCCTCGAGGGTTGGGGGAGTAACGGGCTCTGTAGGCTCCTCGGGGGTTGGGGGAACTACTGGATCTGTAGGGTCTTCAGTGGTTGGGGGAACTACTGGGGCTGTAGGCTCCTCGGGGGTTGGGGGAACTACTGAGTCTGTAGGTTCCTCGGTAGTTGGAGGAGTAATGGGTTCTGTAGAGTCTTCAGTGGTTGGGGGAGCAACTGAATCTGTAGGCTCCTCGGGGGTTGGGGGAGCTACTGGATCTGTAGGCTCCTCGAGGGTTGGGGGAACTACTGGGGCTGTAGGGTCCTCGAGGGTTGGGGGAGTAACGGGTTCTGTAGGCTCCTCGGGGGTTGGGGGAACTACTGGATCTGTAGGCTCCTCGGGGGTTGGGGGAGTAATGGGCTCTGTAGGCTCCTCGAGGGTTGGGGGAGTAACGGGCTCTGTAGGCTCCTCGGGGGTTGGGGGAACTACTGGATCTGTAGGGTCTTCAGTGGTTGGGGGAACTACTGGGGCTGTAGGCTCCTCGGGGGTTGGGGGAACTACTGGATCTGTAGGGTCTTCAGTGGTTGGGGGAACTACTGGGGCTATAGGTTCCTCGGGGGTTGGGGGAACTACTGGGGCTGTAGGTTCCTCGATAGTTGGGAGAACTACTGGGGCTGTAGGGTCCTCGATAGTTGGGGGAACTACTGGGGCTGTAGGTTCCTCGGGGGTTGGGGGAACTACTGAGTCTGTAGGTTCCTCGGGGGTTGGAGGGGTGATAGAAACTGAAGGAGGTTGTTCAGACACACTGCTCCCTTTAATGTAACCCACATAGACATAACCTTCAATATCTGCTGGTGCTGGTAAGGCTTGATCTGAGGTTATCTCTATCGTTTGATTAAATTGGGACAAAATATGATTGGTCAAGGCCGAAGCAGTTGGAACTAAGAAACTTGTTCCAGTAGCTATTAAAAGAACAACACCTGCCACTTCCTTTTTGCCTTTTCTGCCCAATTTGAAGGCAATAACTAGAAGTGAAAGACCTGCAATCGCCGTTATACTTGTTTCTAAGGCACCTGTCTTAGGTAAAACTTTTGAACTTGAACCAATATTCATTGTTGTTGACGAAAGCTTTGAACCTACTGGTCTATAAACAAGATAATAATTCGCATCCGTAGCTTGTGCCAATCTAGGTAGTTCTCGAATAATTAGTTCTTTCTCAGCATCGGTCAACTCTTGCTCAGTTACATATGAATAGTGAATTGACTGTGCACTAACTGCTGGAGCATTTATAACTGCAGACGCAAAAATAAGACTTGCTACCATAGCAGAAACAAGTCCAACTGATAACTTACGAAAAGCAAAACGTTGTTGCTTCTCAAATTGATTTGTTTTCATTTCCTTTTCATCCTCCTACGATGGACATACTTCAATTATACCGTTACTTATTACTTCCTACAAGTGTTTTAATTGATACTTCTCGAAAAGCAAAAACAGTTGGATTGACTCAATGTAGTTGATATTTATTCTATCGACATCTGCACCGCTTAGTTTTAGCTTCATTGAGCAGAAGATAAAAAAACTCCAAGCAGGTTTCACCCGCTAACTCATGACAGAAAAAGAAGAACAGCTTATAATAAAATTGAACAATACTAATCCGTGGTGTTTAATAGGACTTTACCTAGTCTGTATAAAAAACTGGATGAATAAGAGTCATGAGAAAACTCGAATACGCTTAGAAGCGTGAAAATAAAATTACAAGTAGCCTCTTATTCGATTGTTCAAAATTAGAATAGGAGGCTTTTCATATGGAAGTCATGATTGAAACCTGTTGTGGCATTGATGTCCACCAGAAATCCATTATTTGTTGTATTCTAGATGGTCCACTGGATACCAACAAACCAAAGAAAATCCAGAAGATATTCGGAACAAGGACCATAGCCCTTCAAAACGCCCTCGCTTGGTTAGAAGAAAATCATGTTTCCCACGTTTTTTTTGAATCCACTGGTCAATACTGATGCCACTCTTCAATATCTTTTCTGACTCTGATTTAACCTTGGTTTTAGCTAATCCGCAACACATCAAGAATGTTCCTGGTCGAAAATCAGATATGAGAGATGCCGAGTGGATTGCCCAACTGGGTCGTTGTGGTCTGATTGCTTCTTCTTATATCCCAAGTACTGAAGTTGTCCAGTTACGTTTGCTTACTCGACGTCTACGGGCTTATAAACAACGTCAAACTCAAGTTAAGAATGAAATCCATAATCTCTTACAACGGGCCAATATTAAACTGACCAGCTACTTGTCTGATATCTTCTCAAAGACAGGTCAAGCACTTCTAACTCTCTTTATCAATGGAGAAAGAATTGATGTAAACACGGTTAGCTCTTGCATTAACAGGAAAGTTAAAGCAAGTCCCGACCAGCTGGTTGAAGCTATGAACGGGAAGTTGTCATTTGAAGACCGATTTCTAATAGATCAAAGCTTAGAAGAATATCGGATGTATCAGGAACTCATTAGGAAATTGACTCATGAGATTCAGGCTTACATCGAAAAGGAGTTTCCCTGAAGAAAACAGGTTACTTCAAACCATTCCTGGGGTGAGCGAAAACTGCGCTGCCACTATTTTAGCTGAAATTGGACCAACTGTAGATAGTTTTGAAACAGATGGACATCTGACATCTTGGGCTGGACTCTGTCCAGGTTCTTACGAAAGTACAGGCATTAAAAAATCCTCACATATCACGCAAGGAAATCGCTACATCAAACAGGCTTTGACCATGTCTGGATTGATTGCTGCACACTCTAAGGATTCTGCTTTTTCATCTCTTTACAACCGAATTTCCCAAAGAGGAAGCAAGATGAAAGCTGTTATTGCCTGTGCCCATAAAATTCTTAGAATTATTTATAAACTCCTCACAACCCATCAATCTTATCAAAAAGAAAAGGCGCTAGGACTGAGGTAACAGTTCTAACACCTAAACTTAAAAATTTTTCAATTACAGTATAGCACAGGAAGTGTCTTTTTGCGCATTTTAATAAAAACACTAGAAAGATAGTCAATGAAAATCAAGTCTACAAGTTCTGATTTTTATAGCCGTTTAGTTTACTTTTAGTACTAGCTCCAACTATCTGGGAGAGTGAAACAGTTCGGGGAACTGTTTCAGCCCGAGACTAGATACAAAAAAGCGAGGAAAAAGAGGCTGGAAATAGAGCGAACTCTGTTCGCATCAACAGCTGCAGGCTGCTTGTACAGTCTAATGACTGTACAAGGTTGGAAATAAGGAAACAGGGTTTCCTCTTACGTCTAAGTAATCAAAGATAAATCCTCTCTCAGTGTAGTCAACATCAACCCATTACAGTTGATAACGAGCCATTTTTTATCCTTCAACTGTTTCAGAGGCGGTTTCGCTTGCTACATCTGAAACAGTTTCTGATACCACTTCAGTTTGAACATCTTCTATATCAATTTCAATATCCTCAGACACCACCACAGCATCCTCAACATCTTCTTCCATCAAATCCACTGTTGGAGCTTTAGCCGTTTTAGCCTTGATAGCTTCCAAGATATCAGCCGTTGACAGGTTTTGCTCTGCGATTTTTTCCTTGATTTGCTCGAAGGTTTCGACAGATTTTTCCTTACCTGACTTGACCAAATCTTCCACTGTCAATTCCCCAGTTTCCAACTGAGTTTTGACTTCTGTGAAGCGCTCTGAGGCTTGCTTGCCCAAGTTCTGAGCCTTGCTGACCAAATCAGCATTGATTTCTTCATGGTTTTGTTTGTAGTCATTAGCAAAGTTAACGACTTTTTCTTTCACCGATTTACCAGTTTTACTTGCTAGAAATGCGGCTGCGGCTGCACCTCCTGCCACACCTAATAAGAGGCTGGTTAAGACACTAGATTTTTTTACCATTTTTTTCTCCTTTCTTACCTAAGAGAGATGAAATTGTTGACAAGGCAGAGAGGGCTCCGCCAGCTTTAACCGTATTGGCACCTGCCGACTTGGCTTTGACCGTCAAATCACGCGCCGAAGCGTTCAAGTCAGACACAGAAGTGGACAAGTCCGCAACTGCAACGAAAAGGGGATCCAAGGTCGAAACCTTACCATTGACATCTTCCACCAAAACATTGGTTTTGGCCAAGAGTTCGTTGGTCTGATAGAGGGTCACATTGATGTCACTGGTCAAGACCTTAAGGGTTTGTTGAGCCTCATCCGTCACCGTTCCTAATTTTTTCAAGAGCAAAACAATGTAAACTGCCACAGCCGCGATGGACAAGGCAATAATCAAGACTGAAATTTCAATAATCATATATTCTCCTTTATGATTGATAAAATGGAATAGAGGATTTTCTTCTCCGCACCACAACCATGCTGATTCCAACAAAGATAAGAATACCAGACAGCCACTGAGAAACACGGATACCCAAGAACATGAGGCTATCTGTCCGCAGGCCTTCTATCAAGAGACGACCACAACCATACCAAATCAGGTAAAAAGCTGTGATTTCACCCTGTTTGAGGAATTTTGACCGTCTGCGTAGGACACAAATCAAGCCAAAACCAAGCAGATTCCACAGGCTTTCAAACAAGAAGGTTGGTTGACGGTAGGCGCCATCAATATACATCTGGTCTCGGATAAAGGATGGTAGGTAGCTCAAACTTTCCACAGCCTTACCATAGGCCTCCTGGTTAAAGAAATTTCCCCAACGCCCAATAGCTTGCGCAATCATGACGGAGGGAGCCACCACATCCAGAAAGTCCAGCGTATTGATAAAGCGGTGTCGGGTGAAGAAATAGAGTACGATTGCCCCTGTTATCAGACCACCATAGATAGCAATACCACCATTCCAGATAGCAAAGACAGATAAGAGATTATCCTTGTACTCGCTCCATGAAAAAGCGACATAGTAGATTCTGGCTCCAATAATGGAAAGTGGAAAGGCCAACAAGATAAAATCCAAAATATCATCCTGCAGAATCTTCTTGCGCGGTGCTTCCTTAGTCGCCAAATAGACTCCCAAGACCAAGCCAATCAAGATACAGATGGCATACCAGCGGATTTCTAAAGGACCTAATCTAATCGCAATTGGATTCATATTAGGCCTCTTCTCTATTCTGCTCGATGAGATTACCTAGACGCTCTTCAAAGATTTTCGTTGCATCATAGCCCATTTGCTTGGCACGGTAGTTCATAGCTGCTGCTTCAATAACCACAGAGATGTTACGACCAGTCTTAACTGGAATACGGATTTGAGGTATTGAAATACCTGCAATTTCAATGGTATCACCAGAATTCCCTAGACGGTCAAAGACCTTACCCGTTTCATAATTTTCAAGATAAACAGCCAACTGCACTTCTGATGAATCTTTCACGGCACTAGCACCGTATAAACTCATGATGTCGATAATGCCGACTCCTCGAATCTCTAATAAGTGGCGCAGAATTTCCGCAGGCTCACCCCAGAGAGTGACATCGTCTTTTGCATAGACATCAACACGGTCATCAGCCACCAATCGGTGTCCTCGTTTAACCAACTCAAGACCAGTCTCACTCTTACCGATACCAGAATCGCCCTGAATAAGGACCCCCATACCGTAAATGTCCATCAAGACACCGTGTACACTCGTCCGCTGAGCCAGGCGACTATCCAAGTAAGAAGACAATTCTCCCGATAGACGACTGGTTGCTGTCTTGCTTCGACAGATAGCAATTTGTTTTTCTTTTGCAGCCTTATACATCTCCTCTGGAATTTCCAAACCACGCGCCACAATAATAACTGGTGTTTCAGGCTGGAACATTTGGGAGAGCACCTGATAGCGGTTATGTGCAGTCATGGCCATCAGGTAAGACCACTCCTTCATCCCTATCAGCTGAATCCGTTCTGGAGCATAGTAATCAAAGTAGCCAGTCATTTCCAATCCTGGACGGGTAATGTCTGCCGTTGTAATGGGCTTTTTCAGGAGCTCTTCCGTACTGTAAGCACATTCAATCCGCAGATTATCGACCAGATCTTTTACATAAACGGTCATTTGTTCCCTCACTTTCAGTTTTATTATATTATACCATAAGCAAGGGGTTGGGGGAGAATAGAAATGACTCGTTTTAGTAAAAAAAATGGGCTCATTTCAAAGTTTTCTCAGGAATATAGTTTTATTTCAATAGATTAAATATCAACCCTCGCTTTACTAACTATTTCCAATAATTCTGTTATAATTCATATAGAAGAAATCTTACTATTAAGGAGAAAAGCATGGAACCATTGTTTCTCACACCTGTCATGCAGGAAAAAATTTGGGGGGGCAATCGCCTAAGAACCAACTACCACTACGACATTCCTAGTGATAAGACTGGTGAATGCTGGGCTATTTCTGCCCACCCAAACGGCGTAACTACTGTCTCAAACGGTCAATATAAAGGAAGAGGACTGGATGACCTCTATAAGAATGAAAAACATTTATTTGGCAATCCCACAGATGATGTCTTTCCATTATTAACAAAAATCCTTGATGCAGACGATTGGCTTAGCGTCCAAGTTCATCCCGATGATAGCTATGGCTTGGCTCACGAAGGGGAACTGGGCAAGACAGAATGTTGGTACATTTTGGAAGCCGAAGACGGAGCTGAGATTATTTATGGTCACAATGCCCAATCCAAAGAAGAACTCCGTCAGCAAATCAAAGCTGGAGATTGGGACAAACTGTTGACCCATGTACCCGTCAAAAAGGGTGATTTCTTCTTCGTACCAAGCGGTACCATGCACGCCATCGGTAAGGGTATCATGATACTAGAAACCCAACAATCTAGCGATACAACCTACCGTGTCTATGACTTTGACCGCCGTGACGATGCAGGCAACCTCCGTGAACTACACATTGAGAAATCAATCGATGTCCTGACCATCGGACCTGTTGCTAACTCAACACCTGCCCACCTCAAAGCAGGCAATCTTGACTCAACAGTTCTGGTTGCCAATCCCTTCTTTACCGTATATAAATGGAATATCCAGCAAGAAATCAAAATGGAACAGACCGTTCCATACCTACTTGTCAGTGTCATTGAAGGTCAAGGTGCCATCCAAGTCGGTGAAACCAGCTACCCACTTCAAAAAGGAAGCCACTTTATCTTACCAGCCGATGTGACAGACTGGACCTTTACAGGCCAAATGGACATCATCGCAAGCCATACTAACTAAGCATAAAAAACTTGAGCCTTTAAACTCAAGTTTTTTTCCATTCTATCCAAACCAAGACTTATTTATTTTCTCCGCATCTTTTATCTTACGAGGGCCTGTTCCATAGCGTTCCGCGTCCTGATCTTCTTTATAGGGTAAAAAGTAGGCTGCTGCTACGTAAAGAGCAACCAACAAGAGAAAAGATTTTCCTAAAAGAAGACCTGCAATAAATATTGCGCGTGTCACCCAGGCTTCCCAGCCCAGTTTATGGGCTAGACCAGCAAGGACACCCGACAAAATCTTGCCCTGTCTAACTTTATACAAATCAATCGACATCTTTTATTCCTTTCACATAGAAGGCACCTTGTCCAGTCTGTGCCTTGATAAAGAGTACATCATTGCCCGATTTTTCAAATTGGTAGGGACTGGCTTTCTTTTTTCGGTTGACCAAAACCTGACCAGATTGAGACTCTATCTGCCCACGAATCCCTTGTCCCTTACTCGTTTGTAAGGTCAATGGCGCCTGGGCCAACTCTACATTCAAATGTTGGGGGTAACCACCACAGGTCGTCAAGCGGATATCCTGTTGTTTTTTATCCCTTGAACTGCGGATGGAAATATCTTCAAACGGTAAATAATCCAAGCGAGCATCGGCCTGCCCCAATTCCAAGTCCAATACGGACATCCACTCCTGTGGCAAGCTGATCGTCAAACGACAAGCCAAGCCACTGCTAAAATAGAGGCATTTTTTTTCTACATAAAGATGAGGAAGTCTATCTTCAGGTGCATCCTGATTGTAACAAATTTCCACACTAAGCTGATTGTTCTTGGATTTTGTAAAGGTCAGCCGCCCTTCAGAAAGTTTTAAAAATAGCGACTCAATCCCTTCAAATGTATAGGCTTGCTTCAACTTAGAAGAGGCAAATACTTTAAAAATTGGCAAGGAAAAATTCAATTTTTCTTTTTCTTCCACAAAAAGAAAGTCAGGTTCTTGGTTCATTTCCTTAAAACAGGCACGCGCCTCTTCCTTGGTCAAGACACCTTTTTCATATAACTCAATTAAGCGTTCTTCTCTCTTTTGCGTCATAGACTCACCTCGATTCTATTCTAGTATATCACAATCCCCACCAAAAAAATCAGCCCGAGGACTGATATTGGTAAATCAAGGATTTTCAGAAAAAAAGCCAAGAAAAATCTTGACCTTTAAATAATCTTCACTATGTTTATCCTTATCGGAAAACCGAGATTTCTATAAACAAAACTTATTGAAATTCATCAATCCGTGAATTATTTTTACATTTAATTTTTTTATTCTTGGAGGAGAAAAATCAACTAATAAATAATAATTCGGTCAGTTGTTCACGAAGTCTAGGTTCTAAACGATTTAATGAAGTTATTTTCTGTAGTAACTGTTGACTACTTTCTAATTCTCGAACGACCTGGTGCTTTGTATCATAATCAATTTCCAACCCTTGTAAACAAGCGTAAACTCTATCAATAAATGTACTATTTTTTTCAAGTGGAACAGCATCAAATGATACCCTAAAATCCACATTCTCCACTATCACATCTTCCTGTCTTATTGCATGGAAAATGAGACGATGTCTCCGGTTGGCTGGAATGATAGTAGCATCACCTGAATAAGAAAATTGAACCTCACTTTCGTCCCATCGTAATTCACATTTAGTAATGAACCGCTTCCCATTGAGGTCTTCAACTAAGTCAAATGAATTCGAGGCTCCTGGGAAAATATGCCATTCAATTAATTCCGGCAATTCCACACCTGTCTTAGCTGGTTTTGCATCCAAGGGAATAATTGCACCTTCTTTGGCGAATACAGGAATCTCTTCTTTTTTTCTATAAATAGGAAGTTTGATTGGTCCAGCATATTCGTCATCCATGAAAAAATTATACCATTTACCTTCAGGAAACCAGACTTCAACACGTCCTTTTTTATCTGAAGGGTTTGATTTTTCAGTGATTGGAGCCACCATTAATTCTGAACCAAAAAAATACTGATTCGGAACTGAATAACTTTCATCGCTATAAGGATAATTATAGTACATTGGGGTAATTAGTGGCATACCATTTTCATGGGTCCGCACATTCATTGTATAAAGGTATGGAATAAATTTATGTCGAAGTCGAAGATATTCTTTCATACTCTCAGCAATTTCTAAGCTGTAGCCCCAAGGCTCCTTACTCTGAAACGGACTATTTGAACTATGGAGGCGATTTATCGGACTAAAGACCCCAAATTGTAACCAGCGCAAGGCAAGTTCTTCATCATGATAACCGAGCATATGGCCTCCAATATCATGACTCCACCAAGAATAGCCAATATTTGAAGCTGTACTAGTAAAGTAAGGTTGAAAAGCTAAAGAAGCCCATGTTGTCACTGTATCTCCTGAAAAACCAATGGGAAATCTATGGCTTCCAGGACCTGCATACCGAGATAAAATGACACTGTTATTTCCCTCTTGCGTAATATCTTTAAAATGATAATAATTCAATAACCAAAGGGGATCTATCTGTCCCTCAGTCCCTTGTTGCCAGTCAATCCACCAAAAATCAACACCTTGTTTTTCTAATGGATGATGAACATCTTCAAAATAAGCCTTTCTAAAATCCTCATTCGACATGTCAAATAGCGCAGGTTCTTCAATTGTAGTATTGAGAGAAAGTCGTTTCGCTACCGCCGGATATGCATCCTCAAAGGCACGTATTCCATCAGCTGGATGTACATTCAATGTTGTCTTCAAACCACGTTTATGCAACTCATTCAAAAATCTCTCTGGATCAGGGAATAATTTTTTATTCCATGAATAACCTGTCCATCCGCTACCAAATCTTTTTGGTACATCATTTGTTAAATGCCAATCCATATCAATGACACTTACCGAAAGAGGCACATTCTCAGCTTCAAACTTATCCATAAGACCAAGGTATCCTTCTTCTGAATAAGCCCAATATCTACTCCACCAATTTCCAAGTGCAAAACGAGGTAGCAAAGGTGTCGAACCTGTTAAGTGATAAAAATCTTTTAAGGCCGTAAAGTAATCTCGTCCATAACCAAAAAAATATATATCAATGACCTTTTCTGGTCTTTCTACAGGATTGTACTTATTATCAAAAACAAAGCTATCTGAGTCATCTAAAATTGCAAAACCATTTTTGCTCATTATTCCATCTTCGAGTTCTATTGAGCCATCAACGAAATCCAACGTTCGAGTAGTCCCGCCCAAGTTTGAATATTGGTTCCCAAAATACCAACGATTCCCATATGCGGACAGATTGTTTTTTACATCAATGAATAATCCACTATTACTAAAAAGACTTTTATCATAGTGTAGGTGTAAAGAATCCGTAATAATTTCCAATCGATTTTCATCTTCTATTATATTAAGAGATAACTCTGACGTAAATTCTCTATTTTGTACGACTCTGGTCAACCTATCTTCAAAATAACCATTCTCTGAATACTCCAATCGAATTAACTGATTAGTTAATACTGAAATTCTGTATTTTTTTCCTTCAAAAACTGTTTGCATAACTTCTCCTATTTTGTAATACTCAAAATATGTTTCGTTAACCAAGCATTTAATCCTGCAAGAGCAGATATTCCGCCAAATGTAAACACATATAGAGCTGTAAAAAGACCAACAATATTACTAATTGAAAAATATATAACTAAGATATTTATCCAGATTAGTACGAGACTATAAAATGGTTTTTTTACTATCAGCAAAAAGCTATTTTTTATTGCTCGTACTATCCTATCCTCATATAGACAAATATATGTTAGACTCACTAATACTATTACAAACCACATGATTGAAATCACAATCAAAGCAGTCAAACCAACCCATCTAATTGGTCCTATTTGGTTGAGAAAAAAAATCAATTCGACCATTATCAACCAAGCAGTTGAGAGTAGACCAACCCAAATAATCGTAGACTGACGAAAATTTGATATAAAATAATGAAAATAGGATTTTATAATTTCATTCTCTTCTCCTCTTAAGATACGCTGCCAACTGCCATTCAATGCAGCCATCGATGCACCAATGGTTACGAGTGGCAGACTGGTTAAAATAAATAATAAATTCAGCATAAATATATCTGTTATTCTTGAAAAAATACGAAAATACCTAGATTCAATTGAAAAAATTTTTCTCATTTTACAGTCCTATTTTAACGTAAGGGGAGAATTTCTCCCCTTATGGCATTTACAGTAATTACTCTTTATTGAGCTACGGACTGATAACGTTCAAATGCAACTTCTTGAATTTGCATAAATTCATCTAGTCCCATAGCTTTTAATTGTTTAATATAGTCATCCCACTCTTTGTCAATTCCGCCTTCGACAACCCACTTAGAGGCCATTTGAGTCGCATAAGAATTAATATCAACATAGATAGCAGAAAGTCTTGTTAATTCTTCTTGTGAATAAGAAACGTTTGGGAATGCTGGTAGTGCATACTGATTGATTTCTGAATCAAGTTTCAATTTAAGACCATCTCCCTGACTTTCATCAATTTCAACTTTATCATTAAAACCATCTGCTACATACTTAGGACCAAAGTCTCTAAGTGAATTGATCCATGCCCACTCATCTGCAGATTTTCCATCTTGTGGTGGAAGTACTGCATAACCAGTTTCAGTTTTCTCGGTACCAATACCGAAAGAACCATAAAATGTTTGAATACTTGCATCATCAGTATAGAATTGGTCAGCCCATTCTAACAATTTCTCTGGATTTTTGGCACTAGTTGTAATCAGCAACTCATTGCGAGCATAATTATAATGGTCTGGATCTGAAAATACGTATCGATTACCATCAGGTCCTGCTAATGGTGTTAAGGCAACATATTCGTCTGCGTGAAGACCAAATGTAGCATCAGCAGTCCATCCACCAGAAACTCCTACACGCGCAACTTCTTTATCCATCCGCTTTGCAGAGGCCATCGACTCATCCTGAGTAAATAGTTCAGAATCAATTAAGCCAGCTTGATAAGCTTCGCTCATAGCTTTAATACCTTCTTTATAATTTTCAGTTGCGCGAAGGTAAACAGGTTTTCCATCTTTCAAACTCATTTCATAAGTATTATCAGCTCCCAATCTGTTATCAAAAGGTAGAATATAGGCAAATGTTGCATTTACATTACCTGTTCCATAAGGAATTTCATCATTCTTGTCGCCATTCCCATTTGCATCCTCGTTTTTAAACGCTTCTAATACCTTTACAAATTCATCATAGGTTTCAGGCATTTCAAGATTCAAATTATCTAGCCACTTTTTATTAATAAATAATTGGTTGCCGATAATAGGACGCATTGGGGCTTTTTTCGGAAGGCTATAAATATGACCGTCAGGTGAAGTAATCATCGCTTTCAATTTTGGATCATTTTCCAAAATCTTAGAAAGATTGGGCATATGCTCCTTAATTAAATCTTCAAGTGGGATAAACAACGATTGATTTTGTGCAATCTCTGAATCATTCAAAACATTGGATCCTAAGAAAGCATCTGGCAAATCCCCTCCTGCGAGAAGCACTGCTTTTTTATCGGTCCAATCAGCTGCAACGTACACATCCCAGTCTACATCAATTCCAGCATTTTTTTCAGCTTCCTCAAGAAATCCTTTTGTAAAATCATCTCCCCAATCAGACCAGCGTACTGTAGTGATTGTGAAATCAGTAGATTCATCACTAGTTGTGCTAGAACTACTTTCACTTGTTCCACATGCTGTTAAAGCACTGAGGACCAATCCAGACAATAACATTGATTTAAAAATTCTCTTTTTCATAAGAATGAACTCCTTTTTTATTCCTTAATAGCGCCAATCATGACACCTTTATTAAAATACTTTTGTAAAAATGGATACAACATCATAATTGGTGCTGTAGATACAACAATTGCTGCATATTTCATCATATCAGCAGTTGCTCGCAACTCAGATGCAAGTTCCCCTGTTGCTTGCGATTGAAGCATTTGGTTACTAATCAACAATCGTCTCAAAATCAATTGCAAGGGTTGTAAGTTTTCATTTGTTATATATATAAGGGAATTGAACCAAGAATTCCAAATCCCCACCGCAGTCCACAAACCGATAACTGCTAAAATGGCTTTAGATAAGGGAATGACAATATAAAAGAAGTACCGAATTGTACTACAACCATCAATTTGGGCTGCTTCCCAAAGACCATCCGGAATACTATTGTTAAAAAACGTCCGAGCCACAATAATATTATAACTTGAAACTGCAAATGGAATAACCATTACCCAAAATGTATCTAAGAGGCCGACATTCTTAACAACTAAATAGGTTGGAATCAGTCCCCCTGAAACGAACATTGGGATAATAAATAATGTGGAAACCCATTTTCTACCAAATAAATCTTTCCTTGATAAGGCATAACCTGCAGGAATATTTACAAATAGCGCCACAAATGTTCCAACTAAAGTATATAAAACGGTGTTTAAGTAACCTCTCCAAAACAAGGGTTGTTCAAAAAGTTTTTTGTAACCATCTAATCTCCATTCAGTTGGAAAGAGCCAAACATTACCATTGGCTACATCAGAAGGGTTACTAAATGAAGCTATGATTACAAACCATAATGGATATAGAATAACAAGTATCAACAAAATAGCAATACCGTAGACGAATATGTCAAAAACTCGTTCACTTGTTGATTTTCTCTTTTTCATAACTTCCTCCTAAAACAATCCTGTTTTGGTTGTTTTTCTTGATAACCAGTTAACTAGGAACAGTATTATTATATTGAACACAGTATTAAATAAACCTATAGCTGTTGAGTAACTGTATTGAAAGTTTACCATCCCCACTTTATACACATATGTTGAAATAATTTCACTACCTGATAAGTTTAGTGGATTTTGTAAAAGTAATACTTTTTCAAAACCTACACTAAGAAGACTTCCGCATCGTAAAATTAAAAGAATCATAGTTGTCGGTAACAACATCGGTAAATCAATATGAATAATTTTTTGAAGTCTGGTTGCACCGTCCATAGTAGCTGCTTCGTAATATGTCGGATCAATCGCAGACAGTGCTGCTAGATAGATAATACTATCCCAACCGACATGTTGCCAAACATCACTCCATACATAGATTCCCGCAAAGTACTTAGGGATTGATAACAATGCTGGTAACTTAATACCAACTATTTTCAATAAATTTGCAACCATTCCACTGCTTGGTGATAGGAACAGAATAAGCATTCCGCACATGACCATTGTTGAAATAAAATGTGGAAGATAGGTTGTAACTTGGAAAAATTTTTTAAATTTTTCAACTCTGATTTGATTACAGATGATAGCCAAAACAATTGGCAACGGAAAGCCAATTAGAATACTGTAAATTGAAACTTTCAATGTATTTTTTATCGTTGTCCCAAATTGGAATGATTGGAAAAACTGATTAAAATATTTGAATCCGGCCCAAGGACTTCTCAGAATACCTAATGCAGGTGAATAATCTTTAAAGGCAATAACTAACCCAGCCATTGGAACATACGCAAACATAATTAATAAAACAATTGCAGGAAAAAGTAATAAATAGAGAGAAAGAGTATCGTTTCTACTTTTCCGAATGTGAGCATTACTGACTTTTATTTTCATCTAACTTTCCTCCTTGATTGTTATTATAGAGGAAACATCTAAACTTAAATAGAAAAAATGATATCGCTTTCATGAATAATACCGACATTGTTCGTTCCAAATATGTAAAATTCCGACATCCAAAACTAAAATCGCGGAAACATACTAACAACTGCCTCAAAAAAAAGATATAATAAAATGGAAGTCACTGAAAAAGTCCGAGTAGCAAAAATGGTTACAGTAAAAAAGATTGATAATTCTTTGTCGTTTTAAAATTTTTATTAATCATTCGTTTTTTAGTTGTTAATTAATAGGAAACTAAAACCGTTGTTTGTTAAAGTTCTAACAAGAAGCACTTTTTCAGCGGGCTCATAAAATGAGGTGTTTTTATGAAATTATCCCATACATTAAATAAAATTAATGAGAACCAATCTATTGATTATCTTTCTAAATTGCTACTTACTATTTTTGGCATCGTTTTTATTATTAATTGCATTCTTAGTTTATTGTACATGAGTAGCATGAAGAAACAGAACCTTTCTCAGATTGAGAGTACCTTAAATATTTTTACACGCGCATTAAAACAAGATTTAACTGCCGAAGAAAGATTTTTATACTGGACTGTGATAAATGATGAATCATTAGATAATTTTCTGTTGAATATCGAACAGGAACAATACATAAAAAATTTACAAAAAATACGATCACACGTTCAAGAATTTGAAACCTATAACAATGTTGATTTTTCTCTATTTATTCAAGATAAACAAACGTTAGATTTGATAAATATCTCCCCGCTACACATCGCTTATTCAGAATTTTTAAAGATTGAACAATTTTTTAAAACAAGGAAACAGGAGGACTACTCCAACTACAATACTTGGAATATTGCCACAATTGATCAACAACATTATATTTACAAAGTCGTTTCCTATAAAGAAAAGACTTTATATTCTATCACACCAATTGATGCTATCCTTAAACCATTAAATGAAATAGAAGTTGGAGACAATGGAAGTATCTCAATTGATACTCCACAAAAATCGTCCATATTTGACAATACAAGTTTCTCCAAATATGAAACAGTTATTGCAAATAAAAATGTCACAAAACTACCTTTTAATATCTATGTAAACATTGATTACCAAGACGCCTTTCGGAATGTTCTCATGCTTCAATTCTCAATTTTATTACTACCTCTAATCATTTCGATTTTAGCATTCTGGAGCCTATTCTATACTCAAAAAAGAGTCATTTCCCCTATGAAGAGGTTACTCCAACATTTACAAGGAACAAATCCTGAAGATTTCGAATTTGGTAAGGAGGGTATCATAGAAATTGATGATGCAAATCATCAAATTAACCAGCTTTTCAATGAGATTCAGATACTCAAACATGACATTTTCAATTCAAAATTAAAACAAAAAAGTATCGAATTAAATCGCCTAAAAAATCAAATTCATCCCCATTTTTATTTAAATATCCTAAGTATGATTCACGGAATGATTCAAACGGAACATTATGAAGAGATTGAACAATTAACACTTTCAACATCACAATATTTTCGTTACCTTTTTCAAACGGATCAAGATTTTGTTTTATTAAAAGATGAAATCCAACATATCCAAGATTACTTACAAGTTCAAAGATTACGTTACGGAAATAATTTTTCATTTCAAGTGGAAATAGCAGAAAGAGTATATAACAATTCTATTCCTCCGCTTATCCTTCAAACATTTGTAGAAAATATTTTTAAACATTGCTTCTCAATGGACACAAAACTTTCAGTAAAGTTGACTATAGATTCAGTCACCGAGAAAAATGATTATTACCGAATCATGTTAGAAGATAATGGACCTGGATTCCCAGCCAATATTTTGTCAAAATTATTATCTCGAACATCCTTAATTACTAAAGATGGGAAACATGTCGGTTTAACAAATACATATGAACGATTGGACAGTCTTTATCAACAGA
The DNA here is from genome assembly GCF_046032115.1 of Streptococcus suis. Taxonomy (GTDB): domain Bacteria; phylum Bacillota; class Bacilli; order Lactobacillales; family Streptococcaceae; genus Streptococcus; species Streptococcus suis_AJ. The sequence continues at coordinate 45,985 of NZ_JARQOZ010000010.1, read as the reverse complement.
ATTATTACATTCATTTTATGAATAAACCTGAAGGTGGGGCTATGATAAAATTGATACTACCGCATCAAAATAAGAAAGGAACAACAAATGAAAATCTTACTCGTTGACGACGATTCATATATTATCCAAGCACTTAATGAAAAAATAAACTGGGAAGAATTTGGTGTCGATCAAGTTTTTTCAGCATATAGTATGAGACAGGCTCAAAATTTTTTCAAAGAAACGGAGATAGACTTACTTATCAGCGATATTGAAATGCCACAAGGATCTGGTTTAGAGCTTTTAGCTTGGATTCGGCAAGAAAACTATTCAACACAAGCTATTTTTCTAACAAATTATGCCGATTTTAACTATGCTCAAAAAGCTATTGAATTACAAAGTTTTGAATATTATCTTAAGCCAATTGATTATGAAAAATTTGGACTTATTATCCAAAAAGCAATCGCTAAAATAAGAAAAAAGAAACAAGAGGCGAAAAACTTACCTGTAAACGAAGAAATATTTTGGTTTGAATATCTAAGAAAACCCGCATCTCATGATGATAAATTATTTTTAGAGGACGCCCTTTCTAAAAATATTTCAAATAATGGCTTACAACCAATCATCCTTACCTTACAGCTATCTTATGAGAATAATCAGGAAATAACATTGTCTTGGACTCGACAATTGACTCAGGCTATTCAATCATTTACAAACATACACACTCATTATCATCTAGCTACGTCCATAAAAATACCGCAATATGCTGAAAGGTATTTATTCCTATTCAAATCGGTAAATAATCTTCAGAAAAGTGAATTTTTCTCAGAACTACAAGTTTATTTAACTGAAAAATTCAATCAGCCAATTCAAATTCTGTTGGGCAAACATTCAAATCTCGAATCAATTCTAACGAATACTCAATCTCTCTACAACTTTAGTTATGAGTACATTGGGCATCAGAACGCCATATATACTATTGATAATAAAACAGATATAAGGTATTCAGATATTAGTATGCTACCAGCGGATTCTACATTATTATCTTACAATAAATTATCATCGTTTTTATTTGAACAATACCCTAGTTTAAAAAACAATCGATTGTTTCCGACTTCATGGTTAAAGAGAATGCAATTAGATATATTACAAAAAATCAGTGTCATATTAGATCAAAAAGGAATCTCAGCCCATAAACTATTTCAGACTAAAATGCATGATTATTATCAAGAACGGTGTTTTAACAGCATTGAAGATTGGCTGAAATACATTGAGTTTTATAGTAATACAGCTGGTGATTATATTAAACTACTTGAATCACAACAATCTCTTTCACAAATTATTATTGACTATATAGACCATCACTACTCCGAAGAATTAAATCGGAAGGTGCTTGCCGATTTGGTTTTCATCAGCCCAGATCATCTTGCAAGATTATTTAAACATGAAACAGGTAAAACTCTTATTAATTATATTACAGATAAGCGAATTGAAGAAGCAAAAAAACTTTTATTAAATAGCAATGCAACAGTATATATTATTGCAGATCAAGTAGGATATGATAATTATTCATATTTTTCTAAATCATTTAAAAAAAATACCGGTTTGTCACCTATTGAATTCCGGCAACAATATTCCGTATATGGCGTTTAATTGCAACAAAATAATATATAATATATGATATATGATATAATATTTAACAAAAGTTTATTCCTATTCTACCTCGTTGTTCTTGTACTGACCCCAAAACCTATACTTCAATCCCTTTCACAGAAAACCAGCCCTAAGTGAATATCTTAGGACTGGTTTTCTTGTATTAAAGTGTTTTCTCTAAAAGCCCCCTACACTTCCCACATCGGTATTTTTTTAGGTCAATGCGGCGCTTGCGCTGGTAGACTTGTCCACAGGACTGACAGGTATACAGCAGGCTAGGCTTGGCAGTTTGTTCCAGTTTGGGAGCATAGCGCAGGCCGTCCACCGCAGCCAGCAGTTCTTTGAAGTCCCTATCTCCGTGCCGATAGCCTTTCTTCTCAAAGTAGAGATGGTAATGGCAGAGCTCGTGGCGGACAATCTTCCGAAAGACTTCTAAGCCTTGCTCCTCCAGATGTTTGGGGTTAAAATCCAAATGCCCATCTCTTGGAAAAAAGCGACCACCTGTTGACCGCAGTCGCCTGTTCCAGATTGCTACATGCCGAAATTCCTTACCGAAGTCTTGCAAGGAGACTTCTTGCACATACTTATTCAGATCCATTTGGTTTCAAAAGGCTAAGACCAATACGGTTGCGTTTGATATCCACTTCAACCACCCAGACCGTTACAATTTCCCCAACGGCTAAGACTTCACTTGGATGAGGTAAGGCTTGTTGGCGTCCATTCTTATCCCGTTTGCGCTTGACCATGCGTGAAATGTGGACCAAGCCATCTTCATGGACACCGATATCCACAAAGGCTCCAAAGTCCACAATATTGCGGACTGTACCTTGCAATTCCTGTCCGACTACCAGGTCCTTAACATCCAAGACATCTTGACGAAGGACTGGTGCTTCAAAGTCATCCCGTAAATCACGACCAGGTTTGAGCAAGTCTGCAATGATATCCTTCAAGGTTTCCTGACCAACACCGATTTTTTCCGCCGTATCTGCGATTGCCACCTGCTTTAATTTTTCCTGCGCAGCCTCATCTAAGTGGTCAATCGCTAGAAGTTCTAACAGGTTTTCCACAGCCTTGTAAGACTCAGGGTGCACGCCAGTATTGTCCAAAAAGTTAGTCGCATCTGGGATGCGCAAGAAACCAGCTGCCTGCTCAAAGGCCTTGTCACCCAGACGAGGAACCTTTTTAAGCTGCTGACGAGAAGTCAGGGCACCATTTTCCTCGCGGTACTTGACGATATTCTCCGAAATGGTCTTGTTGAGACCAGCGACGTGAGCCAAAAGGGCAGGACTTGCCGTATTGACATTGACCCCGACCTGGTTGACCACCGTATCGACTACAAAGTCCAGACTTTCAGACAGAGATTTCTGGTTGACATCGTGCTGGTACTGGCCGACACCGATAGACTTGGGATCGATTTTGACCAGCTCAGCCAGAGGGTCTTGCAGACGGCGGGCGATGGAAATGGCAGAGCGTTTTTCCACAGGGAGGTCTGGGAACTCATATCTGGCCAATTCAGAAGCTGAGTAGACAGAGGCTCCGCTTTCATTGACGATGACGTAAGAAACTTCTGGGAAATCCTTGAGCAAATCAGCAACGAAAGCCTCCGATTCACGGCTGGCCGTTCCATTTCCGATAGCAATGATTTCCACTTGGTATTGCCCAATCAGGTCTGCCAGGTCTTTCTTGGCCTGAGCAATTTGACGCTGACCAGCCGGCTCAACTGGATAGATGACCTGGGTTGTCAAGAGTTTTCCAGTCTGGTCAACAACTGCCAGCTTAGCCCCTGTCCGAAAGGCAGGGTCAAAACCAAGAACAACCTTGCCTTTGAGGGGAGATACAAGGAGCAGATTTCGTAGGTTTTTAGAGAAGAGTTGGATAGCCCCTTCTTCTGCTTCTTCTGTCAATTCTGTTCGAATCCGACGCTCCATAGCAGGCAAAATTTTCTTCTTGATAGCCTGCTGGGTAACATCCTTTATGTAGCTATTAGACTGTGGAAAACGCAGTTCAAAGAAACGGATCATTTTATCCACATTGTGTTCAAAAGAAACTTTGAGAATGCCTAATTTCTCCCCACGATTGATGGCCAAGGTCTTATAACCTTGCATTTTTGCCACTTTCTCTGAGAAATCATAGTAAATCTGAAAGACTTCTTTCTCGTCAGCTTCTTGGTCTTTTAGCTCTGAAGTAAGGCTTGAATTGGTCTGTACTTCATGGTAGACCCAGGCCCGAAGTTTATTGTCTTCTGAGATTGCTTCGACCAAAATATCCACAGCCCCAGCCAAACTAGCCTGAGCAGTGTCAAAACCCTCGCAGATAAAACCAGCAGCCTGTTCTTCCAAGTCAGCCACATTCTGCAAAATTAGACGAGCCAGTGGGAAAAGTCCAGCTTCACGTGCCACCGTTGCCTTGGTCCGACGTTTTTCCTTATAAGGCAGGTAGAGTTCTTCCACATCTGCCAACTTTTCCGCTTCCTCGATAGCCTGACGGAGCTGGTCTGTCAACTTGCCCTGTTCTTCAATCTTGGCAAGGACAGTAGCCTTACGGTCAGCGAGAGCAGTCAAGGCCTTATCCCGATCAATGATAGACTTGATGACCACCTCATCCAAGTTCCCCGTCACATCCTTCCGATAACGAGCAATAAAGGGAATGGTATTACCTTCCGCTGTCAAAGCCAAGACCGTATCAATTTGTTTTAAACTAACGCCCAATTCCTGAGCAATTTTCAAATATTTTTCTTCCATAGCTTCTATTATAGCATGAAAGCGGTACAAGTGACTCAATAGAAAAAGCATGTGAGCTACACATACTTTCACTTTTCTTCTTAAAACGCTGCCAAGTCTGGGTCTAACCACCCTTTGACACCAGCTAGCTTGTCCAACTGTGCTACGGCCTCTGGACTAATGACCAGGTCATCAATATCCAAATTGGCCTTGATATTTTCTGGGTTGGTTGATTTTGGTAATGGTAGAAAGCCCTTATCTAAAGACCAAGCCAGTGCCAGCTGAGCCACGCTGCAACCTGCTTCTTTAGCCAAATCAGCTGCTTCTTGGCTTTGGAAAAGGGTCCCTGTACCAAATGGGCTATAGGCTTCCAAGAGAATGCCTTTGGCTTTGCAGTAAGCAACTAATTCTGACTGAGGAGTTCCTGGAGCTAACATAATCTGATTAGCCATCGGGATAATCTCAGCCGTTTCCAGCAAAGCTTCTAGATGGTGTTCCATAAAGTTAGAAACTCCAATTACTTTCACTTTTCCAGCACGATAGAGCTCTTCTAATGCCTTCCAAACCTGGGCATTGCGTTCCTTCCAGCCAATGCTGTCGCGAATAGCCTTGGGATTTGGCCAATGAATCAGTAACAAATCCAGATAATCCACCTGAAGTTTTTGCATGGATTCTTCTACTGAAGCAAGGGTATCTTCATAGCCAATCTTATCATTCCAAACCTTAGTTGTTAAAAAAATGTCCTCACGAGCTAGGCCACTATCAGCTATAGCTCGACCAACACTAGCTTCATTGCCATAAATCTGAGCCGTATCAATATGGCGGTAGCCCGCTTCCAATGCATAAGAAACCGCACCGTACGCCACTTCACCATCAGGTATCTGCCAAGTTCCAAAACCAATTTTAGGAACAGTTACACCATTTGAAAACGTATATCTTGTCATAAAAGACCTCCTATTTCTTCTATCCCCAGTATAAACTAAATTGTCAATCAATACAAAATAATGCGACCTAAAAATAAAAGACACCCGAAAGTGTCTGCTCACATTTATTGTATACTTACTTTTCAAAATTTATTTTCTTGGATAGTTTATCGATAACAACAGCCCCAACTAATAGAGAAAGCAATTCTCCTGCTGCTGTTGTCAACCAAGTTAGAAAGAATGGTAGATCATATAAGACTTTTAATTCTAAAGCAATGGTAAACATAGTTGCCGCAAAAAAGAATGAGAAATAAAAGAAAGCCTTGTTAAATAATCCACCGAATAGATAGTCCTTCTTGTATTTTTCAAACAGAATAACTCCCAAGGTAACGAAGATTAATGTCGAGAATCCACCTACAAAGAGGTCAATCACGCCAAAACCAATCAAGTTGGAAATCATGCAGCCAATGGTCACAGCGATAATATACTTACGATTATAAAAAGCCAAGAAATTGAGCATTTCAGACAAACGGAACTGAACAGCCCCGAAGGAAATAGCATTCAATGGCGGCATCAAGGTAAGAGCGACATAAATCGCCGCAACAAGAGCAATTTCTGCCATATCTCTGGCAGTCCATTTAGATGTATTCATAAAATTCTCCTTTAGCGAAAAAGCTTAAAATATGCTTGGGTAAAGTGAGCAAGCCCCAAGGGTCATTGAATTTGTCAACAACGTTGATTAGTATAGCATATTTTTCCTAAAAATGATAGACTAGTCCTATGAAAAAACTATTTTATCAACTCATCAATAACGAAGTTATTCTCTATTTGATTGCAGGTGTGGCAGCAACTCTTGTTTATATGATTACCCGTATGGGACTCTTTCTGTTCATCCCATCCATTCTGCTAGTAACTCTTTTAGCCAATGCAGTAGCTATCCTCTTTGCCTTTTGGACAAATGATCGCTTTGTATTTAAACAAGTAAGGGAAGGCTGGTTCCAACGCCTCATCAAATTCACTACCGCTCGAATTGTCACTCTTGTTTTGGATATGGCTTTAGCCTATATACTCGTAGCTGCCTATCCACAATTGATTGGACAATTTGTACATAACAACATCAACCTGGTCAATGCCATTGCGACACTTTTCTCGCAAGTCTTAGTTATTGTCCTAAACTACGTTTTAAGTAAATTATTTGTATTTAAAGATAAGAAATGAGGTGGGAATTCTTCCACCTCATTCTTTATCTATCGCTGTAAATCTTGCCTTGAGCCTATTCAAGATAGAAACAATATCCCCATCTCTGGCATGAAACTCTTCTACCTGCATACTTTGAACCGTAGCATTAATCATTGCACCAACGATGAGTACCTGAGCCATAAAAATGAACCAAAGCATAAAAACAAGAAAGACGACAGCTGTTACTATTCTAAAATCCAGCAACTTATTGGCATAATTATCAACATAAATCGAAAATAACTTTCCAATAGAAGTCATCGTCAACAGAACAAACAAGGTTCCTGGAAAAACATATCGAACTTTTTTTATCCGAACATTTGGTAAAAAGAAATAAAGCATAACCAAGGCGGCAAACAGAGCCATTAAACCTACTAACTGTGTTTGACTAAGAAGTCCCTTCAGCCAGGCGTCTTCAATAGGAACCAGCTTATTAATATAAGAAAAAACTGCCTGCCCGAAAGTCAAAAGCGTAATACTTAAGAGGATAATTACCTGCAGACCAATTCCTAAAAATATGCCAATCAAATGCCCAATAATAAAATCACGGTGTTCATTGATGCCATAAGCCTTATTAAAGGCCTTCTGCAAAATGGTCATACTACGTGACAGGGTCCAAAGAGTGGTCAGAATTGAAATCCCTAACCATGATGACGACGGCTTTGTTAATACAGAAGTGATAAAAGATGAAACCGAAGGATAGAGCTTGTCTGGCACAAATTCAGCTATAACCGATAAAATCATATCCACATCAAATGGATAATAGGGCAGTAAATTCGCAAGAGTTAGAAGAATAGGGAAAATAGAAATTAACAAATAGTAAGCTACTGCAACACTTGTTACATCGCTATCAGCAGAACGATAAAAAGAAAAGAAAGTTGAGCAGAATGTTTTCAAACCTTCAACTATTTTGGTTTTCTTCATTCTCTCCTCCTTCCTCATTCATCTATTATTCACGACCACACCGAGAATTAATAGGTCCCTTCTTCACCTTGACTCGTCAAAATGACTGGACCATCCTTAGTAATGACAAACTGATGCTCATATTGGCAAGATAAGCCACCATCAAGTGTTTTGTGAGCCCAACCAGTCTTCATATCCGTATCGATTTCCCAAGTCCCTGTATTAATCATAGGCTCGATAGTCAAAACCATGCCTTCACGCAAGCGAAGACCACGACCTTTAGTTCCATAATGAGGAACCATCGGCTCTTCGTGGAAGGTTGGTCCAACGCCGTGACCTACCAAGTCACGAACAACACCGTAGCCAAGACCTTCCGCATATTCTTGAATAGCAGCACCGATATCGCCGATACGATTACCAACAACGGCTTGCTCGATACCACGATACAAACATTCCTTAGTCACGTCCATCAAGTTTTGAACTTCTTCAGAGACCTGACCAACCGCATAAGCCCAGCAGGAATCCGCACAACCACCACGATAGGTCTGGGTGATTTTCTTCATAGCCTTGACATCATTAAAGTTGAGCTTAGAAACATCAATTACCGCTTTGTCTAAGGGCTCACTCAAAACCATATCGACCTTCAGTAAATCACCTGCTTTAAGTTTGTAATGACGCGGAAAGGCATGAGCGACCTCGTCATTTAATCCACAACAAGTCGCATAAGGATAGTCCATCAACTCACCGTCAACACCAATTTGAAGGGGCAAGACATTTTTTTCCTTACATGTTTTACGGACATATTCTTCTACTTCCCACATGTCCACGCCTGGCTTGATAATCTCTCGCAAACCAATATGAATACCAGCCAGAACATCTCCAGCACGGTTCATTGCATCAATTTCTCGTTGTGATTTAATGGTAATCATTCATTCTCCTCATATATTTCTAATATAAAATCTGTCTTCTTCAAGCTAAATTTTCTATAATTTCTTGTTTTGTGACTGTAACGGTCACTTCCCTTATATTGCTCGATCTGCACAAAGCCCGCTTTTCTAGCTACCATCTGATTGGCCACATTTTCCTCATGGGTGATGATGGTCAATTCCTTCAGACCGAATTCATAAAAGGCTAGAAAGACCAGATTTTTCACCGCTTCCGTCATCAGCCCTCGACTCCAGTAGTCTTTTTTTAGGAAATAGCTGAGCTCCGCAGTTAGCAAACGTTCATCTAATTTTTCAAAACAAAGCGCACCAATCATCTGCCTAGAAACCTTATCCACCAGAGCCCATTTGCCCAAAGGTGACCGCATGAATTTTCCAACCATAGTCGCAAGAGCCAGGTTCTTATCCTCCAAGGCCGGAAAAATAAAGGGAAGATTTTCTGGATTGGATACAATTTCAAAGAAATGTTCTCCATCTTCATAGGAAAATGGGCGTAAAATCAAGCGTTCTGTTTCAAAGCAAGCAAACTTTGCTAGTCTTGTCCAAAGTGTCATAGTGTACCCAAGGGGCTGAGAATTACTCCCAGCCCCAGATTGTTTCGTTTTTTAAATCGTTTACGTTTTGAGATTGTAGTTCTCAATTAGGCTCTCTAATCCTCAATCAATTGAATATCTGCACCTAATTCTGTCAGCTTATCAATAATATTTGAGTAACCACGTAGAATAAACTCAATGTTTGTAATTTCTGTACGCCCTTGAGCCATTAAACCAGCGATAACCATTGCGGCTCCCGCACGCAAATCAGTAGCTTTAACAGATGTACCTGTCAGTTGATTTGGACCTTCAAAGGCAATATGGTTGTTACGAGTAGAGATTTTTGCTCCAAGATTTGCAAGCTCCTGCACATGTCCAACACGTTTTTCATAAATCGTATCAACAATCGTACCAGTACCTTCTGCCTTAAGCAGTAAAGGTGTAATGGGTTGCTGCAAGTCTGTCGCAAAACCTGGATAAGGTGAAGTTTTCACGCTTACCGCCTTCAATTTCTCTTGCTTTTCAACAAAAATACTATCTTCAGAAATGGTCATGCGAACACCCATTTCTTCCAACTTAGCGATGTAACTCTCTAAGTGTTCATAAAGGACATTATCGATACGAATACCTTCACCAACAGCAGCAGCAAGGGCAATATAAGTCCCTGCTTCAATACGGTCTGGAATCACTTGATGACGTGTTCCTTTTAGACTGTCCACACCATCAATGGTGATAATATCTGTACCAGCACCACGGATACGTGCCCCCATATTGTTAAGCAAAGTTGCCACATCAATAATTTCAGGTTCACGCGCCGCATTTTCAATAACCGTACGACCCTCAGCCTTAACCGCAGCCAAAATGGTATTGATTGTTGCACCGACACTGACCACATCCATGAAGATATGCGCTCCCTGAATGCGTTGACCATTAGTTGCCAAACGCATGTATTCACCTTCATAAGTCGTTTCAGCACCCATGGCCGCAAAAGCCTTCAAGTGCAAATCAATCGGACGCGGTCCCAAATCACAGCCACCTGGCAGACCAACGATTGCCTGACCAAAGCGTCCAAGGAGTGACCCGTAGAAATAATAAGAAGCACGTAAACTGTTGATTTTACCAAATGGCATTGGCATATCTTGCACACCACGAGGATCAATTTCAAGCGTCTCACCATCACGCTTGACGGTCGCGCCCATTGTTTCCATAATATCAACTAAGCTATCTACATCCGAGATTGCAGGTACTCCGTCCAGAGTAACAATCCCATCTGCAAGAATAATGGCCGGAATAAGAGCAACAACTGAGTTTTTTGCACCACTAACGGTAACCGACCCTTTCAGTGTTTTTCCACCATTAATTACAATTTTTCTCATACTAACATTCACTTTCTTAATTTGCCTAAAAAGGCATACGTTTCATTCTATCATAAAGTCTTGGAAAAAGCTAGTTATATAGCAGGCAAAACACGCCGTACGCTTGAAGAAAATGCATGTAACCATTTTCTTATTACATGCATTTTTTTAATTTATTTTCATAGTTTTTTTACATTTAGTCATGAGTAATTCCTCAAACTCAGACTAATTATAGCATAAATTTTTGCTAAAAAACTGTATATAGTCTTTTAGTTTACTTTTAGTACGAGGTAATGAGCCACAGATATAACTGAAGTTAGGCAAGGCGAATTAACGAAGTAATAAAAGAAAAACTAAATGACGATAAAATATGAAAGTAAGTTTTCTGAAAACAATGTTTTCTTCTTGCGTTTGTCGTGCAGGCAAAAGGACCGAGCTAATGAACTCAGTCCTTCATATTTATATACTATTAGTGAATCTCTCTTCATCATTTATGAAAAATTCTCTGAATTTGCTCCCTTGCATCCACGAGATACAGCTCCAGCTCTTCTCTCGTTAAATAAGGTACTCGCCCATAGAAGATATGGTCAATGACTTGAGCACCGTTGCTGTTGAAAAGCCATTCTGAGGTCAGGGTTTTCATCGCTTGATCAATCGGTGTCAGACTTCCATCTGCATTTTGCGGCTGCCCTGTTGGCGTAAAGAAAATAGCTTTCTTAGTGGAAAATAATTTACGTGGTTCATCAGATTCAAAACTGTAAGCAAAGCCATGTTGAAATACACGGTCTACGTAACCTTTCATAATAGCAGGCATTCCATTCCACCAACTCGGAAATATATAGACTAGTAAGTCGCTTTCGGCAATCAAATCCATTTCAACTTGAACATTTGCTGGAAAAACAGTTGCCTGACGTACAAATTTACCATCCTCAATATGGATGGTATCTTCTCCACGTAACACGGGATCGAATCCTATTTCGTATAAATCTCGTATGACGACTTCTGCTCCATTTTCCAGCAGAGCTTCCGCCACTCTATCAACCAAAGCATGTGTAAAGCTTTCTTTTCTAGGATGTGCAAAGACAATTAACGCTTTCACAAACTTCTCACTAAATGGACAACTATTTCATTACAAAACAGCAGTTTTCAAGGCTTCCACCTTGTCCAATTTCTCCCATGGCAAGTCAATATCAGTCCGTCCCATGTGTCCGTAGGCTGCAGTTTGCTTGTAAATCGGACGTTTGAGGTCCAACATTTGAATAATTCCCGCTGGACGCAGATCAAAAATCTGACGAACAGCAGCTTCCAATTTACTTTCTGCTACTGTACTTGTACCAAAGGTATCAATGCGAACAGAAACTGGATGAGCTACACCGATGGCGTAAGCTAATTGAACTTCAGCCTTTTTAGCTAAACCAGCTGCTACGATATTTTTAGCGATGTAGCGTGCTGCATAAGATGCAGAACGGTCCACCTTGGTCGCATCCTTACCAGAGAAGGCACCGCCACCATGACGTGAATAACCACCATAGGTATCAACGATGATCTTACGACCTGTCAAACCAGAGTCCCCTTGAGGTCCACCAATAACAAAGCGACCAGTTGGGTTGATAAAGTAGTTGGTTTGGTCATCCAGATAATGAGCTGGAATGATTTCCTTAATGACACGCTCAATGACATCCTGACGAATTTGTTCCTGGCTAACTTCTGGATCATGCTGGGTCGAAATAACGACAGTATCCACACGAACAGGTTGATTGTCTTCATCGTATTCAACTGTTACCTGTGACTTAGCATCTGGACGGAGATAAGCAATTTCACCAGATTTTCTCAACTCGGCCAAACGACGCACCAACTTGTGGCTCAGTGAAATTGGCAATGGCATGAGCTCTGGCGTTTCATCTACTGCAAAACCAAACATGAGCCCCTGGTCACCTGCACCAATCAAATCCAATGGATCTTGACTAGCATCTTGACGCGTTTCCAAGGCTTCATTAACGCCTTGGGCAATATCTGGCGATTGCTCTACAAGTGACGGATGAACCCCAACCGACTCAGCTGAAAAACCATACTCACCTTTTGTATAGCCAATCTCCGCAATGGTATCCCGTACCACACGGTTAATATCCACATAGGCAGTGGTTGAAATCTCTCCAAACACATGAACACTGCCTGTATAAACAGCCGTTTCCGCCGCTACGTGCGCATCTGGATCCTCTGCTAAAATAGCATCCAAAATGGCATCTGAAATCTGGTCTGCAATCTTGTCCGGATGACCCTCCGAAACAGATTCAGACGTAAACAACTTACGTTCTGACATAAAAATGTCCCCCTTAAAATAGAATATTTGCTAGAAACTAGCGGGTTACTAAGGTTACAAAGAACTAGTCTCCGACTAGTTATTTGCGAAAGACTTTTGTCTTGAGCAAAGGGAAATTTCCAGATACTCAACGAGAAAGCAATAACTTTCAAGTATGTCTGCAAAAGTTAACTAGTCTGATAACTACCTTTTCGGGACTTAATAACGATTCTAGTATAGCATATATCATGTGACTATCCTAGTATTTTCTAAAAAATAAAGAGAGGTGTGCAAGACAACCTCCCTTACTAAATAAATTCTGCTTCTGCAATGGCCTGCTTGACTGTTTCTAGCGGTAAATGAACCAACTCACAGCCCTTTTCTTTATACAAATACTGGGCATAATCATCCATTCGGTATTCGTTTATATAGACGACACGTTGGCAACCAACCTGTAACAATTGCTTGGAGCAATTGAGACATGGAAAATGGGTCACATAGGCAGTAAAGCCATGTGGAATGCCCCTTTCTGCTCCCTGCAAGATGGCATTGACTTCCGCATGTAAGGTCCTAGCACAATGACCGTCAATCATAAGGCATTCCTGATCCAAGCAATGCTCTGTCCCTGAAACCGATCCATTGTAGCCTGTTGCCACAACCTTGTTGTCCTTGACCAAGACAGCACCGACTTTAGCACGTTTACAAGTCGCCCGATTGGCAATCAAGAGCGCCTGCGCCGCAAAATACTCATCCCAAGCTAAACGATTTGTTGACATGATTTCTCCTTTCCGCTCAATCCACCATTCCATAAATTGCTACTAAGTCTTGAGCTGTAATGATACCTACAATATCCTCTGGCGAATGAAGTTGCCCATTGGATTGACGACTGACCAAAACCGTTGTCCGTTTCTGCCCTTGGAAATGATTGATCAGCTGGTAGAGACTGGTTTGAGCTGGTAAAATGACCACTTGAATACTATCTTCCTCACAAGCCAATACATCTGCCAAACTTGCTTCCACTAATGTATCACGGATTGAGCCTACTTCCTTACTGGCTTTGGCTAACCAGTTGGCCAAACCCTTATCGGACACCAAACCTTGATAAGACCTGCCAGAAAAAATCGGAAACTTGGAAACATGCTCTCGCTCGACGATTTCCAAGGCCTTGATCAATTTATCTCGACTATCAAATATAATAGGCTTGATTTTCTGAGTTTTTTGTAAGTAAGTTTCAATGGTCATGGGTGTTTGGTACTGGGCAATGACCTTTTCCAAGACAGCAATCAATTCTGGCGAGGGCTGAGCGACCTCTTTCAAACTCGTTCGTCTTTCATGGACCATGAGATTACGGAGCTGTCTGGCTACGTAGAGATTGTCCCAATTAGCCTCAACGGGATTATGTCGCGTCAATTCCTTGGCTTTTGCTAGCATGGAGCCAACATCTGCATATTCCCCATCCGCAACTCCACAGACCTTGCGCAAGACCTTATCCAAGTCATTGAATAACTCTAAAAAACGGCTTTCATTCATCTTAGTCTACCATTGCTGATTTCAAATAGGCATCGACCATCCGCTCTGTCGCATGGACCGAATCCAAATGGGTCCGCTCGTAAGAATGGCTGGATTCAATTCCTGCACCAAGTAGGGCATGTTTGACATCTGCTCCTGCTCGCATAGCTGCTGAAGCATCTGAACCATAGTAAGGATAGATGTCCAACTTATAAGGAATGCCATCCCTTTCAGCCAAGGCTACCAAGTGTTGACGAAGTTCGTAGTGGTAGGGACCCGAGCCATCCTTGACGCAGATAGAAACTGTGTATTCGTCAGTTTGCTGGTCATCTCCCATTGCCCCCATATCGACTGCCAAATATTCAACCACCTGAGCAGGAATGCTGGAATTGGCACCGTAGCCAATCTCTTCATTATTGGAGAAATAGAAATGGGTGGTATAAGGTAGAGTGATTGCCTCTTCCTTGTAAACCTTCAAAAGATGAAGCAGGATAGCTGCGGATACCTTATCATCCAAGTGACGACTCTTGATAAAGCCAGTTTCAGTCACGACGGTCCGAGGATCAAATGATATAAAATCTCCGACTTCAATACCCAAGGCCCGCGTCTCGTCCGCATTGGTCACTTTTTCGTCCAAACGAATTTCCATATTGGTCTGATTGCGCTCAGCGGTGCTGGCATCTCGGTAGACATGGACAGAGGTCTGGTGCATGAGAATGGTACCTGTGAAGGTCTTACCATTCTTGGCACAATGAATCAAGCAGTTTTCTCCCTCAATAGAAGGGTATCCAAATCCTCCCACCAAATCCATTTTGAGTCGGCCATCTGGCTTCACTGCACGCACCATGGCCCCCAATGTGTCCAGGTGAGCAGTCACCATGCGGTGTTCCTGGTCATTTTCCCCCGGAACTGTCACCAAAACACCACCTTTAGCGGTCTTACTAGCAGCATAGCCGAAACTTTCAACCTCTGCCTTGATGTAATTCATAATATCCGTCGTAAAACCAGTTGGCGACGGAGTGTTGGTCAATTTAACAATGTAATCAAGTGTCTTCATGAAAACCTCCTTATTTGAAACTATTATATCACGTTTTAGGTGAATTTTTTGCTATAATGAAGGTATGAAAACCTATCAGAAAATATATCTCCTTTTAAAAGAGAGAGAGGATTATGTCAGCGGAGAAGATTTGGCACAGGAATTGGGCATTTCACGGACATCCATTTGGAAGGCCATTCGCCAGTTAGAAACGCATGGTTTAACTATTGAGGCTGCCCGTAATCGTGGCTATAGATTAGCCGAAGGCGATTTACTCTTACCCGAATTAATCTCTCAGGAGCTTCAACTACCTGTCCACCTGAATATGGATAGCGACTCCACCCAGCTAGATGCCAAACAAGGTATTGAATCCGGTCATACTAGTCCCGCCCTCTATCTAGCTCCCTATCAAAATAAAGCCAAGGGACGATTTGGGCGGCCATTTTATGCTTCCAAATCTGGCGGTATTTATATGTCACTCCGCCTTTCTCCCAATGTCCCCTTCCTTGAATTTAAACCCTATACCATTCTAGTCGCTGCCGCTGTGGTCAAGGCCATTCAGTCCCTCTGTGACCTAGATATCCAAATCAAGTGGGTCAATGATATTTATCTGGGGCAGAAGAAAGTGGCTGGCATCCTGACTGAAGCCATTTCTTCCATGGAAAACCAACGGGTGACTGATGTCATCATCGGAGTGGGTATCAATGTCCATATCGATGATTTTCCCAAAGAACTCCGGCAATCAGCTGGCAATCTCTTCGACGACCAACCTCCCTTTACCCGCAACCAGTTGATTACAGCCATTTGGAAAGCATTCTTCGAAACCGACGAAAAAGAATTGATTGCTCTCTATAAAGAAAAATCACTTGTTGTTGGCCAACAAGTGAGCTTTGTAGAAAATCAGGTTGAATTTAAGGGAACAGCCATCGCAGTCACCGATACAGGCAATCTAGTCATCCAACTGGATAACGGCAAGGCAAAAATCATCTCCAGCGGAGAAATCAGTCTTACTTCTTGGTCTGCTTCTCCACCAAACGAATAAAACGTGTCACCTTATAGGCAAAATGAAGATTGCGAAAGGCGATAAAGGCAAAAATACCTGCAAGTAAAAAATCCTTAGAAAGAATGGAAGTATTCATAAAATAAATAGCGATAATTGTCGAAAGAGACAAAAGAAGAAATTGTGACAGTTTCATAGATAAATTATACCAAAAAATCAGTCGACTGGCTGATTTTTTATATCCCTTCTTTCTATGTATGCTAGTTAAACAAGAAAACACCAACTCAGTCGGTGCTTTCTTAAGGAGATTATGAAAAATATTTAGGATTGACTATAGTATACCTTAGTCAAGCACGTTCCACATCAGTCCTAAGACCGATATTGCTATCAATCATTTACTATCTCAACAGTGTCTGCTAGAAAGCCAAATTCTTCTGGAACAGGGCTTTCTTCTTTTTCTCTTTCTTGCGTTTTTTGCCCCTTGGCCTTGGCTGAAAATTCGGCCCGAATGCTGACCCAATCTTCCTGAGCAATAGCCAAAATCTGTGGCGAGAAGCCTGCGGCCTTGCTGAGAATATTACCAAACATGGTATTGAGATTGTCCCGTTTCATAGTCTGTTCAGCATTGAGTGGGGATTCAAAGGCCAAGATTGCATGATTTTCATTAGCTGCGACTGGCTGAGAACCAACAAGTAAGGCCCGGTCCGCACCAGATAAACTCTCGATAATTTCTCCCCAGGCATTTTGCAAGCGAGTCAAATTTTCACGCGCCAATGCTGGATTTTCCATAGCTTCCTGCAAAATAGCATGAACCTTGCTGGTATCCAATCGGTACTTCTTCGGAGCCTGTGGCTTGCGTGAAACTGGCTTAACAGCACTCGGTTGACTTGAGAGTTGGCTTAATTGTTTCTGTAGGTCTGCTACTTGTTGCTGAAGGTTACTTAATTGACTGACCAAATCTGCTGGTAGCTCTGCCATTGCGCCCGAAGTAGAACCACTTTCAGCCAAACGAATAGTCATCATTTCAGCGTAAATCTTGGGTTGGGGGCTAGACTTGATGTCCGCCAGTCCCTTGGTCACCAACTCAATCATGGTAAAAATCCGATCCTGAGCCAGTGCTAGATTTTCCGTAAAACCAGCAGTCAGATGGGTATTCTCACCACCCGTCTGCACGATAAGGAGGTCACGCAGGTAATGCAAGAGGTCCGTCGCAAAACGGCTCATGCTCTTGCCTTGGTCAAACAAGGTCTGCAGATGACCCAGTGCCGACACGCTATCTGCCTGACGCAGACTAGCTATATAGTCATCCAGAGCACGTAAACTGATGGAACCCGTGATCTCCTCCGCAATTTCCAAGGTAACTGTCTGGTCATGGCTGAGACTGAGTGCCTGGTCGAGAATAGATAGGGCATCCCGCATCCCCCCTTCTGCCCGACGGGCAATAATGGTCAAGGCTTGGTCGTCAAAACTGATACCTTCCTTGGTCAAGATTTGAGCCAAATGAGCCTGAATATCCGTGACCTTGATGGATTTGAATTCAAAACGTTGCACCCTAGACAAAATCGTCGCAGGAATCTTATGCAACTCCGTCGTCGCAAGAATAAAGACCACATTCTCCGTCGGCTCTTCCAAGGTTTTCAAGAGGGCATTAAAAGCCCCTGTCGATAGCATGTGGACCTCGTCAATGATATAGACCTTGTAGGTCGCAAGGCTAGGTGCATAAGTTGACTTGTCCCGAATATCACGGATTTCATCGACACCATTATTGGATGCCGCGTCAATCTCAATCACATCTTCCAGACTGCCCTCGGTAGTGGCCTGACAGATATAGCAGTCATTACAAGGCTCACCGCCCACCTGATTGGGACAGTTCATGGCCTTGGCAAAAATCTTGGCTGCCGAAGTCTTACCCGTACCACGAGGCCCCGAAAAGAGGTAGGCATGGCTGATTTTCCCCTGCTCAATGGCCTGCTTGAGCGTGGTCGCCACCACCTCCTGCCCCACCATTTCTCCAAAGGTCTGGCTGCGGTATTTCCGATATAAAGCTTGGTACATTACCCTTTTTCTCCAAACATAGCAAAATTCCAGTCCGTTTTCTCCACTAAAAGGGCAACAAACTGCTCTAAATATTCTTGGTCAATAGCATCATAATCAGCTACCAATCTCGAATCCAAGTCCAAAACGCCCAATAATTGGTCGTTTTTCACCATTGGCACAACGATTTCTGATAGGGCTGTCGCATCGCAGGAAATATAGTTATCATGTAGACGAACATCGTCTACGAGAATAGTCTGGCGCTTAGCTGCAGCCTCACCGCAGACACCCTTTCCAAGTGCGATATGAACACAGGAAACGCCACCCTGAAAAGGCCCCAAAATCAATTCACTACCATCATACAAGTAAAATCCTGTAAAGACAGAGTTTGGTAGAGCTTGATTGAGCAAAGCAGAAGCATTTGATAGATTGGCTAAAGCATTGGTCTCACCATCAAGAAGAGCTTCCAATTGAGCCAATAATAGTTGATAATTTGAAATTTTTTCTTGTTTTGTCATAGGAACATTATAGCATAGTTAAGCCGACTTTTATAGTCCGAGCGATAAAGAAAAAGGCTTGCGCCTATTTCCGCATCCAGTACATAATCACTGCATCAATCAATACCCCTATAGCCCAAGCTAGTTGAAAATACTTTTTCTGTGTCTTATGCCGAAAATGGGTTCCACCTGCCCAGGCACCCAGCCCGCCACCAAAATAGGACATGAGTAATAAGGTCTTTTCTGAAATCCGATAGGCGTTCTTTCTTGCCTTCCCTTTATCCATACCATAGGTGATGAAGACAAGTAAATTCCACACTACTAGCGCCATACTAACCATCTGTTTGATTGACATACATTCCTCCAATTAAGTCACATTTCTTCTTACTCTAACATAATCCAAAACAGGACACAAGAAAAAACGATTCGGAAATCCGAATCGTTACATTTCTGCCAGTGTATCCTCTAACCATTTGAGCTGGGCACGGTTGCGTTCAATAGACCGTGTCAAAATCAAATAGTGTCCATAATTGTCTTGGATACTTTCCTTGGTTGAGAACAGCTCAACTTTACGACTGTCTAGGTGTTTTAAGTGCTTGGTGACTAGTTCAATTTGACTCTGCAACAAACCAGGAATCCGTGGGTCATCCTTTTCACGGATAAAAAACATCTTGATTGAAAACAAGTCTTTTTGCTGAGGCGTTTCTTCATTTGGAATGGATAGCCATTCGTCTAAAATCTGACGACCAGTAGCCGTCATTGCATACTGCTTTTCTTTTTCATTTCCCGGTACAGCATGACAGGTAATCAACTCCTCTTTTGTCATCCGTTTTAACTCTGGATAGACTTGACTATGGGCAACCTGCCAAAATTCGCCTAAATCACGTTGAACATAGTCGGTAATCTGTTTGCCAGTTACCATTTGACCGCTAGCACCCATAATCCCTAATATAATATGAGGTAATATTCTTTGCTTCGGCATCTTAACCACGCTCTCTTAATATACTCTCCACCTTGGTGTTAATCAAGTCGATGGCTACAACGTTGCTGACGCCTTCAGGAATGACGATATCTGCATAGCGCTTGGTTGGCTCGATAAACTGGTGATACATTGGTTTCACCACCGAGGTGTACTGCTCAATGATACTATCTAAGCTACGGCCACGCTCTTCCATGTCTCTCTTAATGCGGCGAATGATACGAATATCGTCATCAGTATCGACGAATATCTTAATATCCATTAAATCCCGCAACCGTTTGTCTTCCAATACTAAAATACCTTCCACAATAAATACATCTTGTGGTTCCTGACGATAGGTCTTCTCTGAACGTGTGTGCTGAGTGTAATCATAAATCGGAATATCCACCGAACGCCCTGCCAACAATTCACCCAGGTGGTAAATCATCAAATCTGTGTCAAAGGCTAGTGGATGGTCATAATTGGTCAATATCCGTTCTTCAAAGGTTAGGTGTGACTGATTCTTATAATAAGAATCGTGTTCAATCATAGATATACGAGCATTTGGGAAATTATCCAGAATGGCACGTGACACACTTGTCTTGCCACCCCCAGATCCGCCGGTTACGCCAATAATAATGGGTTTCTGAGTCATCATCATCTCCTTCTATTTTCAATACTATTTTACCATGAAACATGGTATAATGAAAAGGATAACACAAAAGAAATGAGAATTTATGCTTAATTTTGGTATTGTTGGCACCTCAGACATCTCTCATCGTTTTATAGAGGCGGCCCATTTAAGTGGACATTATCAGCTACAGGCTGTTTTCTCCCGTAAACTAGAAACTGCTGCTGCCTTTTCAGAGCAGTATGAAGGAGTCGATTTATACACAGAATGGATAAAATTTCTTTCCGCACCGATTGACTTGGTCTATATTGCCAGTCCAAATGCCTTGCATTTTGAGCAAGCCAAGGCAGTCCTTTCTGCTGGTAAACATGCTATTGTTGAGAAGCCTATGGTTTCTACACCTCAGGAATTAGAACAATTGCGTCGCGTTGCCCAAGAAAATAATGTTTTCCTCTTTGAGGCTGCTCGAAACTATCACGAGCAAGCTCAAACTATTATCCGTAAATTTTTGACGGATAAAACGATTTTAGGTGGTTCATTTGGGTATGCCAAATATTCTTCTAAGATGCCTGAATTATTAGCTGGGCAAATACCAAATATCTTTTCAACTGATTTTTCCGGTGGTGCTCTCATGGATTTAGGTGTCTATACGCTCTACGCCGCTATCGGCATTTTGGGAACTCCCAGAACGGCCCGCTATGTAGCACAACAGCTACCTTCTAGTATTGACTTAAATGGTTCGGGACAACTCATTTATGACAACTATATCGTCCACATTCAGGCAGGAAAAAATATTACGAGCAATCTAGCGAGCGAAATCTATACAAATGATGGAACACTAACACTCAACGCATGCCAGCATATCAGCTCTGCTATTTTCACAAAACATGACGGAGAGCAAATTGTTTTACCAATCCAAGCGGCCCAGCACCCTATGCTCGAAGAAGCGCTAAAAATTGCACAGGCAATCAATCAACAAAACCGCGAGCTTGTGGACCAGTGGCTGGCTGTGGCAGAAAGCGTCCATCAAACACTTTACACCATGCGTCAAGACGCAGGAATAATCTTTAAGGCGGATAACAATGAAATCTAAATTTCCCTCCAGCTGGACGGACCAGCTCACCCTACTTGGCTTTGAGGACTTTACTCCTATCCAAGTCCAGGCCTTTGAGCCTATTGCAAACGGCAAGTCCCTTCTAGCTATCAGCCCAACAGGTACAGGAAAAACCCTTGCCTACCTCTGGCCTAGCCTATTAGCCCTAACTCCTAAAAAAGCCCAACAATTGCTCATCCTCGCACCAAATACAGAGCTGGCTGGCCAAATATTTGATGTTTGTAAGACTTGGTCGGAGACAATTGGGTTGACTGCTCAACTATTCTTATCTGGTTCCAGTCAAAAACGCCAGATTGAGCGACTAAAAAAAGGACCAGAAATCCTGATTGGAACACCTGGTCGTATTTTCGAGTTGATTAAATTGAAAAAAATCAAGATGATGAATATCAACACCATCATCCTAGATGAATTTGATCAGCTATTCTCCGATTCTCAATACCAGTTTGTGGAAAAAATTATCCACTATGTACCTCGGGATCATCAATTGATTTATATGAGTGCAACGGCTAAGTTTGACCGCCAAAAGATTGCTCAAGACATTGATACCATTGATTTATCTGAGCAGAAATTGGATAATATCCAGCATTGCTATATGATGGTAGATAAGCGTGAACGTTTGGAAACTCTACGTAAGTTTGCCAATATCTCTGATTTTCGTGCCCTTGCATTTTTTAACAGCCTATCAGACCTTGGTGCAAGCGAAGATAAACTACTCTATAATGGAGTGAATGCAGTTTCATTGGCCTCTGATGTCAATGTCAAATTCCGCAAGGTCATCATTGAACGTTTCAAAAACCACGAGCTCAATCTCTTGCTTGCAACCGATATGGTCGCGCGTGGGATTGATATTGATCAATTGGAATGCGTTCTTAACTTTGAAGTTCCATTCGATCAAGAGGCCTATACCCACCGTGCCGGACGAACAGGACGCATGGGCAAGGACGGGCTAGTCATTACCTTGGTATCCAGTCCTAGCGAATTAAAACAATTGAAAAAGTATGCCTCCGTCCAAGAAGTCATTCTCAAGAATCAAGAGCTCTACAAAATATAATGGACAATATACAAAAGGCTTAGAACCAGTGTTTCTACTAACATGATTCTAAGCCTTTTATCATTCTTACTGGGCTGGACCAGATAATTCCTGTGAATAATAGATTAATTGAGGATTGAGAGGACTGGCGAGTAAGTCTGTTACAGTAACCATATTGTAGCCCTCACCTGTTAAGTATTGCAATACAGACTCGAGGCTATCAACTGTTGACTGATGAATATCATGCATTAGGATAATACTTCCTGGACAAGTCTGTTCTTTTATTTCTTTCAAAATGGCTTGGGGATTGCGACTCTTCCAATCTTTAGAATCGACCGACCAATAAATCGATGGAAGTCCCATCTGATTGACAACAGCCTGATTAACCGAACCATACGGAGGGCGAACCATTGTTGGTACAATACCTGTAGCTTCAGCAATAGCTACCTGTGTATCTTGAATTTCTCTCTGTACTTGCTCCCCAGAAATAGTGACCAGATTAGGATGATTCCACGTATGGTTGGCGATGACGTGCCCTTCTGCTACCATTCTACGGAGAATAGCTTCATTCCCAGCTACAGCCTTACCAACTACAAAGAAAGTTGCTTTGGCATTATATTTTTTCAGTAAATCTAAAACTACCGGTGTTGTGTTCGGATTTGGTCCATCATCAAAGGTTAGAGCTACCTGTCTCAAATGTTTCTTATCCACAACTTGTGCAGCCATATACTCATCATAACCAACCTTATCAGCATCTACTAGGTAATCACTCTTCACTACTGGGTACAAATCTGAAATTGGTAGAACCAACTGGTTGATGCCGTAACCATCTGGTAATTGTAAGTTTAATTGGCTGTCTCCATAACTAAAGGAGATAGCATTTAAGTCTATTGTTTCAAACTTTTTGACAATCGCTTCTACATCAGTCTCTTCCATTCCTTGAGCAAGTAAGGCTTCTCTTAGATGATCAACAATAATACTTGCTGCAGAGGATAAATTAGGTAATAAATCTTCTAGGGTAAACAATTCATTGTCCTGCGTCAACAACACACGCTCAGACGGAAGTTTATCCTGCTTTTTAATTTGCAAGTTGTCTACTTTATAGTGCTCCGCTTGAATTTCACGAGCTGTTACATTTTTAAAATTAGTTTTTCCCTCTATTGACGAAACAAAGACCAGTTTTTGAATTTTTCCTGCCGGTTTTTTATGACCAAAGCGTCTTTGAACATAAGAAATCATTCGACTTTCTACAGGTCCTAAGACTTGACCTGCATCATCTGTAGGTAGGGCAGCCACAACATGGGTCGTATCAATATTTCCCTCTTGAATTTTGCCCTTGCCTTTAGCGAGGATGGTTTGTTGTTTTTCCTCGATAAACTGACTAACCTGTCTTTCTTGAAGTCCTGCAAATAACCATAAAGCCAAACTTACCATCATGCCGAGCAAGGCGATGTTGATTCCCAACCAAAAACTAACTTTTTTCATATCCAGCCTCCCATTCAAAACATATATAAACTATGCTAAATCATTTAAAAGCTCTTGTCAAGACAGTTCTATAAAAACTCATAAAAAGATTAGGTAATGCTCTTCGAAAATCAAAATTATCCGTTGTCAACTTGCCTTGATGAACTCCAGTTCTATCTTCGGCTTCGTTTCCTAGGCTACTTTTGATTTTCATTGAGTATAAATAATTGATTTACTTCCTAATGCCCTCCCTTCTGCCATTTTCTGATTTTTTTCTGAAAAGAAAAAGACTGCCTAGGCAATCTTTTCTAAATTAATCTGCACGAATGACTTCCACACGGTAGCCATCTGGATCTGTCACAAAATAATAACGACCTGGACTTCCTGGCAAGCCCTTGATGTCTGTCGTTGGATAGCCCAATTCTTTATGTTTCGCATTGTCCCCTTCTAAGTCATCCGAAGAAAGCGCTAGATGCGAGAAGCCATCCCCTACGATATAGGGACCATGATCATAATTGTAGGTCAATTCAATCTCAAAGTCATCCCCTTCAAGTGCTAAGTAAACCAAGGTAAACTTGTGCTCTGGATAGTCCTTGCGACGGGTTTCCTTAAATCCAAATGCTTCTTCATAAAATTTTTGAGATGCTTCTAAGTTCTCAACACGCAAACATGCATGTAGCATTTTTTTACTTGCCATAATAAACTCCTCCTACCTTTTAATACCACCAGTATACCATACTCTCTATGAAAAATCCGATATTCAAAACTAAAAAAGCCTGAGCGAACCCAGGCCTTAAATGAATTATGCTTCCAAGTAGTACTCTTTCACAATATTCAAGTTTTCATCCAATTCGAATACAAGTGGTGGGAAGTTTGGAATTTCCACATCCATGATTTCGTCATCAGACAATTGTTTGATGTGTTTTACAAGGGCACGGATTGAGTTACCGTGTGCACCTACGAATACGTTTTTACCGTCTTTCAATGCTGGAGCAATTTTATCTTCCCAGAATGGAAGGGCACGCTCAAGCGTTACTTTCAAGTTTTCTGCATCTGGAATAACTGAATCATCAAGGTGTGCATAGCGACGGTCAGTGTGTGCTGAATACTCATGATCTTTAGCCATTTCTGGTGGCAAAGTATCATAAGAACGACGCCAGATGTGAACTTGCTCATCACCAAATTCAGCAGCTGCTTCAGCTTTGTTCAAGCCAGTCAAACCACCGTAGTGACGTTCGTTCAAACGCCATGATTTTTCAACTGGTACCCACAATTGATTTGCAGCTTCAAGAGCCAAGTTTGTAGTCTTGATAGCGCGTTTCAATACAGATGTGAAAGCAAGGTCAAATTCGATACCTGCTTCTTTGATCAATTTACCTGCATCGATTGCTTGTTGTGTACCTTTTTCAGACAAATCAACATCAGCCCAACCAGTGAAAAGGTTAGCTTTGTTCCATTCAGACTCACCGTGGCGAGCAAAAACCAATTTTACCATTTATGGATTCTCCTTTTCTTTTGAGGTTCCCCTCTTATACTTCTCTATTTTACACGAAAAGGTAAAAAAATGCCAGCCTTTCCACAATCTGTGTACGCTTTCATTACTCTTTCATGTAAATTCAGTCTCTAGACCTATCTTTCTTCTTAGAAAAAAGACAAAATAATGGTATAATAGTAAGGCTGAACACGACAGTTCAAAACGATACCACTATAGGAGTTATCATGAAAAAAGTAGCTATCGTGTCTGCCTATCGTTCTGCCATCGGCAGTTTCGGAGGTAGTCTGAAAGATATTGAAATCGCTGATTTAGGGGCGCAAGTCCTCGAAATAGCCTTAGCTAATAAAAACATCCCTGCAGACAGCGTTGATGAAGTTATCTTCGGAAATGTTCTCTCAGCAGGACAAGGACAAAATATTGCCCGTCAAATCGCCCTAAAAGCTGGACTTCCAGAAACCACCTCCGCTTACTGTGTCAATAAAGTCTGTGGTTCTGGTCTCAAATCAGTCCTTCTTGCCACACAATCAATCCTTCTCGGTGACAATGATGTAGTTGTGGCTGGAGGCATTGAAATCATGAGCCAGGCACCTTATCTATCCAAAACTAGCCGGTTTGGTAGTAAATTAGGGCATATTAGTCTGGAAGATTCCATGTTAACAGATGGTTTGACAGACGCCTTCAACGACTATCACATGGGCATTACTGCAGAAAATGTTGCTGAACGCTATCAAGTCAGTCGCGCAGAGCAAGATGCTTTTGCATACAGTAGCCAAGA
Organism: Streptococcus suis; assembly: GCF_046032115.1. Lineage (GTDB taxonomy): Bacteria > Bacillota > Bacilli > Lactobacillales > Streptococcaceae > Streptococcus > Streptococcus suis_AJ. The sequence goes on along the minus strand of NZ_JARQOZ010000010.1, from coordinate 19,897 downwards.
GAAGGCTGCAAAAGCTATTGCTGAGGGAAGATTTGTTGACGAAATTGTTCCTATTAGACTAAAAAATCGGAAAGGCGAAACTATGTTTGCCACAGATGAGTATCCTCGTCTGACGCCAATTGAAAAATTGGCAACACTCCGTCCAGCTTTCAAAAAAGATGGAACCGTCACCGCAGCCAATGCTTCTGGCATCAACGACGGCTGTGCTGTCTTGGTACTCATGTCTGATGAAAAAGCCAGTGAGCTAAATATCCAGCCACTCGCCTATATTGAGGCCTATGCAACAAGCGGTTTAGATCCTGCCTATATGGGGTTAGGTCCTATAACAGCTAGTCAAAAAGCCCTTGAAAAAATCGGCAAATCCGTCGAAGATATTGACTTATTTGAACTCAACGAAGCCTTCGCAGCCCAATCAATTCCAGTTGTCAAACAACTCGGCATTAATCCTGCAAAAGTCAATATCAATGGTGGTGCTATCGCCCTTGGACATCCAATCGGAGCTAGTGGTAGTCGAATCCTAGTCACTCTGATTCACGAATTAATCAAGCAAGAAAAAGAGCTTGGTCTTTGCTCACTTTGTATCGGAGGCGGTCAGGGCATCTCCCTAATCGTTTCCAATGCGCAAACAAGTTAACCTATCATTTGTACACAAAGGATATATTATGAACATCGGTATTGATAAAATCGGATTTGCGGCACCCGATTATGTTTTAGATTTGGCTGATTTAGCCCAAGCCCGCAATGTGGACCCAAATAAATTTAAGATTGGTCTTCTTCAGTCTGAAATGGCTGTAGCTCCTATCACTCAAGATATTATCAGTCTTGGGGCAAAGGCTGCCGAAGCCATTCTGACAGAAGAAGATAAACAAACCATTGACATGGTTATTGTCGGTACAGAATCTAGCGTAGATCAAAGTAAGGCTGCTGCCGTCACCATTCATGGATTACTCGGTATTCAGCCCTTCGCTCGCTCCATCGAGATGAAGGAGGCTTGTTACGGTGCAACGGCTGGACTAAGTCTTGCCAAAAGCCATATCGCTCAATTCCCAGAATCAAAAGTCCTAGTCATTGCTAGTGATATTGCAAAGTATGGAGTCGCTTCTGGCGGTGAACCTACCCAAGGTGCTGGTGCAGTTGCCATGTTGGTAACCGCAAACCCACGAATTTTGGTCCTCAACAATGATAATGTCTGCCAGACACGTGACATCTACGACTTCTGGCGTCCTAACTACGACAAATATCCACGTGTTGATGGTAAATTTTCAACTGAACAGTACACCGATTGCTTGACGACAACTTTCGACTACTATCAACAAAAAACAGGCAAAACCCTCAACGATTTTGCTGCCATGTGCTTACACATTCCTTTCTCCAAACAAGGTCTTAAAGGACTGCAAGCCATTGCTCAGGATGAAGAAACTCTTAGTCGCTTGACAGAACGTTTCCAGGAAGCTATCGTCTATAATAAAGTCGTCGGCAACATCTACACTGGCTCTATCTTCCTCTCTCTTCTTTCCCTTTTGGAAAATAGCAGAGCGTTAGAGACAGGGGATCAAATCCTCTTTTATAGCTATGGTAGCGGCGCTGTCTGTGAAATTTTCAGCGGTCAACTCGTTGAAGGTTATCGCGACCACTTACAAGAAAATCGTTTAGAACAACTCAATCAACGTACAAAACTCAGCGTTAAGGAATACGAACAAGTCTTCTTTGAAGAAATTACCCTTGATGAAACTGGTTCATCCCTTGACCTACCAGAAGACCAAAGTCCCTTTGCCCTTATCAAAGTGGACAATCACAAACGTATCTATCGTAAATAGAAGCCAAAACGGCGCCCTTTGGCTCTCACCAAGGGGCGCTTTCCTATAGAAAGAGGAAACTATGTCAACTTTTTCCGGATTTTATAAAAAATCACGCCAAGAGCGCATTGATATTCTCCGTCAGAATCGTTCCCTATCGGAAGATAGCTTAGACGTTCTATACAAAGACAAAAACCTGCCAGAAGCAATTGCGGGAAAGATGGCAGAAAATCATCTAGGAACGTTTTCCTTACCTTTTTCTGTACTTCCAGAACTTCTAGTGGATGGACAAACTTATTCTGTACCGATGGTTACTGAAGAACCTTCTGTGGTTGCAGCTGCGTCTTTCGGAGCCAAAATCATCGCTAAATCTGGCGGTTTTACAACGACTATTCACAACCGTATCATGATTGGACAAGTTGCTCTCTACGATATTTCGGACCATAGCAGAGCGACACAGGCGATTCTTGACCAGAAGGAGAGTATTTTAGAAACTGCCAATCAAGCACACCCTTCTATTGTTAAACGAGGGGGCGGTGCAAGAGAATTGACTGTTGAGAGTAAGGATGAGTTTTTGATTGTCTATCTTCAAGTTGATGTACAAGAAGCCATGGGAGCCAATATCCTCAATAACATGTTAGAAGCTGTTAAGGATGACTTAGAAGAGCTCAGCAAGGGACAGGCTTTGATGGGAATACTCTCCAACTATGCAACGGAGTCACTGGTCACCGCCCAATGCCATATTGCCATCTCTAGTCTGGCTACCAGCTCTGCCATTGCTCAAGAAACTGCTCAAAAAATAGCCCTGGCAAGCAAACTGGCGCAAGTGGACCCTTATCGTGCTGCGACACATAACAAAGGAATTTTTAATGGTATAGATGCTGTCGTTATCGCTACAGGAAATGACTGGCGGGCAGTCGAAGCCGGGGCCCATGCTTATGCCAGCTGTGATGGGCAATACAAGGGGCTTTCTACTTGGTCCATTGATGGCGAGTACTTGGTCGGCTCCATCACCCTACCTCTTCCGATCGCCTCCGTCGGTGGCTCTATCGGGCTCAATCCAAAGGTAGCAGTCGCTTTTGACCTTCTCCAACAACCAAAGGCACGCCAATTAGCTTCTATCATCGCTTCTGTCGGTCTCTGTCAGAACTTTGCTGCCCTGCGCGCTCTTGTTACTTCAGGGATTCAGGCTGGTCATATGAAGCTCCAGGCAAAATCCCTAGCGCTACTTGCTGGTGCCGAGGAGCATGAAGTAGACCAACTAGCCCAACTCCTGCGGAAAGAAAAGCACAGCAACCTAGAAACTGCTCAAAACTTATTAGCAAAAATGAGAGAACATTAAAAAGAGGGACTCCCTCTTTTTTAATTTATTATTTGCTCCATACGGAACTTCTGCGGTTTCATTCCTTGGCGTTCATAAAAACGGACAGCTCCTGCATTGTCAGCCCATACATCCAAGGTAAGATTGTGGCAACCCTGCTCCTTAGCATAGGAAAGAGCAAATTCATAAAGTTGCTCGCCAATTTTTTGACCACGCGCCGAATTGGCTACACACAAATCATCAATAAACAAGGTTTTAACTGGTTCTAAAACATCGCCTGTTGCGGTAGATAATTCACAAAAAAGATGCCCAACCACTTGTCCCTCTAGCTCAAAGACAAAAATAGGCTTATCTGGATTTTCCAAAAGTGCTACTAATTCAGCCTCAGAAAATTTTTGACCTGCACTTTTAAAAATATCTGGTCGTGCCTGGTGATGCACCTGTAAAATATCTTGAAGCAATTCATTTAAAACTGGAATATCAGATTGTCTAGCTTTACGGATTGTCATAAAAAATCTTCCCTTTTTTATTTTTTCTATTATAACACATGTTTATTTTTTAACAAAATAGGTCTACAGACCGATGAAGAATCTGAAAATTCGAGTATACTATAGGTGTATCCTAAAATTTTTCATAAATCTCCTAAAAAATCAGCTGGCCAAGGCTGGTTTTTTTGTTGTCTTAAAACGAGAATATGTACTGTAGAAAACTACTAATACTCTTCGAAAATCAAAATTATCCGTTGTCAAGAGCCTTGATGAGTGAAAAGCTCCAGTGGAGGTTTTCAGCCTGTTACCTTGAAATAAGAAAGTAACAGAGTTCTATCTTCGGCTTCGTTTCCTAGGCTACTTTTGATTTTCATTGAGTATAAAGCTTCTCCCTCTTTGACGCAAAATGTTTTTGCTTCATTTCCAACCTCCCAGAGTCACTCCCCTGACTCTTTGACGCAAAATGTTTTTGCTTCATTTCCAACCTCCCAGAGTCACTTCCCTGACTCTGGGAGCCCCAAAATACAGAAAAAAGCCTACTGCACAACGTAGAAACGTTGATACAATAGGCTTTTTCACGTTATTCCTCGCTCTTTTATTTCTAGGCGAGGGATAAAACAGTCTATCCCCAGTTTTGCTCTCCCGTTTTCAAGCAAAAGATAAAAAGGTCCACTGGACCTTTTTATTATTTTACAGCGTCTTTAAGAGCTTTACCAGCTTTGAATGCTGGAACTTTTGAAGCTGCGATTTCGATTTCTTTACCAGTTTGTGGGTTGCGACCTTTACGTGCTGAACGCTCACGAACTTCAAAGTTACCAAAACCAATCAATTGTACTTTTTCACCAGCTGCAAGGTAGTCTGCTACTGCTCCGAATACTGCATCAACAGCTGCTGCTGAGTCTTTTTTAGTCAATGAAGTTGCTTCTGCAACTTTTGCAATCAAATCTTGTTTATTAGCCATTTGCTAAGTCCTCCAATAATTTTCTGAGTTATTACTCACTTCTATATAGTACCGAATTTTAGGCGTTTGGTCAAGTTTTTAACGCTATTTTACTGTCTTTTTCTGTAGATATCAACAATGAATTGGTCGTTGTACAAATCAATCGTATTCGCCTTTCCATACAGACCAAATTTGTTCTTCAGTTCTGTCAGTTGAACCTGTACTTGCGCTTGTTCTGAGTCTATTTTTACAAAGGCAGGTAGTTTATAATTTTTTTGTAAATAGGCTAATACCTCTGCTTTCGGCAAGGATAAACTGCCAGCTGATATTTCTATTATCCGTAACAAAATACTGCCATCTTCCATTTTGCTAGGTTGAAAATAAATATAGAGTGGGATAGTCACACCAAAAATCTGATAGCTGCCTTCAAAAACAACTTGCTGACTCGTTACGAATAATTGATAGGAAAACTCTTCCGTCTGATAATCTTTTAGATAGTTAGTGAGGGTTTGGTTGAGCTGTTCCCTATTAGTGGAGAAGATCCCAACCTTGGTATCTTCTGTACTAGTCTGAACGAGCTTTGTTAAATCCTCTCTATCTGTTTGAATCCGTGTATAGAGGACTATTCCGCAACCAATCAACAAAGCCAACTGGGCTAAAAATAGCCATTTCCAAATATTAAGGTTCCCAGCTTTCCGTGGTCTCATTCATTCTCTCCAATATCGCTTTTTTCATAATCTCATATCCAGTATTATTGGGATGGAAACTGTCTTCCTCATACAGTAAATTATTGGTAACTTGGCTACCATTTTGACTAATACCTGCCTCCCCTTCCAATCCTTTATAGAGCAAATCATTGATCGGAACAAAATAGACATGTTGAGATTTTTCAGTTATCTGTTCTGTCATAGTATTCCAATTATCAACAATTGTCTGCATTTCTGTCAATTCAGGAAAATTGAGGTAGAGTGGATTGTAAATCCCGACAACATAGATGGGAAGATTTGGATTATTCTTACGCGCTGTCTTAATAATTGTATCCAATCGTTTTCCGTAATCTTTTGCGGGCTTATCAAAAGTTGAAACTTTGAGATTGGCAATGTTTTTAATAATAGCCTTGCGCAAATCGTTGCCACCAACTGTCAGAGTTAACAAATCTGCTGTTTTTAAGTAGCTTATCAGCTCTCCATCTTCCTTCATTCGCTTAAGAATCTGATTACTGGTATTCCCAGAAACTCCGAAATTTTTATAATCTACTTCATAACCATAATCGTTAGTTAGAGATTGAGCCAACAAGGGAACAAAGCCCCCCTGTCCAGTTGTATCTCCAACACCTTCTGTCAAAGAATCACCAAGTGCCACATATCGAAAACTGATTTTTTCTGATACGGTAAGCTCTTGTCTGGAGATGCGAGATGAGGCAACAGGAAGGAGTTGATGAAATAGAAAAATCGACCCTAGAATTGCCAGAAAAAAGAAAACAAAGCCTTGAATCAACTTCCTGTTATTCATAACGAATCAAAATAGCCCAGGCATCCTCACCGGTATGAGTTTGAATAATGGAACCTGTCTCTAAGACAGAAATTTCTTTTGAGACGTACTCTTGTAATTGACTCTTCATTTCATTTGCAAAATCTGCCGTTCCTGAATAGGAAATACCAATCTCGGCTACTTTTTTATCTGCTAGAGTTGCCGTGAACTCTTCCAGCCATTTTTTAAAGGTCTTATTGCCTCGTCCTTTGACAATCGGAGTCAGCTGATGGTCTTTCATTTCCATGATGACACGGATATTGAGTAGGCTACTCAACATCCCTTGAACACGTCCAATACGACCTCCCTTGACTAGATTTTCTAGGGTTGATACACCGATGTATAATTCCGTTTTTTCTTTGACTGCTTCAATAGCTGCAAGGATTTCTTCTTTGCTGGCACCAGCTTGTGCCATGCGTGCTGCTTCTACAACTTGGAATTTTTCAGCCTGATCTGTAAAACTTGAGTCCACAACAGTTACATCGGCACCAGAAAGGGTTGCTCCTTGTCTAGCAGCTTCTACTGTCCCTGACAAGGCATGCGACAAGAGAATGGTGATAATCTGACTGCCGTCTTTAGCTAAGTCAGCAAAAGTTTCCGCAAAGAGACCTACTGGGGGCTGACTTGTTTTTGGCAAGTTTTTTGACCCACGCATGAGCTCCAAGAATTCTCCTTCTTTTAAATCACTGTCAGAGTAAACAACTCCGTCAACCATTACAGATAATGGAACAACTGTTATATTCAATTCTTCGACCAAACTGGGTTCGATAGTCGTACTTGAATCCGTAACAATCTTAATCTTTGACATATTTCATCCTACAATTCTCTTCAATTTTGCCATCTATTATAACAAATTTTGACTAAAAAATAAACTTTGGACATAAGCAAAAAGGCTAGTCGCCTAACCTTTTTCTACTAATTCTTTTGCTTGACTACGAGCCGCATCTGTAATCTTATCACCGGCTAACATCTTGGCAATTTCCTCAATACGCTCTTCTTTGGTCAAGAGACGGACACGAGAAACGGTCGAATGTTCGTCGGATATTTTCTCAATAAAGAACTGATAATCCGCGATGGCAATGACCTGTGGCAAATGTGAGATAGCCAAGACCTGACCATATTGACCGATTTTATAGATTTTCTGGGCAATTGCCTGAGCCACACGTCCAGAAACACCTGTATCCACCTCATCAAAGACAATAGAAGTTTTACCTTCTTTACGGGCAAAGGCTGACTTAATGGCCAACATCAATCGAGATAATTCTCCACCAGAGGCAACCTTGACCAGAGGCTTGAAGTCTTCACCTGGGTTGGTCGAGATGTAAAATTCTACCGTTTCATTTCCTTCTCGATTAAACTTGCCCTTGGTAAATCGAACTTGGAAACGAGCTTTCTCCATATACAAGTCTTGCAATTCTTGGCGGATGATATCTTCTAAAACAACAGCCAATTCATGACGTGATTGGCTGAGCTGACCTGCTCGTTCAACCAATTCTTTCTCTAAGTTCTTAAGTTGAACTTCCAAATCATCACCTGATAAATCATTGCCAGTCAATAGATTGTATTCTTCGCTGATTTTAACAAAATAATCCAAAACATCATCGACAGTTCCACCATATTTCTTCGTAATGGTATTGAGCAAATCCAGGCGACTTTCCAATTGCAAGAGACGATTGCCATCAAAATCTAGATTGTCCACCACATCACTGAGACGCTTGGTCACATCTTCAACGACATAATAAGCTTCTGTCAGGCTAGAAGAGAGCTGTTTGTAGTCTGGATCAAATTCTTCCAAACTTTGCAAGTCACTCATAGCTGAGCGTAGGTTGTTCAAGCTTGAAAAATCTTCATTATCTAACAGTGCATAGGCATTGGTCAGTGTATCTGCAATTTGTTTGTGGTTGAGCAGTTTATCGCGTTCCTGATTGAGTTGAATATCTTCGCCAGACTTCAAATCTGCTGCTTCGATTTCAGCAATTTGATATTCCAACATCTCAATCCGCGCCTTGTGTTCTTGCTCATTTTTTTGCTTTTCAAGAACTCGTTTGCGAAGACTACGATAGGCATCAAAGGTTGTCTGATAACGGTCTTTAAGACTCCAAAATTCATCTTCTCCGAAACTGTCCAAAAGACGGATATGGTGCTGGGATTTCATCAATTCTTCCTGGTCATGTTGACCATGAATATCTACTAAATATTGCCCAATCTGTTTCAAGACAGATAAATTGACCATTTGTCCATTGACACGGCTGACCGAACGGCCATTTTGCAGGATTTCACGACGGATAATGAGCTCGTCAGCTACTTCAATCCCCTGTTCAAGCAAAATCTGCTCGAGAGCTCTGCTATTTTCAAAGGAAAAAAGCCCTTCAATCTCAGCCTTGGCGGCCCCATGTCTGATAACATCTGTCGTCGCACGCGCCCCTAGCATCAGGTTCATGGCGTCGATGATAATGGATTTACCTGCACCTGTTTCACCAGATAGGATGGTCATCCCGTTTTCAAAATTCAGTGATACCTGCTCAATAATGGCGAAGTTTTTAATGGACACTTCTAGTAACATGGCTACCACCCTCTAACCGTCTGTTCGATTTGCGAAATAATGCCTTCGTTTGTAACAATGAGCAGAATACTGTCATCATCAGCAATCACTGAAAAAACATGTTCTTGAAATTGTTCCAAAATCCGGCGTTTGACCACAGCAGAGCTTCCAGGTACCAGACGGAGATTAATCATTTTATCCATCACTGAGACTTCAAAAACATTCTGCGATTTTACCTTAACAAGACCTGCCTTTGGTAAACCATAAATATATCCTTTATCCGCTGATGGAACCTTAATAATGCCAAGTTCCTTGATATCACGTGAAACCGTTGCTTGTGTCGCATTGACACCCATTGCTTCTAGACGTTCAACAATTTCTTCCTGTGTATCAATAGGAAATCGAACTACCAAATCTTTAATGACTTCTAATCGTTCTCGTTTATTCATCCTTTTTAAATTCCTCATGTGCTTGATAGACTGTAGTTGTTATGACCTCTTTATCAATCTGGTTTGGTTGTGTTGATTTTTCTAAGTGCGCTAAAAATTCGATATTGCCATGACCGCCTTGAACAGGAGAAAAGCTAAGGGCTTTGACTGAGAAGCCTGTTTCCACGGCCATTTTTGTCACATCTTCCAATACTTTCAAGTGAACGGATTTATCTTTGACAATGCCATTTTTCCCAATCTGTTCACGTCCAGCCTCGAATTGAGGTTTGACAAGGGCAACAACCTGGCCACCCTCCGCTAAAATACGGTGGAGTGCTGGCAAAATCAGACTCAAGGAGATAAAGCTGACGTCAATGGATGCAAAACTTGGTTGACCAAGTTCGAAATCTCCCAGCTCAGCATAGCGAAAATTGTACTGTTCCATGCTGATCACACGCTCATCCTGACGTAATTTCCAAGCCAATTGATTGGTCCCTACATCCACAGCATAGACCTGCTTGGCACCAGCCTGCAACATAACATCCGTGAAACCGCCTGTCGAAGCCCCAATATCAATCGTCGTTTGACCCTCAACTGATAATTGGAAAACCTGCAAGGCCTTCTCCAATTTGAGACCGCCACGGCTGACATACTTGAGTTTTTCCCCCTTGAGTTTGAGTTCAATTCCCTCATCAATTTTCTCGCCGGGTTTGTCATAACGTTCGCCATTGATGACCGACACAACCAGTCCAGCCATGACGCCGCGTTTGGCCTGCTCCCGCGTCTCGAAAAGCCCCTGTTTATAAGCTAATACATCTACTCTTTCCTTAGCCATTGATTTGTAAACTTTCTATGATTTCTTTGATTTTTTCTGTTGAAAATGGGACTTGTTTAGCCACTTGATCTAGCTCGTTGATTGCTTGATTCAAGCTATCTTCTAGAAATACTTTTGAGGCTTCCAAGCCCATTAGGGCAGGGTAGGTAGACTTCTCAGCCACTACATCTTTTTGGGGAGTTTTTCCGATTTCCTCAAAAGTGGCTGTCACATCCAAAATATCATCCCGAACTTGAAAGGCCAGACCGACTAACTGACCTGTTTGTCGCAAATGGCTGATTACCGAGTCCGATTGTCCTGCGATCAAACCTGCTGCTACAAAGGGAAAGGTCAATAATTTCCCTGTCTTATTGGCATGAATGATTTGTAATTGCTCTAAGGAAAGTGATTGCCCTTCTCCTGCCATGTCTAGGACCTGCCCTGCAACCATTCCAAAGGTCCCAGAAGCCTGGGAAAGCTCTCTCACGAGAGCAAGGATGGTCTCAGCTGGTAAATCAACTTGGGCTAGGAAACCAAATGGATCTAGAAAGAGACTGTCCCCTGCTAAAATAGCTGTTGCTTCATCGTAAACCTTGTGGTTGGTCAAGCGACCACGGCGGTAATCATCATTATCCATAGCAGGCAGGTCATCGTGAATCAAACTTCCCGTATGGATCAACTCAACACAGGCTGCCACTTGGTAATGAGCTTGTTTTAATTCCATTCCAAAGGACTCTAAGATAGTCAATAAAAGCAAGGGACGGATTCGCTTCCCGCCAGCCTGTAGCGAATAAAGAACCGATTGGTTGAGGCGTTCAGCTACCTGAGGTTGGTAAAAGTCTGCCATGGTTTCCTCAAGTCGCTGCAATTTACTGGCAACCATTAGTCCATCTCCGCTTCACTGCCATCCGCCTGCATGACCTTGACCAAGGTCTTTTCAGCTTCTGCAAGTGTCTTTTGTAGGTCTTTCGATAGGACCATTCCTTTTTGAAACTCAGCAAGTGCTTCTTCCAGAGCCACATCGCCTCGCTCCAATTTAGTTACGATTCCTTCTAATTCAGCTAAGTTTTCTTCAAATGTTTTCGTCTGTTTGGACATGTTTTACCTCCACATCTAGTTGACCATCCTTCATCTGGATGGTTAGGTTTTCACCCATTTGTACATTTTCTACACTATCAATCACCCGACCATCATGACGAATCATGGCATAGCCACGGGCCACAATGCGACTAGTATCCAGCATGGTCAAGGCCTCAATCAGCTTGTCCGCCTTGGCCATCTTATTGTCATAGATATTGGCCATATTGCTCTTCAAGAGTCGTTCCTGCTGGATAATTCTCTCTAGGAAACTCTCTACTTTACGACCTGGATGCACACCTTGTAATCGTTGCTGTAGTAGAAGACTAGCCTGTTTCTGCTGACCATAAATTTCTTTTATCCGTGTCTGCAACTGATTGGTCAAGCGGTCTAATTTTTGTAAATAGCCATCGTATAAGCGTTCAGGCTGGCGGAACATGACTGACTGGCTAATTTTTTCAAGCTGACCTCTCAGGAATTTCAAACGATTGGTCATGGCCTGATAGGCTCTATTTTCCTGCTGATTGAGGTAGCCTAGTAAGTCTGCCTTGGTCACAGGTGTTGCTAATTCTGCGGCAGCTGTTGGGGTAGCCGCTCGTCTATCTGCCACAAAGTCAGCCAAGGTCGTATCGGTTTCATGACCTACGCTGGAAATGATAGGAATTCTGGATTCAAAAATTGCCCGAACCACAATTTCCTCATTGAAGGCCCACAGGTCTTCGATGGAACCACCACCTCGACCAACAATCAGAACATCCAAGTCATCCCGTTCATTGGCTCTTTGGATATTGGCAACAACCTCTTGAGCAGCACCATCTCCTTGCACCTTGGTCGGATAGAGAACAATCTCTACGCCTGGAAAACGTCGGCTAACGGTTGTAATAATATCCTGAATAACAGCTCCACTCGGACTGGTAATGACACCGATTTTCTTGGTAAACCGAGGGAGGGTCTGTTTGAATTCTTCTTTAAATAAACCTTCCTGGGTCAGAGCTTGTTTGAGCTGTTCAAACTTGATAGCCAAGGCTCCAATACCATCTGGCTCTGCTTTTTCAATGACAATGGAATAGGATCCACTTGGTTCGTATAGCTGCACACGACCAACCGCATTGATTTTCATTCCCTCTTCAAGCTCAAAGCCCAGATTTTTATAGACGCCTGCCCACATGGTCGCTTGAATGACCGCCTTATCATCCTTGAGCGAAAAATATTGATGGCTAGGACGCTTACGGAAATTGGACACTTGCCCAGTCAAATAGACCCTCTCCAAATACGGATCGCGGTCAAATTTTAATTTTAAATACTTGGTTAGATGACTAACCGATAAATATTCAACCATGTCCACTCCTTCTATATTGTATCCCTACTATTATACCAAATTTTGCACTTTTATACAGAACTAGGCCTATTATTTCCGATAGCTTTCCTGTGTTTTTTCAACAATTTGCTATATAATAGTTTGTGAGAATATAAGAACCTGGATTCACAGTCCAATGCGTAAAAACACTTTACTTGTGAATACGGGTTCTAAGAATCATTATGCAGATTCTAAGGAGATTTATATGAAAATTGACGATTTACGAAAAAGTTCTAATATAGTTGTTTAGTTTTAAAATAGTATTCCAAACCTTTTCCACGACGGTCGAGGAGACCGTGAGACCCCTCCTTCTCGAACTTTCTAACCCAAGAATAGACCTGTTGGTAGGAAACACCATACTTCTCAACAGCCCCTTGGTAATCTTTCTCGTGGGCAAGGGGAAAATTGACAATCTCAACCCGTTCTTCACCTTCACCTTCGCCCTCAGACTCTTCTTCAGATTCTTTCGGAAATGAACTAATCTCAACCACTTGGTTATAGCCCAATGGCTTCTCTAAAGAACGTTTAAACTTACCTTCTTAATCCGCTTCTAGACTATTATCAATGGAAGTAATCGCTTCACCGTCCACAGAAATAAATACATATCCTCCAGGAATAGTCTGACCTGAAATTTGCTTATCACCAGCATGAACAGGATCGATTTTCAAGATGCTTTCTTTAGCCTTTTTCTCGCTGTCAGGAAGACTAGCATCCGTCGGTTTCACTTCTACCTCAGTAGCTTCTTCCTTTTCTGTTTTTCTATCCGAATCTTCTATCAGCTCTTCTTCAATAGCAAGTGGCGTTTCCGTTACCTTGGCTTCGATTTCTGTACTCAGAATAGCTGTTTCATCAGCTTTTGCAACTGCTCCAACACCTGTTCCAAACCACATAAGCGCAATCATAACAGAAGCTAATCCAACCTTACTCTTTCTCAACGAAACAGTCTGTCTATTCATTTTTTCTCCTTGTTTTCTATCATTTAATACTCAACACACACAGTTCCTACTCTAATTATAGAAAACCAATCTCACATAGTATTATGTTTCGTTTGTTTTTTATCTAATCTGCCCATGCTCATTCCTAAGAATAAACCTCAAAACGAAGCTTGGCTCAAGACCAGCACCACTTCTCTGATTTCGTCTTCCCACTCCCAAAATAAAAAATACCAGCTACACCACATAGCTGATATTTCAGATAATTATTTTGCACTTCTGACACAAGCTTCATAGGTTTGTTCCATCAACATGGTAATAGTCATCGGACCAACACCACCTGGAACTGGGGTAATATAACTTGCTACTTCTGATACTTCATCGTATTTGACATCACCGATTAGCTTGCCATTTTCATCACGATTCATACCAACATCAATCACCACGGCACCTGGCTTAACAAATTCCTTGGTCACAAAATGACCACGACCAATGGCAACAACAAGAATATCGGCCTGACGAGCAAGATCTGGCAAGTTTTTGGTACGAGAATGCGCAATCGTTACAGTAGCATTGGCATCCAATAGCAGCTGTGCCATCGGTTTACCAACAATATTAGAACGACCAATAACTAAAGCAGACTTCCCTTCCAGCTCAATCTGATATTCCTTGAACATTTCCATAATTCCTGCTGGAGTAGATGGAATCATGACAGGATGACCTGACCAGAATTTTCCCATGTTAGTCGGATGAAAACCATCCACATCCTTATCTGGGTCAATAGCCAACAAGACCTTCTCCTCGCTGATGTGGGCAGGTAAGGGCAATTGCACCAAAATACCATGCCATGCATCATCTTGATTGTAGCCTGCAATCAAATCCAACAAGTCTGACTCAGAAATCGTATCTGGAACGCGAACAACCTCACTCTTGAATCCAGCAGCTAGAGCTGACCGCTCCTTATTCCGTACATAAACCTGACTAGCAGGATTTTCGCCAACTAAAATAACTACAAGACCTGGTACCAAACCCTTTTCTTCTTTTAATCGAGCAGTTTTCTCCGCCAAGGCAGCCTGCATTTTTACACCTAGTGCTTTCCCATCAATGACCGTCATACCTACACTCCTTTTGTTTTTTCTATTATACCCTAAAATTCTCCGACTGACTATACTTGTACAAAGTAGAATATAGCATATAGCAAAAAACTCCGAACAATATCGGAGTCGTACTTATTTGTTCATTTATAGTCTTTTAGTTTACTTTTAGTACTAGGCAACGAGCTGCAGACAGTACTGGAGTACGGCAAAGCGAGTTAACGAAGTAATAAAAGAAAAACTAAATGACTATATTACAAGACCTTAGACAAGAAATCCTTAGTCCGTTCTTCCTTGGTATGTTCAAAGACTTCTTCAGGCGTTCCATCCTCCACGATGACACCACCATCCATAAAGATAACCCTGTCAGCTACCTCACGCGCAAATCCCATCTCATGAGTCACGATAACCATGGTCATCCCTGACTTAGCCAAATCCTGCATAACAGCAAGAACTTCACCAACCATTTCAGGGTCTAGCGCAGAGGTCGGTTCATCAAAAAGTAGGACATCTGGGTCCATGGCCAGACCACGTGCAATAGCGATCCGCTGTTGCTGACCACCTGAAAGGCTTTGTGGATAGGCATTCGCCTTATCTGGCAATCCTACCTTTTCAAGTAATTCCTTAGCCTTCTTCTCAGCCTCATCCTTTGCAATTCCCTTTGTTTTAATAGGTGATAAAGTAATATTATCTAATACCGTCATATTCGGAAAAAGATTGAACTGTTGAAAAACCATTCCCATCTTTTCACGCATCTTGAAAATATCATTTGACTTATCAGTAATATCAACACCTTCAAATGTAACAGTCCCCTTGGTCGGTACTTCTAAGAGGTTCATTGTACGTAAGAAAGTCGATTTCCCTGACCCTGATGGACCGATAATAACGACTACCTGACCTTGTTGAATATCTAAATCAATTCCTTTTAGAACCTCATTCTTTCCGAAGTACTTATGTAAATCCTTGATAGAAATAATTGCATTAGACATGGAACTGCCCTCCCTTGTTCAACTTTTTCTCAAACGACTGAATAATCACTGTTAGCACCGTTGTCATAATTAGATAATAGCTCGCTGCAAATACAAGTGGTGTTAAAGGAATATAAGAAGTGGATTGAACTGTCTGAGCACCGTTCCATAATTCCATTACACCGATGGTTGATAAAAGTGAACTATCCTTAACAATAGTCACAAATTCATTTCCCAAGGCTGGAAGGATATTCTTGATAGCCTGTGGCATGATAACGTAACGCATGGCCTGCTTTGGTCTAATACCAAGCGAATAAGCAGCTTCCAACTGTCCTTTTGGTACAGCATTAATACCTGCACGAACAGTTTCAGATACATAGGCACCCGAGTTCATCGAAATAACAATGATACCTGGAATCAAGCGTGTCAAATCTACCGTCAAAATTCCTAGCTGAAAAGTTGGTGCTACAAAATGTGTCATCGCAAAAGCAATCATAATCTGAACAATCATCGGTGTCCCACGAAAAATCCAGACATAGATATTGGCAGTCCAAGCTAAAACTTTATACTTACTACGCTGAGCAAAAGCAAGCAACACACCTAAAATACTACCAAAAAATACTGAGAAAAATGCAATAATGAGGGTAACAATTGCCCCATAATTAAAATAAGCCCAATACTCAGGCAAAAAAGAAAAATTCATTCATCTTACTCCAATTCTGTCATTTAGAGTCTATTATACCATTTTTGAATATTTATGCAATACTTTTGTTTATAATATTCATTTCACATAAGAAAAAAGCACCCTTAGGTGCCTCTCACTTCTTCTTAGTACAATAGCTCATAGATTTCCATTGCAATCAAGTCGATGCTATCAAACGTGTACGTTTCACGAGCAGCGACATCACGCAAGGTAAATACTGAACCATTTTCCTCGTCATAGCTATAAGCCACTTCTGCAACAACAATACCATCACGTTCGAAATTACGTTTCAACGTACCGCCGTCATTAGCCATAGCTTCCAGACGATTGATAATTCTCACCAAATGTGATTCCATATTCGTTCTCCTAATCCTTTTTATAGGAATATTTTACCACATATTGCCAAAAAAGTCTTATTTTTTCCCTATTTTCTTCCTATCGCCCTATTTTTCATAGAAAGTTTTTCCAAGCGTAGCAGTTTCTTGATTTTTCTATGAATCTTGTTATAATAAAGCTAGAACTGACCTTTTTTGACTATTTAACAATAGGTCACATTTTTTCACAGAAAGAGGTAGAATTATGCTCTGCAAAAATTGTAATATCAACGACGCAACGATCCATCTCTACACCAACTTAAACGGTAAACAGCAGCAGGTAGACCTCTGTCACAACTGCTACCAAATCATGAAAACAGACCCTAATAATGCCATCCTACGTGGGTTGGGAGATTTAACAAATCCTAACAATATGGATCCCTTTAGTGAATTCTTCAATCACCTAGGTGGCTATCCTGGCAATACCCCTGCCGGAAAAAATCGCGAACAGACTCCTCCCACTCAAGCCGGTGGGCATAATGGACGTGGTGGACAAACCCCTCCTCCGCAACAACCCCAACAACCAAATGGACTCCTTGAAGAATTTGGTATCAACGTTACCGAAATTGCCCGTCGTGGGGATATTGATCCAGTAATCGGTCGCGATCAAGAAATTACCCGTGTCATCGAAATTCTCAACCGTCGTACAAAAAACAACCCTGTTCTTATCGGTGAGCCTGGTGTAGGTAAAACAGCGGTTGTTGAAGGCTTGGCTCAAAAAATTGTCGATGGCGATGTCCCACAAAAATTACGAGACAAGGAAGTCATTCGTCTAGATGTTGTCAGCCTCGTACAAGGAACAGGTATCCGTGGACAATTTGAAGAACGCATGCAAAAACTCATGGAAGAAATCCGTAATCGTCGCGAAATCATTCTTTTTATTGACGAGATTCACGAAATTGTCGGTGCTGGATCTGCAGGCGATGGTAACATGGATGCAGGCAATATCCTCAAACCAGCCCTCGCACGTGGTGAAATGCAACTAGTCGGTGCAACAACGCTCAACGAGTACCGTATTATCGAAAAAGATGCCGCCCTAGAACGCCGTATGCAACCTGTAAAAGTTGAAGAACCAAGTGTCGAAGAAACCATTACCATCCTCAAAGGTATCCAAAATAAATACCAGGATTACCATCATGTTAAATACTCTGATGCTGCTATCGAAGCTGCCGCAGTACTGTCCAACCGCTACATTCAAGACCGTTTCCTACCAGACAAGGCTATTGACCTTCTGGATGAAGCTGGTTCAAAAATGAATTTGACCCTCAACTTTATTGATCCAAAGGAAATTGACCAACGCCTGATTGATGCCGAAAATCGTAAGGCACAAGCTACACGGGATGAGGACTATGAAAAAGCAGCCTATTTCCGTGACCAAATTGCTAAGTACAAGGAGATGCAAAAGGCAACTATCAGCGAAGAAGATATTCCACTCATTACTGAAAAAGAAATTGAGGCCATCGTTGAGCAAAAAACAAATATCCCTGTTGGTGATTTAAAAGAAAAGGAACAGTCCCAGCTTGTGAACCTCGCTAGTGACTTAAAAGCCCATGTTATCGGACAAGATGAAGCCGTTGACAAGATTGCTAAAGCCATCCGCCGTAATCGTGTCGGTCTCGGTGCTCCAAATCGTCCCATTGGCTCCTTCCTCTTTGTCGGACCAACAGGTGTCGGTAAAACCGAATTGTCTAAACAATTAGCTATCGAACTCTTCGGTTCGGCTGACAGCATGATCCGCTTCGACATGTCCGAATACATGGAAAAACACGCTGTAGCTAAACTCGTCGGAGCTCCTCCAGGCTATGTAGGCTATGAGGAGGCTGGACAATTGACTGAAAAAGTCCGTCGTAATCCTTACTCACTCATCCTCCTTGACGAAGTTGAAAAAGCCCACCCAGATGTCATGCACATGTTCCTTCAGGTCTTAGACGATGGGCGTCTGACAGATGGACAAGGGCGGACAGTCAGCTTCAAAGATACCATCATCATCATGACATCAAATGCTGGTACTGGAAAAGTTGAAGCAAGTGTCGGTTTTGGTGCGGCTATGGAAGGTCGGACTCAATCAGTCCTTGGCCAACTTAGCAATTTCTTCACACCTGAATTTATGAACCGATTTGACGGCATTATTGAGTTCCAACCACTGAGCAAGGAAAACCTACTTGAAATCGTCAGCCTCATGCTAGACGATGTAAACAAACGCCTTTCTCACAATGGCATCAGCCTCCATGTAACAGATAAAGTTAAGGAGAAATTAGTGGACCTTGGCTACGATCCTAAGATGGGAGCTCGTCCACTCCGCAGAACCATTCAAGATCAGATTGAAGATGCAATCACAGACTTCTACTTAGAACATCCAGCAGAAAAAGACCTACGTGCTGTCATGTCAAGTAAAGGTACAATTCAAATCAAAGCACAAACAAAGACAAAATAAGAAAATAGAGCTGCTCCCTACGAGTAGCCTATTTTACTGTTTTGATACTCTATTTTTCTAAATTTTCCCCATCTCCATCCTATAAAAAAACTTTACTTTGTAAAGCCTATCACAAGGAAAAATAATAAAAAAGTGGTATAATGTATACAACTCATTCCAATTATGAAAGAGGATAGAATTGCCTATGGAGAAAATCGCTGTATTTGGAGAAAAGAAGGCTGGCGTCAGCTACCAGAGTCGCTTTGGTGTTTACGCAGTTATCCCAGATGAAAAGAAAGAACAAATCATACTCGTTCAAGCACCAAACGGAGCTTGGTTTCTTCCTGGTGGAGAAATTGAAAAGGGAGAAAATCACCTCATTGCCTTGGAGCGCGAATTGATGGAAGAGCTTGGATTCACCGCTGAAATCGGAAAATACTTTGGTCAGGCTGACGAATACTTCTACTCTAGCCACCGCGATACCCATTTCTATAATCCAGCCTACATCTATGAAGTAACTAGCTACCATCAAATAGGACAACCACTAGAAGATTTCAACCATATTGCCTGGTTCCCAGTCAATGAAGCCATCGATAAACTCAAACGTGGTAGTCACAAATGGGGCATTGAACAATGGAAATTGCAAGAAAATTCATTCAATAACTAGTAAAAACACTCTAATCGTGCTATAATGTAGCCAAAGAGATAGAGGAGGTTCCACATGAAAATCATTAACACGACAAATAGTCATCCCAATCTTGTCCAAAGCCAGTTGGCTAATACTGATGCTTTCCTAGTAGAGACTTATTCTGCAGGGAATACAGACGTTATTTTCACACAGGCACCCCGTCATTATGAACTCTTGATCAGTAATAAATACCGTGCAGTACAACAAAATGAAATCGAGCAAATTCGTGATTTCTTCCTTCATCGAAAAATTGATGAACGAACTATTAACAAGGCTGCCATTCAAACGATTCACACAGACCGTTTGATTGAAATGTCTATTCCCATTATCGCAGAAGTGTAAGAAGCCAATTGGCCAATGTCATTAAGTTAAGGATCCTACTCCAATTTTTATTGGATAGGGTCTTTTTATTTTTCGATAAAGTGATAGACT
>NZ_JARQOZ010000009.1:0-63926 GCF_046032115.1 Streptococcus suis | reverse complement strand
CTTGGATAAACTGGTGAAAAAAAGCGATTTTCACTAGGTGTTTTTAGTGTACCCTGTTTTCTAAAAAAACAACTAGAATTTTCTCAACTTTCTATTGACTTTTTACCACTAGACTTTTACTTATTTCCTTTTTTATCCATTTGTAAACTTGCTTCGATACAAGCAATTGAGGCAATTAGAGTAGTCATTAGAGCTGTGTCCATATCGCTCCAACCCAGCAAATCAGAAAGGAGAATATAAACCAATAATAGAATGGACCCTATTTCGACTGCACGCGCAATGGTTGTTTCTGTAATCATAAAAGGTTGTTTCATTTGGTGACTCCTTATCTGTTCATCGTATCAGATGAACCTTTTTGATTTTTATCTTGATATTATTGTAACACTTCTTTTCCTTTTTGACAACCATATTTGTCAAAAAAATAATAATTTTTGTCAAAAAGTTTATGAAATTTGTCAAAATGACTAGAATGGATTACAAAAAAACTCCTTCATCCAGAGGATAAAAGAGTTTTCAGTATCAATTACAAGTTTTCAGCTACGCTGTTCAAGAGGTTTTGGATTGCAGAGGCATCGCTACCACCTGCCATGGCCATATCTGGCTTACCACCACCACGACCTGCTACGATTGGTGCAAGGACTTTGATGAGGTTGCCTGCATGAACATCGCTTGATTTGCTGGCTACAAGGACATTGACCTTATCACCGATTGCCGCAACCAACACCAAGACATCAGAGTAGTCTTTCTGCTTCCAGTTGTCAGCGAAGGTACGGAGGGCACCTGCATCTGAAACTTGGACTTGGCTAGCAATGTAGCGAATGCCGTTAGCATCCTTGACCTCTTTGAAGACATCACCAGCAGCAGCTGCCGCTGCTTTTTCTTTCAGAGCTGCATTTTCTTTTTGCAGGTCACGAACTTGCTGAGCAAGACTTTCAACCTTGTTTGGCACTTCCTTGATCTGTGGTGACTTGATGGTTGCCGCTACTTCTTTGAGGGCATCTTCTTGGTCACGATAGGCAAGAAAGGCTTCACGGCCTGTTACCGCAATGATACGGCGAGTACCTGAACCGATACCTTCTTCTTTCAAAATCTTGAAGATACCGATTTCAGCGGTGTTGCTAACATGGGTACCACCACAGAGCTCGACAGAATAGTCACCGATAGTAACAATGCGGACGTCTTTACCGTATTTTTCACCGAAGAGGGCCATAGCACCCATTTCCTTAGCTGTGTCAATATCGGTTTCAACCGTCACAACTGGAATGGCATTCCAAATTTGCTCATTGACTTCTTCTTCAATACGACGAAGTTCTTCCGCAGTAACTGCCTCAAAGTGCGTAAAGTCAAAGCGGAGGATATCTTGCTCGTTCAAGGAACCAGCCTGTGTTGCATGCTCGCCGATAATATTGTGAAGAGCTGCATGGAGCAAGTGAGTTGCTGTGTGGTTCTTCTCAACACCCTTACGGCGTTTTGTTTCGATTTCAAGTGTGTAGGTTTGACCAACTGAAATGCTTGCGGACAGTTCAACTGTGTGCAATGGTTGACCATTTGGTGCTTTCTGCACATCGATGACAGTCGCAACAATGTCTCCAGCAGCATTTTTCACAAAACCATGGTCTGCAACCTGACCACCCATTTCTGCATAGAATGGTGTTTGGTCAAAGACAAGGAGGGCTTGACCTTCTGAGACTGCTTCTGTACGCGCATTATCAGCCACAATGACAGATAAGCTTGCTTCAAGAGCTGTTTGGCCGTAAACAAAGGTCGACTCTTCTGTGATAGCAGCCAGAGTTTCATTTTGCATACCCATTGAACCACCTTTGACAACTGAGGCACGGGCACGGTCCTGTTGCTCTTTCATAGCCGCTTCAAAACCAGCAATATCAAGGGTCATTCCACGGTGCTCAGCCAATTCTTCTGTCAATTCTACTTGGAAACCATAGGTATCATAGAGTTTGAAAATGTCACGACCATCAATCTCAGACTTACCTTCTGCTGCCAATTTATCCATCAATTGCTCAGCAAATTGTGAACCTGTATGGATAGTACGAGCAAACGACTCTTCTTCACTCTTAACAATCTTCTCAATGAAGGCACGTTTTTCAAGTACTTCTGGATAGTAGCTTTCCATGATATTGCCAACTGTCTCCACCAATTTGTACAAGAATGGCTCCGTAATACCCAAACGTTGACCATGCATAGAAGCACGACGAAGGAGACGACGAAGGACATAACCACGACCTTCATTTCCAGGAAGGGCACCGTCACCAATGGCAAATGAAAGAGCACGGATGTGGTCTGCGATAACCTTGAAGCTCATGTTATCGCCATCTTGGTCATAGGTCTTACCAGAAATCTTTTCTACTTCACGAATGATTGGCAAGAAGAGGTCCGTTTCAAAGTTAGTCTTAGCCCCTTGGAAAATAGCTGCCAAACGCTCCAAACCAGCGCCCGTATCAATGTTTTTGTTTGGCAATTCCTTGTACTCAGAACGTGGTACCGCTGGATCAGCATTGAATTGTGACAGAACGATATTCCAAATCTCAATGTAACGGTCGTTTTCAATATCTTCTTCCAAGAGACGGATACCAATGTTTTCAGGGTCAAAGTCAGTACCGCGGTCAAAGAAAATCTCCGTATCTGGACCAGAAGGACCTGCACCGATTTCCCAGAAGTTATCTTCAAGTGGAACCAAGTGGCTTGGCTCAACACCAAGAGCAATCCAACGATTGTATGAATCCACATCATCTGGATAGTAAGTCATATAGAGCTTGTCTTTTGGAAAGGCAAACCATTCTGGGCTTGTCAAGAGCTCAAAGCCCCACTCAATCGCTTCATCACGGAAATAATCACCAATAGAGAAGTTACCAAGCATTTCAAACATAGTGTGGTGACGTGCTGTCTTACCAACGTTTTCAATATCGTTGGTACGGATTGATTTTTGTGCGTTTGTAATCCGTGGATTGTCAGGAATGACAGAGCCATCGAAATATTTTTTAAGTGTTGCCACACCAGAGTTGATCCACAAAAGAGTTGGATCGTTTACTGGGACAAGATTTGCTGAAGGCTCAACAGAATGACCCTTTGATTTCCAGAAATCCAACCACATTTGACGAATTTGTGCTGATGATAATTGTTTCATAATTATGATACCAAGCCCGATTAGAAGGCGACTGAAAAATAGGAAACTGACAGGAAATCCTGATTTCCTAGACAGTTTATCTTTTTTCCGAGCCTTCCGGGCGTGTTCAATTCAGAAAATTATCCAAATTAAACATTTCCTTTCATATTTGATAATTTAGGGGAAAGTCCGTAGCCCGAGTTCAACTAAGATACTAAGGGCGTTAAGCGGACACCGTCAAAATAGGAAACCTGATGAAGACGCTTGCGTCTAGGAAGTGTTTCTATTTTTGACAAAGTCTGTAGCCCGAGTTCATTTCAAAATAAACTCGATGCCCTTTCCTTTCGTTTTTATTAGATAGGTTCAATTTAGCAAGTTAGCCAACTAAACCAATTTTAAAAATTTTATGTTACGATTATCTCGATGCATCTTCCATCATTTCGACATAGTCAATTGCGACCACCAGGGAAATGACCAAATCTGCATAGGAATCCTCCAAGACAGTAACGGAATAATGAGAAGTGAAATGAAAGAGTTCTTTGGAGATTTCAGCCACAAGCGTACCATCTGGCCTTTTCAAGCGAAAATCCAAATCCCAGATATTTCCGTCTAGGATTAAACCTAGATTTTCCACAGTATAGCGATCCTTGAAAAAAGTAAATTCCTTTTGCAAGTAGAATGAATGACCATCTGCCATATCAATGGTAAACTGGGGCAGGAAGGTCAAAAACTTCTTAGTAATCTGACAAACTTCCCCACCTCTGGAATTGATCACGATAAATCGTTTTGGAATTTCGAGAAAAGAGCCCTCCACTTGATAAGCAAGATCCCCAAAACTATCACGAATATCAAATTTTTCACCACCGAAGGTAAAGCGTTGTTTGACTTGAAATTGCTTCATGATAACCTCCAAAAAAATAACAAGAAACCAAACGAAGGGCGAAAAACCGCGGTACCACCTTCATTCAATGACTTGTCATTCTCATTTCATAACCTATATTCAATTGTTCTATTAAGTAGCAAGATACTTGGCTTAGATGGCTCGCAACAACCGCCAATTTTCTGAACTAAGTAATCAAGTATCTATTCTTAATAAGTAAAGCGTCAATTATTGACCTGAAGAACTAGAAGATTCTGTTGTAGAAGAAGAACTTTCCGTTGATGAAGAACTGCTTTCTTCTGTTGTCACATATTGTGAAAGAAGATTTTGGAAAGCACTGTCTTTAACCTTAACGTTTGCTTTTTGGAGCGCTTCTTTCAGTACAGTAGCAACAAATGTTGAATCACTTTGCTTTTGCGCCAAAATAATCTCTTTCAACTTATCTTTATAGTCTTCCCAGTTGGCAGATTTTTCTGACTTCGCTTCTAATTTTACAACATAGTAGCTAGTTGTATAAGTTGTCATATCTACTACTGAAATAACGGATGCCCCTACTTGGCCTGCATCCAAAGCAAAGACCGCGTTTTGAACTTCTGTAGGAACAGTTGTTGAAGTTGAATCGAATTGTACTTCGCCTCCATTGTCTTTTGTAGCAGTATCCGTAGAATTGTCTTTCGCCAATTGAGCAAAATCTGCACCTTCAGCTTGTGCTGCCGCTAAAACTTCATTTGCCTTAGCTTCGTCTGTCAATTTGATGACACGTGCTGTTACTTCTGGGGTATAGGCATCATAAGCTGCCTTGTAGTTCTCATCAGTCAATTCCTTCTCAGCGGCCTGTTTTACAGCATACTCAACTAATTTATTAGTACGGATTTGTTCTTTGTAAGTTTCTTGAGTCAAGCCAGCTGAAGAAAGAGCTGTTGCAAATGAATCACCATATTGCTCTGCCATTTTGTCATAAGCCTCATCGACTTCTTTTGCAGTCACTTTGTCACCATACTGGTCTTCAAATACATTACTAATAATCATTGACAATAGAACTTGTTGAGCTTGAGAGTTTGTTTTTACCTTCTCATAAAACTCAGACACAGTAATCGTGTTGCCTTTCATCGTAATGATATCTTTATCAGCTGCATTGGAACAAGCAGCGAGTGTTACCGCAGCAAAGAGTGTTACTGCACCCGCGAGAATTTTTTTAGTTTGCTTCATTTAAAGACTCTCTCCTTTTTTTCGTTAACTCTTTCATTATAACACAAAAGCTTAAAAACTTCTTAAATTTCTATATGTTTTAAGTCAACATTTTCCCTATTTTTTCTCAACATAAGGAGACCGTCGCTCATGGAGACAAGACTAGCAGTCACATCTGGATTATCCAAAGTCGCATCGAATAAACGTTGCAATCCCTTATAAATAGTGCGCTGCCCTCTTCTGACATCCTTGATGTCCTTTGCAACATCTCCTCCTTGGAAGATGTCATCCAAAATGATTAAACCACCTACTTTGACCTTTTTCAAGACTTCTGGTAAAAATACAATATATTTTGATTTAGCAGAATCCATGAAAACAAAATCATATGTGTTATCTGGTAAAGTCGGAAGAATATCCATAGCTTCACCTTCCAGTAATTCAATTTGCTTACGGCAATCAAACTTGGCAAAATTTTCCCTGGCAAATCCAATCATCTCTTCGTTGCGATCAATTGTCGTAATCTTTGATTGCGGACTATTCTCAGCCATTAATAGGGCAGAGAAACCAATTGCTGTTCCAATTTCTAAAATACGTTTAGGTTGAAGTGTCTGCATCAGCAAGCGGAAATAGGCTACCGTTTCATGAGGGATGACTGGAATATTTTCTTGACGAGCAAACTCTTCCAGTTCTTTCAAAAACCCTGTATTTTGCGCCTGGCGTGTTCGCATAAAATCCACAATTTCTTCCTTAACGACAGGACGGCGCATATTGTGATTTGCGTTTTTACTATATGATTCGACCATAGAATCCATTATATCATAAGCCGACAAGATTTTCTTCCTCAACACACTAAAAGGTAGGTTTCCCCACCTTTTCTTTACATATTTTTTGCGTAATCAATTCGATACCCTAAATTTCCAGCTAGTTCTTGAAGTCGAACAAAAGTCGCTTGCTTACTGAAAAAGAGATAGTAACTATCCGTGTCCATATCTACTGCCCCTAGACAAAAGTTTTCATCAAGATATTTGCTATCAACGACTCTTGCCCATTCTGAAATAGAGGCAGCTGGATTTAATCCATCTGAATCCAATTTGAGAGAAATCCCTGCATTGCGGACTTGATGAAGACGGTCAAAAAAGTAGATAAAATCTTCAAGATTATCCTTATAATCACGCACACAAATATAATTAAAATGCTCTAGTAATTTTATCAAGATTAACCACAGATTTTCCTTTTCAGACTCCCCAACACGGTCCAAGAAATCATCGAATGAATCTGGTTCTAGGATGCGTTCGATAGAGTCTAGAATCTGATTCGGATCACTAGCAAAAACCACATCTCTAAGTTGGAGAAATAGCTCCCTGTCACCATTTGACATGAGGTCCGCCAGTTCAAAAATGTCCTGTAGCTGTTCTTCCGTTAACATAGTACCTCCATTATGAATTTGAAAAATCCCATCTTATATGCGGTGCTACTTGCTCTACAAAATGGTAAATATCATTAAAATCTGCACCATCAAGCTTATTCAAATTGACGACTGCAAGTAGTTCTCCCTTATTTCCTACAATTCGCAAACGTTTCGATTGATAGCCACGATAGACAGGAGAAACAAGGTAGCGAATCTCCGCAATCTCTTCTAACGAATAGCGCTGGCGTTCACTCCAAAAGTGTTCTTGAAATTCTAGGTACTGTTTTGTCAAGATAAAAACAGCCTTTTGCTTTCTCAATATATATATATAAACCAGCAAAGGTTGTAAAAATATCAAATAGATAACACTTCCAACAGATGGTTCAGGCCTGGTCAAACCACCAAGACCGATTAAGATTAAAACAAGACTAATCACACTGTGAATGACAATCGAACGTTTATAGGAAATCATATTAGAGGTGCACACCTTTCTCAACGAGCGCTTCTAATTCTTCCAAACGAGCCTCAAATACCTTGAAGGCATCGTTGAGGTAATCTTCCTTGGTCATGTCTACGCCTGCTTTGGCAATGACATTGAGGGAATAATCTGAGCTACCAGCCTTCAAGTAGTTGAGATAGTTTTCTTTGTCTTCTGGACTACCATTGACAATCTTGTTTGCTAGAGCTGATGCTGCTGCGAAACCTGTCGCATACTGATAGACATAGAAATTGTAATAGAAGTGTGGAATACGAGCCCACTCAAACTGGATTTCTGGATTTTCTTCTGCAGAAAGTCCGTAGTATTTCTCATTTGTCTGACCGTACAATTCATTGAGGAAATCAGCCGTCAAGACTTGACCTTCCTGGTCTGCCTTGTAGATAGCTTGCTCAAACTCTGCAAATTGGGTCTGGCGGAAGACTGTACCACGGAATCCATCTAGGTAGTGATTGAGAATAGCAAAGCGTTCCTTGTCATCTTCTACTTCTGCCAAGAGTTTTTCTGTCAAAAGGTTTTCATTGGTCGTTGAAGCAATTTCAGCCAAGAAGAGGGAATAATGTCCATAGACATAGGGTTGAGTCTTACGAGTCAACATAGAATGGAGAGAGTGGCCTGTTTCATGGATAAGAGTGTACATGTTATCCAAGTTATCCTGCCAGTTGAGAAGCATGAAGGCGTTGGTGTCGTAGGCACCTCCTGAGTATGCTCCTGAGCGTTTTCCTTCATTGACATGGACGTCAATCCAGCGGTTTTCAAAGGCTTCTTTTACAATAGCCGAATAATCCTCACCAAAAATTTCCAAGGTTTCTTGGCATTTCTTGAGTGCATCTTCATAGGAAATCTTGGTGCTGAAATCTGACAATGGTGTGTACATATCGTACATCTTCAAGTCATCAATACCTAGGAGTTTCTTACGCAAATTGATATAACGGTGCAAGAGCGGAAGGTGCTTGTTGACTGCCGCTACTAATGTATCGTAAACGGATTCTGGAATAAAATTGGCTGCAAGTGATGCGTGGCGGGCTGAGTCGTACTTACGCAAACGAGCTTTCAGGTTATTGACCTTAACGTTAGACTGCAGAGTCTTAGCGTAGGTATGCTGGAACTGTTCGTAGGTACCGTACATAGCCTCATATGCTTCTTGACGGACGTCGCGGTTTTTAGACTCCATGAAGTGAATATAATTGCCGTGAGAGAGTGGTACCAAATGACCATCCTCGTCTGCAATTTCTGGGAAGCGTAGGCTTGCATTGTCCAAGACTGAGAAGGTTTCAGCAGGTGATTCGAAAATCTCGCTGGTCGCTGCAAGGACTTCTTCTACTTCTTGTGACAAGACATGGTCCTTAGCTGCCAGAAGTTTTTCAAATTGATGGCTGTACTGCACAAGAGCTGGCTCTTCTGCTTTAAAAGCTTCCAACTGCTCTTCAGTAATAGCCATAAATTCCGGCTCATAGAAGGCAAATGCTTGTGAAAAAGCAGAATAAAGCCCCATAGCCTTAGCCTGAAATTCCTGGTATTTACCTTCACGAGTATCTTGGTCGTTTTTCATAGACGCATAAACATAGAGTTTTTCAATGCGACGCATGAGACCGAGTTGCGTTTCGCTGATTTCCAAAAGGTTCTTAGCTGAGTCAAGCAAATGCCCAGCAAATTCTTTTGTTTTTTCTGTTTCTGCTTGCAAATCTGCAAGTTCTGCTTCCCATGCTTCATCTGTTGGGAAAATAGTAGTCAAATCCCATTGGTATTTTTCTTCAATTTCATGACGTTGTTTAGACATAATAAATCCTCCGTAAAAAATATTCTAACATAAAAATGCCCTACTTTCCAACGGAAAGTGAGGGCTTTCATAATAATTACTATAATAAAGTTACATAATGCAAATTACACTATTGAAAATGTCGTTCCTGTTTCAAAGGCACGACTGCTAAAGTTTTGCCTAGACTAGCCAATACCTTCAAGACTGTGTCCAATTGTGGACTAGTTTTACCTGTTTATTTTTTTCCTCCAATAAACTGCTGGTGGATAAACCGCTTGTATCCGCTTGTCCTTGACCTCCGAATAATAGTGTTCAAAGGCCTGATAAACTAGGGTTAAATCTTTTTGTATTTGGGCAAAGCCAATAGCAGAGCGGGGCAAGCGGATGTGGGGATACCAGTCTAATGCTGTCTTGGTCAGTAGATTTTCTCCACGGCCATAAGCCTCTGCTTGCAGGGCGAGCCATTTGGGGGATTTGTAATAAAGCTGTTGAGCAATGTAGCGAGGCAAATCCTCATCCATTGGACAAGTCATGCTAGATAAAGCTTGCTTGGAAAAAGGTAAACGTAATATATCCAGTAAGTTTCCCTGACCAAAGGGAAAGGCCTTGGTCAGACAATGCACCTTACCTCGCAAATCTTCATGAATGAGGTAACGGAGCCGCAATTCTTTTTTCTCGTCATCCAATTCCCAGAGATGAAAACCCATATTCATACTAAAAGAGAGAAATTGCTTATGCAATTTGGTCAACCTATCCTTGAGCCACAAATCCTTGCCAAGCAGCCAAAGGACCAGATAACCTGCCTCTCGATAGGCTTGCGTCCTCAGCTGCAAACGAGAAATGGGTAGACTGGAACACTGCACTTCCAAGACTAAACGGTCATTGACAAATAAGTCCGCTATTTGACCTAACTCTGGCAGGCATTTTTCAAGTTCAACTTGTTCCTCATTGATTAACCACCTGTACAGACAAGACTTGAGTGACAGATGTTGGGCAGACTCATTCTCGGAGAAGTAGCTACAATCCCGCAGGGTGACATGGGCAAAATGCGAACGCAGGACTTTGCCGGATTTGTATCGGACCAGGCCTCCACAACCTGGACAGCAAAAGCGACCTTGCGGCGCAGAATTTTCCAAGACATTAAAAACTTGCCCATCTTCATCAAGTGCAACTAACATAGACCCTCCTTTCTATATTAGTTCGCAAAAAAACACCCAGATTCACTGAGTGTTTGAACTTTATTACCCAATCTGACTGCCGTTTGGCACTGATGGGTCTACTGTTAAGAGTGTTAAATTGCCGTCGTGTTCGGCTGAGAGGATCATGCCCTGACTGAGCAAGCCCATCATCTTACGTGGCTTGAGGTTGGCAACGATTTGGACTTTCTTGCCGACCAACTCCTGCTCATTTGGATAATATTTGGCGATACCGGACAGGATTTGGCGGTCCTGACCGTCACCTGCGTCCAGACGGAATTTGAGCAACTTATCAGAACCCTCTACTTTGGCCACTTCCTTGACTTCGGCCACGCGGATTTCCACCTTGTCGAAGTCCTCGAACTTGATCGCGGCTTTCTCGTTTTTCAGCTCCACGTCAGCTGGGTCCCATTCTTTTTCTTCCTCTTGGGAAATAGCAGAGCTACCACCCATTTGGGCTTGGATATAGGCAATTTCCTCTTCCATATCGAGTCGTGGGAAGATAGGTGTGCCTTTTGCGACTACTGTCAAACCAGCTGGAAGACCTGCAAAGTCAAGGTTTTCAAGGTCAAATGCTGTTCCCAAACCAAGCTGTTCCATTATAGCATTTGACGTCGTCATCATAAATGGTTGAATGAGGTGCGCCACCACACGAAGACCTGCTGTCAAGTGGGCCATAACGGCTGCCAACTTGTCACGGTCGGCTTCTTCTTTTGCCAAGACCCACGGTGCTGTTTCATCGATGTACTTGTTGGTACGGGAGATGATATTCCAAACCGCTTCCAAGGCACGTGGATAGTCAACAGCTTCCATATACTTGTGGTAGCTTGCCAAGTTTTCAGCTACTACTGCCGCCAAGTCCGCATCAAAATCCGTCACATTGGCAACAAAAGTTGGCACCTGACCGCCAAAGTACTTGTTAATCATCGCAACTGTACGGTTGAGCAAGTTTCCAAGGTCATTGGCCAGTTCATAGTTGATACGGCCAACGTAGTCTTCTGGTGTAAAGGTGCCGTCAGAGCCGACTGGCAGACTACGCATGAGGTAGTAACGGAGTGGATCCAATCCGAAACGCTCGACCAACATTTCTGGATAGACCACATTGCCCTTAGACTTGGACATCTTGCCATCTTTCATGACAAACCAGCCATGAGCAACCAAGCGGTCTGGCAGCTTCATATCCAACATCATGAGCATGATTGGCCAGTAAATGGAGTGGAAGCGAAGAATGTCCTTCCCAACCATGTGGTAAACTGTTCCATTCCAGAACTTGTCGTAGTTAGCTGTCTCTTCCTGACCATAACCCAAGGCCGTCGCGTAGTTGAGCAGGGCATCAATCCATACGTAAACAACGTGTTTAGGATTTGACGGAACAGGCACGCCCCAGGTAAATGAGGTACGAGATACTGCCAAATCTTCCAAGCCTGGCTCGATGAAGTTTTTCATAATTTCATTGAGGCGGCCGTCTGGCTGGATAAAGTCTGGATGAGCATTGAAGAACTCGACCAATTTATCCTGATACTTGCTGAGGCGGAGGAAGTAGGATTCTTCTGAAACCCAGGCAACCTCGTGACCGCTCGGAGCAATCCCGCCTGTTACCTTGCCGTTTTCATCTCGGAAGACCTCTTCTAATTGACTCTCGGTGAAGAATTCCTCGTCCGATACAGAGTACCATCCAGAATACTCTCCCAAGTAAATGTCGTCCTGCGCCAGCAATTTTTCAAAAACAGCCGCCACCACTTCCTCGTGGTAATCATCAGTCGTGCGGATGAACTTGTCGTAAGAGATGTCTAGCAAGCTCCAGAGCTCCTTGACGCCAACCGCCATGCCGTCAACGTAGGCTTGCGGTGTCAAACCAGCCTCTTTGGCCTTCTCCTCAATCTTTTGTCCGTGCTCATCAAGCCCTGTTAGATAGTAGACGTCATGTCCCATAAGGCGTTTGTAACGAGCCAATACATCGCAGGCAATGGTCGTGTAAGCTGAACCGATATGAAGTTTTCCAGACGGATAATAAATCGGTGTGGTGATATAAAACGGTGTTTTTGTCATGTTTTTTTCCTTTCAACTCAGGGCAAATGAAACCCTGTTCTTGATAACACCCTATTTTATCATATTTTCAGCTAAATCACAAAGCGGTTCTAAATACAAGTCTTCCTTCACATGCTATACATATGATATGATACAAGCCGAGTAGAAAGCTAATACTCAATGAAAATCAAAAGTAGCCTAGGAAACGAAGCCGAAGATAGAACTGGAGTTCATCAAGGCAAGTTGACAACGGATAATTTTGATTTTCGAAGAGTATAAGGTCTATCTTCTCTATAAAAGAATAGTTTCAGTCTTATCTATTGACGAATATCGAAAAACCGGAACCAGTTTGGAACTGTTTCCGGTATTCTTATACGATATGGAGTTGTTCAAATACATTTCCCAAATCAGCTATCATTTCTCGATGAAAATCTAAATAATAGGTTTTCTGGTCAGAATCTGGTAATTTTTCAATATCAGCTAAGATTGCTTGATAGCGATGAAGAATTTTCTTACCAGCTTCTTTATCCTGCTCATTAATTTTACCAATACCTGCTGCTATTTCATCCAAACTGTCATATTTTGCAAGTACGCCCTCTGTCCACTCACGCTTGTCTTTGTTAAGTGTAACTATCTTTTTTGTCAACCAGTCTTCATAACTTTCCTCTTCTGTCACTAATGACTGGCTCGCAGTAGACTTAGGCACTTGGGCAATTCTGCTTGAACAAAGGTAATTCCGATAGAACCAGACTGCAAATAGGAGGGCTAGAATAATATTAACAGGGAAGATAAAACTAAGTGCAAAGAGCACGGTCAGCCACAAAATCAGTTTTATATTCCTAGCTTCTTTTTCAGCTCTGCTATTTCTCGCTTCCCAATCATCTAATATAGACTGGGCTTGGGCAGAATAGGTTTCAACCAATTTTGCCAGTCGTAACTTTTTCTCTGGATCATTTTCCAGTTCCATTGCCAGATAGGCTTGGTTGGCACGAGCCTTGGCTGTCTCATAGGTCTGTACAGTCGCCAAATATTCCGCATTGCTATTCATCTGATTCAGCAAGCGGTCCGTCTGACCTTTGATAAAAGTCCGATCTCTTGATGTTAATTTACGGTAAGGCATTGATTTGCTCCCTAAAAATTAGTTATGTACTATAATATCCTAATTACTGTGGAAGACGGTCATCAGATATACATTTTTTTCCTACCCTCTCACCCTTCTCTCCATCTCCTCCATATCATAGTCAAATAGGAGATCATGGCAGTCTGTAAAGAGCTCCAAACGTTTGTCATCATCTAAAACAGCAATATCAACTCCCCGATCATCGTAGCAATGATAGATGATATTGTCCTGACTAGATAGGAAGAGAACAGAACTTGATAGATAGTTGAAACCACCGTGATCAGCTCTCACAATCTCCCTCAACAAAGCGTTCAGGTCTTGGTCGGTAACTGGGAAAAGATAGCGCTCAAAGACTAGCACATCTCCCGTCCAGTCCTCCACTTCTATCAACTCAGGCTCAGGAACCTTGTCGAAGTTAAATTTCGATGAAAAATGCCAGAGGTAGGTGTCTATGTCCCTATCTTCCTGTCGAAGGAGCGAAAGGAGCATATAGTCGTATTCTGAACTAGCCTGCTCAAAAAGTTCTACTGCACGTGCATAGGCTCTTTCAAGATAGATTGCTCTTGGTAATTCTTCTGCTTCGTCTGCAGGCCCGATTTCAAATCTAAGAGCAAGAGGTGTGCCATAGAAGAATGGGCCCACTAGTCGATTATCTTTCAGCTGGAAGGACTTCAGCCATTGATTCAATTCCATATACTATTCTCCTTATATAGCTTTGTACTATTCTACCATATACTAGGAAATTAGGTCTAGTCTTCTTTGGAAAAATATGGTAGAATAGCGCACTAGTAAAGTATCTAGCAAAAGGAGGTCCTATGAAAACCGAATTTATCAATGAGAAGGCTCGATCAGCTTTCAATCTCAACATCATCACCTCTCCTATTGTAGCTATTATTTTGTTGCTAGTAGGAGATTCACTTGGAGCAGTTATTTTCACTCCAATAAGCTTTTTACTCCCATTTAGCGAGACCCTTTCTGTAAGTTTTGAACTGTTCGCTTTCGCTTTTATCAGCCTGATGGTCATTTCATGGGCACGGTATATTGAAAAAAGCCCGTGGGCAGGACTTGGTTTTACCAAAAAAGGGGCGGGAAAAGATTTTCTACTAGGTTGGGGAATCGGAGCTGCAATGCTGACCACTTGTACACTCATCATGTGGGGATTAGGCGCGATTGAATTTACAAGCATCCAGTTCTCTACAAAATTAGTCGGAGAATTTATTATCCTTATCCTTGCCTGGTCTATCCAAGGTACGACAGAAGAAATTCTAACAAGAGGATGGATGTTCTCATCACTTTCAGCTAAACACAATATTCCTATTGGTATCATTGTTTCTTCCCTCTTCTTCACATTTCTCCACCTCGGAAACAATGCTATTTCACTCATTCCAATTTTGGATTTAACCCTATTTGCCGTTCTTGCCTGCCTCATTATGCTCAAAACAGGCAACATTTGGGTAATTGGTGGCTTACACGCTGCGTGGAACTGTTTCCAAGGGAATGTTTTTGCTTTCCCAGTCAGCGGCACCGATGCTGGTCAGGCCTTTGTTCAAATCGGTATCACTGGTCCTGAGTGGTTATCTGGTGGAAAGTTTGGTGTAGAAGGCTCCGTCATCAGCTTGCTTGTCCAAGGAATAATGATTTCCTGGTTGGTTTACGACCTCTATTTCAAGCCCAAAACAAGCTCCCTATAATCATCATAAAAGACTGTTAGCTACTCTACAGCTGACAGTCTTTGTTTTTTCAATTTTTCGTAGAAAATAGTCCTAGATAAATGATAGTAAGGAGTTACAAAAAAAGATAACAAATGAAGGGTCAATAATTCCCCAATAAACCAACCTAAAAAGGATAAATCTAACCAAATACGTTGCCAATAGTTCCCTTTCATCAAGAAACGACTTTCCCTAAATACAGCCAGGGGACCAGTATAACTAGCATTATCCAAATAGTCATACAAGACAAAAACAACCTGTGAGTAGGTATAGTAGACAAAAAGGTAAATAATCATTCCTAGTAGGAAAATCGGAGCCCCTATCTTCATTAATTGACTAGGCTGATGAACTGCCAGCTCTGCCATTGCCCAGGAGATAAGACCATCAAACTACTCATTGTGAAACCTTTAATAAATAAAGCAGCCCCTAGATTAGCTGGAAGACCAGCCATAAAAAGAAGTAAATAATAATAAAGAAAAGTGGTCCAGATAGGCTTCTTCCATTCTGTCTTTAGAAATGAAAAACTATCTTTTAAAGAAAACTCCTGTCTATCCCCTCTTAACAATTCCAATAAATGAAAACAGGACAGACCGATGAATAGCTGTAACAGCAGAGCGAAGCCGAACTCACCTAAATAGGTCAACCTGATTGAAGAAACCAATCGCCCTTCCACAAAAGCACTGTTTTGACGGAGCTCTAGAAATGTCAGTAGGTGAAAAATTGTTACTGGTATAGCATAAACAATAGATAGCAAAATGGAGGGCAAAAATAGTAGTGTTGTACCTCTTGTCCGCTCGCGAGTCATCATCGCTCTTGATACTATATCACTCGTCCTCATCACAATTTCCCTCCAATTTTCTCTCCTTATTTATAAAGTCACGTCGCAAATATTCTATCTACATCGGACTACTTTACCATCCTACTATTAGGGAGTGGGAAAGAACTCGACCAAGATAAAAAGAGTTCGTCAACAAGTCCTTATTTCCAGTTGTTGAGCTGAAACAGTCTATCCCCAGACTGTTTCACTCCCACCCCCGCACAGTTGATTAGGCCAGATTTGGAGTGCAAAACACGAACAAATCTGCCAATCAACCACTGCACTGAGATGTTGACACGAACTCTGAGTAGTGGTTCTGGGCTTTTTGCCCAGCCTCATTAATTTTCCAGAACATCTCTTAAAAACAGGAAAATCCCTCCAAAATACGAAGGGATTCCTAATAATTTGTTATCACCATACTCCCTAGGCTACTGTGGAAGAGATAACTGATTTATAAGTTGAAAACACCAATGGATTCTTGGCCTTCAAATCTTCATAAAATATAGTCTGACAAGTCCAATAGTATGGATATACGTAAAGTCCCAAAAAACCAAACGTCAAAAGAACCCCAATAAACCAGCCAACAAAAGATAAATCCAAGAGGAAACGGCGCCATTTATTCCCCTTCATCAACTGCCAACTCTGTTTGAATAATTTAAACGGAGAAGAATAAATATTATTTTCCAAATGATCATAAAGAAGAAATTGAACCTGACTGAGACCATAATCTACTAATAGACCACAAACCAAGCCAATCACAACTAAGATTACTCCTATTTGAAAATAGGAGGAGCTAAAAAATCCTGAGAAATCAGGCTGATAGCCAACCGGAGCCCCAACAATGAAAACTGTACTGAAAAATGAAATACTAAGTAAAGCCATCCCAATGACAGCTGGGAAACCAGCTATATAAATAACGAGCATTTTCAAAAAGGTCGTGACCAGAATAGGTAAAAAATTCTTCCCATCCAGTAGACTAAAACACTCTGAAAAGCTGACCTTGTCTCGCTGCTTTCTTACGACTCTTATGAGTTGAAAACACGCCGTCACAATCAAACATTGTGCAATAAAATCAAAGATGATTGACGGGTCAAGCGATATATAATTGTGACTCCATGTTACACCATCTTTTACAATCGTCTCTCCCCAAAAGACGATACCCGTTCGTCCCCAGATTTGTTTCAAGCCATAGTTAAGCATGCCTGACAGAAAAGAAATCAAAACAGGTGCCAAAAACAAGGTTATCATCCCATCTGTTTGTTCACGAATAACCGTTGCTTTAGCTCGAATATCGCTATTAGACATTGCGTTTCTCCTTTTATATATCTATATCATTGTATATATTATACTATTTTATTTTTAATTTTTCCATTATTTCTATAAAAAAATTGTACAAAAAAATCCCTTCAAATAAAGAAGGGAAATCTATTATTTGGCTTCCGAATGACGATAGCCATAACAGAAGTAAATCAAAATTCCAATGACCAAGGATACTCCGAATGCTAACCAAGTATCTAAACTATATTGGAACATAAATGAAAGACAAATGATAATCGAGAGGATAGGCAACAAGGGAACAAGAGGTGTTTTAAATTGTCCATCTTTTGGCAAACCTTCGACTTGACGCAGACGAATAATGCCCAGCGCCAGCATGATCAAATAAGCTAAGGTACAGATATTGAGGAAGGAAGCAATACTTGCTAGTGGGAAAATACCTGCACAAATGGCTGCAAAAATTCCCACAAGAATGGTCGCATTTTTAGGAACCTTGCTTGTTTGTGTCAATCGGCTCAATGATTTCGGTAGCAAACCATCACGACTGATGGAATAGACCATTCTCGACAAGGCGTAGGTCATCGAAATACATACTGTAATCAATGTTAGGATTGCTACAATAGAAATATAACTCGCTGCCCAATCCAATCCAACTTCTCGAAGTGCAAAGGCAACCGCATCTGCTACATTCAACTTAGTATAGTGAACCATACCAGTCAAGACTAATGTCACTACAATATAAAGAATTGTTACAATAGATAGAGACAATACAATTCCTTTTGGTACATTCTTCTCAGGTTTTTTCACCTCATCAATCGCTAATGAAATAGACTCAAATCCCAGGAAGGCAAAGAACATGAGAGACGCTCCCGCCATAATTCCCGCCTGTCCACCATAAATGGCACCAAAGCCAAAAGGAGAGAAGTTCGACCAGTTTTCTGGTTTGATAAAGAATAACCCTACTAAAATAAATAATGCCAACGCTGAAAATTTCAAAACTACCAAGGCTGAATTGAAACGAAGAGCCGCCTTAGAATTAAGCAAGACCACTCCTACTACGAAAATTAAGACGAGAACTGGTAAGAGGTCTACATAGGTGCCTGCAGCGGGGTTAAAAGTTCCATTCAGAGCTGTCGGCATAGCGATACCAAAATTAGCCAGGAGTCCTTTCAAATAAGCTCCCCAACCAGATGCAACACTCGATACAGCAGTCAAGAATTCCATGATTGTCAGCCAGCCAGCAATCCAGGCAGGAAATTCACCAAAAACCGAGTAGAGATAACCATAGGCACCACCGTTAGTCGGTATACGCGAGGCAAATTCTGCGTAAAACAAGGCTGTTAGTCCGACTGAAATTGCTGCAATAACAATTGAGATGATCAGAGCTGGCCCTGCATACTGGGCTGCTGCCAAACCAGTTACCGTAAAGATACCTGTTCCAACCATCGAACCGATACCTAAAAATATCAAATCAACCAAGCCTAAATGCCGGCGCATTTGACTATTGCGACCGACTGCTTGTTTTTTTCTAAATAAACTCACAAAATACTCCTTCAGAATAAGAATATGGATACTCGACAGAACAAGCTACCGATTCCTGTCAGAGAACCACAACGCCCCATTATACCATAAGTTGGAATATTTCGCATGGGTGATGACAAGCAAAAGAGCAAGGCTTTTCTACCTCACTCTTTCTTATGATTATTCTGAATTAACCTTAAAGTTTTTAAGATAATTTTTCTTATCTAACTGACCGCTAAAGTGATCTCCTACTTTGATAAATGGTAATCGATCTGTACTATCTTCCGTTGCTTTGACTTTATAAATCTTGCCCTCAGACTCAATATAGTAGATTGTCGCACCGCCAATTATTTGACTCGCTAAAGCTTCTACTTTTCCACTGATAACCTCAGTCTGTTCACCAACTTCTCCATTTTCAGTCACCGTCAATCCTGAAAGGCTAGAAGCATCCGTTCCTGTGACTTGAGAAATTAAGAGCGCAATATCGTTGTTAACAGTAACCTGTTGATAATCTTCGGCATCAACAAGAGCGTATGATTTAACCAAGCCGGCATCATCTTTCAAGGATACTAAATAGTAGGCTGTATCTGCCAACTTAACTAGGCTTGGAGCAGTGGCTTTATAGCCTTTTTCCTGCACTTCGCCTTCTGCGGACTCTTGCGCTGCTGTTTCAGTCGCCGAAGCCAATTTGTAGTTGGTAATTTCACGAGTTCTCATATTGACAAGAATGAATCCAAGGTTGGATGAATCAGCAGTTGCTGAGGTGATACCTGTGTAGAGATAAATATCTGAGCCGATAGAAATATAATTATAGCTGTCTGTTGTATTTTTCACACCAGTTTGACTGAAAATGGTATTCCAGAAACCATTTTGATAAGTATAGTGGTCATCTACACGGCTGATAACATTGTTTGCCGAATAAACACGGTCTACCCACTCTGGAATATCTTCCAGACCATACTTCTTACTTTCCCCTGTTACTGCATCCAATACAATAGCACCAATCGGATCATTTGATGAAAGTCCAAATTTTGGCTCGTAAATCGTTGCAATATAATATGGATTTCCTTGGTCATCGACTTCGAAGGATGGTTTCCCAAAAATAGTTGTCGGGTATTGCAGGCGAAGATGACGTAAGGTATCATTCAGCAAAAATTCGGAATCTGAATAGTGCATGGCTTTGCTCAACTTGGCAAGTTCTGCCTTCCCTGTTGTCTGATTAACCTTCACGTAGTAACCAATCCCATCTTGATGGTTGCTCAGCCATTTCCAAAAATTCTTATATTCCAAAGGCGATACGCGAAACGGCTGCTGACCGATGGTAATCTGGCGATAATCGTCCGAAATGCCAAACTGAGAGACCTTGTCAATGGTACCTAGATAAGTATCACCGATTTTTTCGGCTGAGGCGCGATCTAGGAGGGCCAATTTGGATATGTCTGTTTCAGGAAAATCTGCTTTAAAATCCGCATCCTTGACGCTTATGACAGCAGCGTAATCCTTAGCACGAAATACACGTGAGTTGATAAGCACCAGCCCCAACAAAGCCAGGATAACCAATACCCAAATTCGTCCCAACCATTTTAAGTAAGCTGGCAGTTGCGAGGTTTTAATCTGATAGGTATCTACTTGTCTCTGGCGACCAGAAATCTTAGTCACCTTTTGAAAAGCACCTTTGGAGCTGAACATGGAAAGTATGAGCCAAACCAGCCCGACAGATTGAAGGAAAAATATCCAGAAGTCCACACTCCAAATATTTAAAGCAGGCAACTGGTACCAGTAGTAGATTAACATTTCCAAAACTAGGGCTAACCAGGCAAAAACAAATAATTTTCTTTTCATAATAACCTCCTTGACACAGATTTATTAGTTCTATTGTATCACAATTTTAATGTTATAATACAAGAATTATAAAATTTTTTTCAAGTTTCCATATTCGCCTGCAACTTTTATTTTTGGTATAATGTAAAACAGTAACAGACTAGAAAAGGAAAATTATGAAACTCATTTCTTGGAACATTGATTCTCTTAACGCTGCATTGACTGCAGAGTCTCCACGCGCCCTATTATCACGCGCAGTCATCGATACACTTGTGACAGAAGACGCTGATATTATCGCCATTCAGGAAACAAAATTGTCAGATAAGGGACCGACTAAAAAGCATCTAGAAATTTTGGAAAGCTACTTCCCTGGATATGCCAATACCTGGCGTTCATCTGTAGAACCAGCTCGCAAAGGCTATGCTGGTACGCTCTTCCTCTACAAAAATCATCTAACTCCAACCATTACCTTCCCTGAGATTGGTGCTCCAACAACCATGGATTCTGAAGGACGTATCATCACGCTAGAATTTGACGACTTCTATGTCACACAAGTTTATACGCCAAATGCTGGTGATGGCTTGAAACGGCTTGCTGACCGTCAAATCTGGGATGTACAGTATGCTGACTACTTAGCAAAACTTGATAGCCACAAACCTGTTCTTGCAACAGGTGACTACAACGTTGCTCACAAGGAAATTGACCTTGCTAATCCCGCAAGTAACCGTCAATCTCCAGGATTTACAGATGAAGAACGTCAAGGTTTTACAAATCTTCTAGCAAAAGGTTTTACAGATACCTTCCGCCACTTGCACGGTGATGTTCTCAACGCCTATACTTGGTGGGCACAACGTAGCCGCACCAGTAAAATCAACAACACAGGCTGGAGAATTGATTACTGGCTTG
The DNA here is from genome assembly GCF_046032115.1 of Streptococcus suis. Classification (GTDB taxonomy): domain Bacteria; phylum Bacillota; class Bacilli; order Lactobacillales; family Streptococcaceae; genus Streptococcus; species Streptococcus suis_AJ. The sequence goes on along the minus strand of NZ_JARQOZ010000009.1, from coordinate 42,681 downwards.
TCAGCGACCGCGTCGCTGATAAGGTAACTAAGTCAGATATGATTGACTCCGGTGCTCGTCAAGACCATACACCAATTGTAATGGAGATTTCATTCTAATAGTGGATATTAATACTCAATGAAAATCAGACTAGGCGACGCAGATGCAGATAGAACTGAAGTTCATCAAATCAAGTCAACAACGTCTGATTTTGATTTTCATTGAGTATAACATGATTTCAATTATCAGATAACAGATATTAAAGGCTTAAAACCCGTAGGTCTATTGTAAGGGGGTTAAGCCTTTATTTCTTATCACTCTACCTTGTTTTAATTTGCTTGATTTGAAAGCGATGTCATTTTATGATGAAAATAAATATATAGATATACATTAAAAGGAGGGATTATGGACCATAAAATTATCGAACGCAAATCTCTAACTGTTTCTTCTGTTGTGAACGGTTTATCTGGACTAGCAGGCATTGCCGTTTATATCATGACTGACCTAAATGCCCTCCTCCTAGATGGAGTCTTTTCTCTAATAGCATTTATTTCGTCCTTAGTTGCAGTTTACATATCGAAAAATAGCCATCGGAAAACCGAGACTTTTCCTCAAGGACTGTATTTTCTAGAACCTCTCTACGCTATCATGAAATCTCTCGCAACTCTACTACTCCTTGTATTTGCTGTACTTGAAACTAGCGCGACAGCCTTTGCTTACTTTGTTCATGGAATCGGTCATCAAATGACTACAGGTCCCGTTCTACCTTATACCATAACCATGTTTTTTGTCTGCATGGGGCTTTACCTATACAACCGCCATATGAGTGCCAAAGTCAATCATCTGTCTACTATCATATTAGCAGAAGCAAAAGGCAACCTTATAGACGGACTCATTTCAGGTGCAATTGGAATCGCAATCCTTCTGCTCTATCTTGTTCCTATCAACTCTTGGTTAGGCTTCCTGCATTATACTGGTGACTTCTTTTTGACACTAGCACTAGCAATCATTTCATTTAAGGAACCTTGGAACTTATTAGTGGCATCTTTCAAGGAACTCGCCAACGGAACGATCCATTTCCCTGAGATACATGATTCTATCTATCAGCTATTGGAGCCTTACTTAAAGGAAGATAGCAATGATGTCGAAATCCATATTTTCAAACAAGGCATGAGGATTCGCGTTAAAATCAATCTCCACAATGTCCATCACGAAATTATCCAAAAACTCTTAGAAGATAAGCCTCAGATGCTCTATCTTTTGAAAAAACATCATGAATATATTTCAATAGAATATGCGCTATAATAAACAAAATCTCGGCTTATAAACCGAGATTTTCATATTTTGTTCGATAACCAATCTGCAAGATTTTTCCATCTTGAATCAAGAGAGGACGTTTAATCAGCATACCATCATTAGCTAATAAGTCTAACGCTTGATCCACCGTCAAACTGTCAAATTTATCCTTCAGACCAAGTTCGCGGTAACTATTTCCTGAAGTATTAAAATACTTTTTCAATTCAAGACCTGTTGCTTCCATCCAAGCTTTTAGCTCTTCAGCGCTAGGCGGTGTTGACTTAATATCAATAGCTTCAAATTCCAAGCCCAAACTGTTCAGCTCTGCTTTTGCTGCCCGACAAGTCGAACATTTAGGATATTCATAAAATAAGATCATTTCTTCACCTCAAATTCTGGATTCTCATGTCGCAAGAGCCAGATTTTCTTATCCAGTCCACCTGCATAACCTGTCAACTGTCCTTTCTGATTGAGAACTCGGTGACAAGGAACAATAATAGAATAAGGATTACGCCCAACTGCACCTCCTACTGCCTGACCAGAACGAAGGCCCAGTTGCTGAGCCAGTTGTCCATAGGTAGTCGTCTGACCAATCGGAATCATCTTCAATAATTGCCAGACACGCTCTTGGAAATTTGTTCCCACAGCTTCTAATGGAAGGGTTGAAAAGTCCACCTGATCCCCTGAAAAATACTTGTCAAGCAATCGAGCTGTCTGGTCTAAAATGGGATGGGAGGCTAAAATAGCTTTCTCGTTCAAGCCTCGTTCAAAATATTTTTGCCCTTCAAACCAGACCCCTCTTAATCCCTTATCACTAGCCATTAATGACATGGGCCCAAGTGGACTGTGATAGATTTTCTTATACAGCATTCTAGCCTTTGTTTTTGATAACACGAACCTTGACAATGGCTTCTGTTGCTTCAAATTTGGCAACCAAGAGATCAATCTTCGCCTTGTCTGCTTCATCCAAATCCAACAAGGTATAGGCATAGTCACCCTTTGACTTGTTGATAATATTGTCAATGTTGATGCCTAATTCAGACACGGCTGTGGTGATTTTTGCCACCATGTTTGGAATGTTTTTGTTGATAAGGGTAATCCGATAGGGAGCATCCAAGAACTGTTTGACATTTGGGAAATTGACAGAGTTGATAATTTCACCCGTCTCCATAAAACGGCGAATGGTCTGACCAGCCGCAATGGCACAGTTAAGCTCCGCTTCTTCTGTTGACCCACCAACGTGCGGGAAGACAATAATATTGTCTTTATTGAGCACTTCTTCTGTACCAAAGTCAGTGATGTAGTTCTTAATAACTCCTGCTTCGATAGCTTCAAACAGGTCAGCGTTATTGACCAACTCACCGCGGGCGAAGTTAATCAAAGTCGTTCCTTTCTTCATTTGGCCAAAACTGTCCGCATTGAACAAATCGCGCGTCTTGTCTGTCAAAGGAACATGAACAGTAATGTAATCCGCGTTGCTAAAGATTTCTTTCAAATCATCCACACGTTTGACATGGCTTGAAATGGTCCATGCAGTTTCTACTGATACATAAGGGTCGTAACCGAGCACATTCATTCCCAGACGGCGGGCATCGTTAGCAATGCGCGCACCGATAGCACCAAGTCCGATAACACCAAGAGTCTTACCTGAAATTTCTGTCCCAGCAAACTGCTTCTTACCTGCTTCAACCTGCTTAGGTACATCATCTCCTGACAATGTATTTGCCCACGCCGTCGCTCCGATATAGTCACGTGCTGACAAGAGGATAGAAGCAATGACTGCCTCTTTTACGGCATTGGCATTGGCACCTGGAGTGTTAAAGACAACAATACCTTTCTCTGTTGCCTCTTCGATTGGGATATTGTTAGTCCCTGCTCCTGCACGGGCAATGGCTTTCAGATTTTCAGGAAAATCAAAGCCGTGCAAGTTTTCAGAACGAATGATAAAGGCATCTGGATTGGCCGCATGGTCACCATCAATCTGGAATTTATTACCCAATTCCTTCAAACCAACTTGGTTAATATTGTTAAAAGTACGTACGCTAAATACCATTTATTTTTACCTAAAAAGGCGGAATAGCTGCCGCCTGACTTTCTTTACTTCATTAATTATTTCCGAGTAACCAACGGTCGTCTTCACTGATTTCCTGGTAAAGACTCCGCTCGCTCTTTTGCTTGATTTTTTGATAGGCTAGACGTTCTCCATCTATTGGGACTTTACCACAATAGACATAGCCTAATTTTTTTAGAATGTGCTGCATTGTCTTATTCTGCTCGTGGGTATCACAGCGGAAATCCGGTCCTTTTTGACCTTCAATTAAACCTTGCAAAAAAGTTTGTATGATTCCTTGACCACGAAATTCGTCAGCTGCTGCAATTCTATGAAATGTTGTATATACAGGATGATTGTGCTGCCATTTTCCTTCATATATGGCCTCATATTCTGCTTCTTGACCACGATGAACGGCGGCATAAGCTGCCACCTTACCGTCAACTAGACCAACGTAACCTCTGCCAGAAAGAATGTCATCAAAGATATCCTCTTTATTTGGATACTCTCCCTGCCATTGATTGATACCGGAGGTTGCTAGAAATGCACGAGCATCTTCAAGAATATTGACAATAGCCTCCATCTCATTTGGATGTGCTAATCTAATTTCCATTAAACATTCTCCGCTGCAAATTTTTTCATAAAGTCAATCAATTCAACCACACCTTGACGTGGGAAAGCATTATAGAGTGACGCCCGCATCCCGCCTACTGAACGGTGACCTTTGATGTTCTTAAAGCCTGCCGCTGTCGCTTCTTTGACAAATTTAGCATCTAATTCTTCACTTGGTGAGACAAAAGGAATGTTCGCTACTGAACGCTCTTCTTTTTTACGGACAGGGTTGCTGTAAAAAGCTGACGCGTCAATGTAATCGTAAAGCAAACCAGATTTTTCACGGTTGATTTTCTCCATCTCATCAACACCACCAATTTCTTTTACCCATTCAAAGACGAGTTTAGAAATATAGATAGAATAAGCTGGTGGCGTATTATAAAGAGAGTCATTTTCTGCTTGAATACGGTAGTCCAACATGCTTGAAAGCATTGGTTGATCATTGAGGAAGTCCTCACGAACAATCACCACCGTCACACCAGCAGGACCAATATTTTTCTGAGCGCCAGCATAAATCATGGCAAAATCTTCAACATTATAGCGAGCCGCTAAGATGTTTGAAGACATATCACCAATAACTGGAACACCGTTGGTATCTGGAATATCGTAAACAGCTGTACCTTCAATGGTATTGTTGGTTGTCAAATGCACGTAAGCAGCAGTTGGATCAATATCATTTTTATCGAAGGTTGGCAATTCTGCATAGGTGATATCTTCTGTAGAGCCAAGCAAGATTGGTTCAAAGTCAATTGTTTTAGACAGCTTCACAGCCTCAGTATAGGCTTTTTTACCCCATGAGCCACCGACAAGATAGTAGGCTTTTTTACCTTGGGCAAAGTTGAGAGGAATCATGGTAAATTCCAAAGATGCTCCACCTTGTAAGAACAACACCTTGTAGTTATCAGGAATAGCCATCAATTCACGCAGGGTCGCTTCAGCACCTTTAATAATATCATCGAAGTCCTTGGAGCGATGCGACATCTCCAAAACACTCATTCCCGAACCATTGTAGTCCAAGAATTCAGCTTGGGCACGTTCAAGCACTGGTTTTGGCAATACTGCAGGACCTGCAGAGAAGTTGTAGATTGTCATAAAATCCCTCCATTAAGTTAGTCTGTTCATTATATCACAAATATTCAGACAATTCCATAAAATATGCTGAGTTCTCAGAAAAGGTACGGAAAATACCTAAAAACCAAAAAGACCAAGCATTAGCCTAGTCCATGATATATATCGTATACTTCTTGTTTTTTGAGTTGGTAGCGTTTGGCCACTTCTTTGATAGCCTGATTAGGTTTTATGCCGCTTGCAATTTCCCTTTCTACCTCAGCCTTCAAGTCCACTTCATCAGCAGAAGGATAGACTTCCTCTTCAGCACCCTCGACAATAATCAAGCATTCTCCCTTAAGTGGATTTTCTGCCAAATACTCTAGTAATTCGGAAATGCTTCCTCTCTGGTATTCTTCGTATAACTTGGTCAATTCTCGAACAACCGTTACCTGACGATCACCATAAACTGTCAACATATTTTCTAAAGTATCTGCCACACGATATGGAGATTCATAGAAAATTTGCGTCTCAGGATAGGTCTTTTTTTCTTGGAAAAATTCTTTTTGCTGCCCCGCTTTTCTCGGTAAAAATCCATAAAAAATATGTGGCTGGGGTGCCAAACCAGATGCAATCAAGGCTGTAATTCCTGCCGATGCTCCTGGAAGTGCTACAACAGGAATATCTTCCGCAATCGCTGCCCGTACCAGGTCATGACCAGGATCTGAAATGGAAGGCAGGCCTGCATCAGAAACTTGCGCAATGGACTGACCAGATTTGAGCCAATCAATCAAAACTGGAATTTTTTCATGGGCATTGTGTTCATGAAAGGATATTTGCTTGGTTTCTACTTCAAAATGTTTGAGTAGGAGGCCTGTATTTCTCGTATCTTCCGCTGCAATTATATCCACTTCTTTCAAAATCTGAACAGCTCGGAATGTCATATCCTGTAAGTTTCCAATAGGCGTTGGCACCAGATATAAAGTCCCAAAACTCGTCTGTCCCTTAAATGATTTTTGTACTTTCATCCTAATCTCGATTCAATAATTCTACACAGAACATACAAGGTTCATCATTATCCCTACGTTGACCATAAGAGAAGGTACAAATATGGAAACCATCTTCGTAAATATTCTCCAAATTCTCCTTACCAAAGTTGGAAGATTTATGGCCTGTCTTATCTTCTTTTTCCAAACGTTCGCGCAACTTGGAATTTTCCAAACGGAGGGTCATATTTTCATCAATAACTCCCTGTAAATGCTTTTTGATAGCATCCACTTCTGCCAACGTGGTTAGAAGATTTTGCGAAAAATCATCTAGGGCATCAAAAATTTCTTTTTTATCCATTATCTCCCTTTCTTTTATTTTACAGAGTTATGTACTCTAGACTATTTTGTAGACTTACGTTTGCCTGCCACATCTTCTTAGCCTTAAGAACAGCATCCATTTTTTCACGTACGTTTGCCGATTCCATCATTTTCTCAGATAATATCAGACTCAGAAGGTCAAACAAACGTCCCTGCTCAGCTTTTTCCACAGCTAAAGACACTAGGATTCCAACTTGCAAATAAGCACGTGCAGGCTCCACCAAGAGCAAGTCTGTAAATTTCTTTGTCTGTCCCATCAAATCTAAAAAGTTTTTATTTTCTGCTAACTTTTTCGCTTCTTCTTGACTTGAAACCAGTTGAGCTAAGAGATTCGCTTGTGTTTTTAACAAGCCCTCCTCTTCTAACATTCGCTCCATGGCCGGAATATTTTTAGGAAAACCTATAATCTGTGTCCGACTCTTGATAGTAGGAAGGACGGCTTCTTCCTGATTGGTCAATAAGAAGATGTGAATAGCTGACTGAGGTTCTTCAATCACTTTTAGCAAAGAGTTGGCTGCGTTAGCATGCATTTTCTCAGCATCACGAATAATGAAAACCTGCTTATTGGATTCAAATCCAGATTGTGAAAAATTCTTAACTAATTCACGTATCGTATCTGTTTTGATAACATTTCCCTGCGGTGCAATAACAGTAAGATCTGAAAACTCATTTGCTTCAATTAGGCGACAAGACCGACACTTCTGACAAGGAAGGACGCCTTCTTTCTCCTGACAAAATAACGATTGACTGAGAAAAATTGCCATATCAAAACTAGCAAAGTCACCTGAAAATAGATAGGCATGCGCCAAACGTCTCTGCTCTAAAATTGTCACAAAACGTTGAAATACACTGGGTTGTAAGTTTCTAAGTTCTTCAATCTTCATGTTCTTTCTGCAAACCGTTTCTTAATGACTGAAAGAGCATCTGCAACAACAGCCTCTAGTGGCTGACTGGCATCAATCTTTACCAACCGCTCTGGTTCCTGCTCTAAAATACTAAGATAGCCTTGACGCACCCGTCTATGCATATCTGCTTTTTCCATATCCAAGCGATCCACATCGCGGGCAGCATTGCGGGCAATTCGAGCCAGCCCCTCTTCTGTATCAATATCAAAATAGAGAGTTAAATCTGGTTTTAAACCATCTGTTGCAAACTGGTTGAGCCAATGAATGTCCTCTATATCCAAACCCCGTCCAAATCCTTGATAGGCAATAGAGGAATCGATAAAACGATCAATCAAGAGCAATTTCCCCTGTGCCAAGGGTGGAAGAATCTTTTCTTTCAAATGCTGACGTCGTGCTGCAATGAACAATAACAGCTCCGTCTTATCATCCATCGCTGTATTTGCAGGATTGAGAATTATATTGCGAATTTCTTCTGCAATAGCCACTCCACCTGGCTCTCTAGTTGTGACTACTTCTGGTCCCAATTCCTGCAAGGCTGGCAATAACTGTTGCAATACAGTTGTTTTTCCAGCTCCATCTGGACCTTCAAATGTAATAAAAAAACCGTTTCTCATCTTTCCCTCGCTCTTAGAACCTGTATACACAGTTCAGCACTTCCATCTAAGGCTAGTTTTTCAACTAGTCTTCGTTAGTTTTTTTCAAAATACAGTCAGTATTCCCTCAAAAAAACTGCCCTGATTAGCGAAAAACTATCTCTTATAGCCGTTTAGTTTACTTTTAGTACTTACTCCAACTATCTGAGAGATAGTTGGAGCTGTGCGGAGGTGAGAGTAAAGTAGTCCAGTGGACTATTTTAGCCCGAGCCAACTGCTTGGAAGTGAGGGGAACTCTTTTTAGACCAGTCGAGTTCTTTCCCACTCCCGTTTGAACTTGAAAATAAGGAAACGACGCTTCCTCGCTCGTCGAAGTAATAAAAGAGAAATTAAATGACCATATATACAAGTACTTCACTTGTGAATACTGGTTCTTAGATATTCATTCCATTTTACCAAAAATTAGTCAAAAAATCACTTGAAAATTGACTTGTTTTTAAGGAGAAAATCTTTTAAAATTGATATACACACATATTCGGAGGTGCTTATGGTTCGTTTGAAAAATATTTTACTTATTTTGCTTGGTGCAGGGCTATTTGCCTTTGGGCTAAATTATTTAATCATGCCCAATCGTCTATTCGAGGGTGGCGCAACTGGATTGACGCTGATTATTTACTACCTTTTTCATATTCAACCTTGGATAATGAACATTGTGATTAATATTCCATTGTTCATCCTCGGGTGGAAAATACTCGGTAAGAAGACTCTCTATCTCAGTATCTTGGGAACCTTTAGCGTTACCTTTTGGTTGGCCATTTTTGAAAAAATCCATTTTTCAATCAATCTACAACAAGATTTGATACTCGTTAGTATCCTTGGTGGGATTCTTATGGGACTAGGATTAGGAACCATCTTCCGTGCTGGCGGAACGACTGGGGGAAGCGATATTATTGCTCGTATAGGTCATAAATTCCTACCTTACTCCATTGGGCAAATCATTCTTGCAGTTGACATCCTCATCCTAACTCTGATTGTTATTGTTTTTAAAGACCTCCGAACAGTTCTATATACTTTAATGATGGTTGCTATTGCTTCCAAGGTTATTGATTTTGTCACGGAGGGCGGATATGGTAGCAAGGGTGTTATGATTGTTTCTCAAAAATCTGACCAATTGGCTCAGGCTATTGATTGTGAAATCGAGCGTGGTGTCACCTTTATCAAAGCACAAGGTTTCTACAGCAAAGCCGATGTCAACATGATTTACTCGGTCATATACAAGAGCCAACTCCAAGAGATGAAGGAGCTTATTCATCGCATTGACCCCCACGCATTTATCACCATTACAGACGCACATGAAGTACTCGGTGAGGGATTTACTTTAGATCGAGATAAAAAACCAATAGAACGCCATTAAACAAACCTGCAGTTTCGCTGAACTGCAGGTTTTATATTATTGATTGGTTTCAAGTGGTTGCTCTGCCTCAGACTGTGCTTCTTTGCCTTGCTCCAGCAAAGCAGCAATGATTTTTTGATCGCGTAGCTTAACAGAATCATTGATAGTCTCTGCTGACCGTACAATAGCTGCTTCCAACTCCCGGCGTTTCTGACGCCCTTCATCTATAGCTGCAATAATGCCATTATTTTGGGCAACCAAACTTTCTGCCAATTTGGTAACAGATGCTACTGAAAGGGTCGGATTCTGAGCTGTGCGTTCCATCATCGGGATGGCTTCTTTTGATGTATCCGCAAGCATTTGAAGAGCAGCATTATTAGCATTGACAATCGCATCTGCCGTCTGGCTAGACTTGATAGATTGTTGTAAGATGCCCAACTGTGCAATGGACAATTTCATTGTTGGAATAGTATTGCGACGTAACATCCCAAGGCGCTGTTTCATATCCGAAGAAACCTTGACCAGATTACGCATCTGCGGTGTCGTTGTCCACGCGACATATAAGCGACTCATATACTCAGAATGTTGTTGTTCGAGGATATTAGCAACCTCTGTTACACGTGCCAACTTCTCAGAAGCTACTTGATAATCGACTGTAGTCGGTACTAAAGTTGCGAGGTTTTCTTGTGCCAATTTTGCACGCTCTGCAGCTTCCTGACCAGTCGCTTCAATAAAGGCGATGACCCCCACCAAATTCTCGATAGACTTGGTATTATTTTCAATCAAAAGCTCTGCAGAAACAATATTGCGCGCCAACACCTCTTCCTGCTTGACCACACTGGCTGCCATGCTATCCATTTTCTTTTCAATGGTCTGCGAATCAAAATAAAATTCCTGCAAATCATTTTTGGTCTGCTTAAACAAGCGCTGGAAGAAACCTGGTTTCTTTTCTAATTCAGCAGTTGTGGAAATATCCTTATACTTAGCCACAAAACCATTCAATTCACGGTTGGTATTGGCCAAAAGCTCATCCACCTGCGGAATTTCAATCTTCTTCTGTTCTGACAAAATATGATTGACCGTGGCATTGACTTCTTCTACCGCTTCCTTACCAAAATCCAAGAGGGCATTTTGATTAGCTAAGAAATTATCCACCAATTGGGGAGCCTTGGCACGAATGCCTGTCTGTTGTTCTGGGGTCAATTGAGCCAAGAAAGAGACTTTTTTCGAATCACCTGCTGGCGTTGCTTGAATGATTTCCGTGGTCTTGTCCTTGGTTGATAAACTATTATTAGCAATCTGATCAATATCGAAATTAAATCCTGACATCTTCTCTATTCCTCTTCTCTTTTCATCATACGCAGACTGACTTCAAAATCTTTCATATCCGCTTCGTTAAATTGTTTGATGGTATCATCCAAATCCTTATCAAAAATTTCCATGGCTGATTTTGCCTGCACCAATCGTTCTTCTGCGTTGAAATAATCTTTCGGTGATTTTTTGATTTTCAAATAGCCCTGTAAAATATCGTTAAACCGACTCATATTGGCCTCATGGATAGCTGTCAATTCTTCCCGCTTATCTGTCGCCTTTTCCAGCTTTTCAAGAATAACAAGATTGTCTCTTTGAATATTACAATAGGTTTCTAGAATTTCAGGAGCTAAATCCGCTATCATGCCTTGTTCATCCATCACAGCATTACCACCAGTAGAAACCTGTGTGTCAGTATTTTCTTCTGTTTTAGCTTCTGGCAGTTTTAAATGATATTTTAGTTGCAAGGTATCTACAACCTCTTTACTTTCATATCCATTCAGATATTTTCCAACTTTTTGATAGAGCTGATCTAATTCAAATAATTGTCCTAACAGTCTGCTTCGCAACTGTAACACAACCTTATCCTCACCCTTTTCCACCAAGAGCTCTTGATGCTTTTCATAGCCCGAACGAATAGATAGCGCTAATACCTGCAAGCGTTTTATAGAATCTCTATTCAAAAAACGCTGGATAGCCTCTCTCTTGTAAAAATAGCCAATTAAAAGTCCAATGGGCAATAAGATATACCAGAAACTCATGACAAAACCGATTGCCAATAAAACAAGGAGGGCCACAAGTCCTGAATTATTTTTACCATATTTCTTATACTTTTTATATTTGTGCCCCATAGAGCCTCCTCATACATGATATACTTTATTATATCACATTCCCCTAAAATACTAGAATGATAGCTAAAGAAAAAAACCGAGAAATCTCGGTTTTTAAATATTTTTAGCAACAGTTGGAACCAAGCTATCCACTTGGATACCTGCACCTTCGAAAAGAGTTCGAACTTCTTCAACATCAACTTTTCCGTCAATCTGTACTTCGATGACAACTTTTCCAGACTTGGTAGCAAGTTGCACAGTAGATACAATATTATAATCCTTATCTGCCACCAATCGAATAATTTTTTCTAACTCCCCTGCCTTATTTTCAACAAGGAACCGAGCGCGTACTCCTTCTTCTCCATACCCTGAGACATGAAGAAAAGCTGCAAAAATATCACGATCAGTAATGACCCCATACAGTTGACCGTTATCAACAACTGGAAGAATCCCCACTTTGTTTTTATACATGAGATAAGCAGCATCTTCAAGACTAGCGTAACCTGAGACTGTAATAACATTCTTAATCATCACATCCTTGACCTTAGTCTTATTCAAAAGGTAGTTCATCTCGTAAATAGATAGGCTAGTTGCTTTCGATGGACTAGCTTCTGCGATCGTTCCCTCAGTGACCAAACCAACCAACTTATCATTTTCAATAACAGGTAGACGGTGCAAATCCTGTTCACGCATAATATCTGCAGCGTGTGCAATGGTTGTATCTGGTGAAATATAAACAACTTTACGGGTCATAAAATCTTTAACAGACATAGGACTTCCTCCTTTGGTAAATCATACTTTATTATACCACAAATCCGAAAACGATTTCAATATTTAATGAAAAGAAATGAAAATCAATTCTTATATAGTACCTTGAAAGGAATGTGGGAATAATCTCTGTGCGTTTTTAAAAATTCCAAAGCTTCTTTTTTTACCTGTACGAGATTGACACCTTGGGCATTGGCTCCATAGACACATCCACAATAGCACTGGCGATAAATGTCATACTCTTCACACATTTGAACTGAACGCTGATAGCCTCCATTTTTCTTAAAGTCACTCGGAAGATACTGGGTATCGTATAATTTCTGCACCTCAATCCCAACAGCATTGATGGTCTGCGAATTCTTATGTGGACTGATTGTCAAAGCCGAACCAAAATAGTCAAAACCAAGCTCAACTGCCTTCTCCGCTGTCTTATACAACCGATAATCATAGCAAACCTTACACCGATCTCCCCCCTCTGGCTCATTGGCGAGATGCTGAGTTTTCTTGAAAAATTCCTGAGGGCTATAGTCAGCTTCTAGGTAGCCTACCGACTGCCCAGTTTTCTGATTAAATTCTTTGACAAACTGTGCCGTCACGGCTGCCCGCCGCTGGTACTCCGCCTTTGGATGAATATTGGAATTCGCAAAATAGATGGTTACATCTGCATATTGAGTCAAGTACTCCAATGTATAGGTCGAGCATGGTGCACAACAGACATGCATGAGAATTTTCGGTCGAAGCCCCGCTTCCTGCCACGTGCTCGCCATTTTTTGAAATACTTTATCATAGTTAACCTTTTGATTCGGTGATAGAGTCGATAAAATCTCTTCAACTTTAATCATACAAACCTCCAAATATACATTCATTATACTATATTTGAAGACCACTGCATAGATAGTAATAACATAAGAGAAGGCTCCCCATTTCCAACCTAAAAAGGGCCTCCGGACCTTGAGATAAAGAAAAACGCCTGCCGGCGTTTCCTATTTCCAACTTAAAACGTGGGGTAACCCACTTATAAAGAAAACTGCCTACCGGCAGTTCTCATCTCCAACCTAAAATGAGGCGTCAGCCTCGGGGGACAAACTAGCAACATAAGTTGCTAGTTTTCCTATTTCCCGATTAAAACAGCCTATCCGGTTATAAAGAAAACTGCCTGCCGGCAGTTCCCATTTCCAACCTAAAACAACCCGTCAGGGTTGTTTTAGCCACCCAGATATGCTTTTTTGACTTCTTCTGAGGCGAGGAGTTCTTTTCCTGTTCCTGATAGGACAACTTTTCCTGTTTCTAGAACATAGCCACGGTCTGCGATAGCAAGGGCTTTGTTGGCATTTTGCTCAATCAAGAGGACAGTTGTTCCTTGTTTTTGAATATCTTGGATAATATCAAAAATTTCTTGGATAAAGATCGGAGCCAAGCCCATTGATGGTTCATCAAGGAGCAAGAGCTTTGGTTGGCTCATTAGGGCACGTCCCATTGCCAACATCTGTTGCTCACCACCTGAGAGGGTTGCCGCATCTTGGTTCTTACGCTCTTCCAAACGTGGGAAGCGTGCGAAGATTTTCTTCAAGTTAGCTTGGTTTTCCTCACGATTGTTGCGAAGGAAGGCACCCATTTCCAAGTTTTCCATAACAGTCAAGCCTGCAAAAACATGACGACCTTCTGGAACTTGTGATAAACCGTCCGCTACGATTTTACGAGCAGGAACTTTTTGAATCTCATTTCCAAGGAAAGAAATCGTTCCAGCTGATGGACGAACAAGTCCTGAAATAGTACGAAGGATAGAGGTTTTACCAGCACCATTAGCGCCGATAAGTGTTACAACTTCACCTTCATTAACCTCAAAGCTAACATCTTTAACAGCTTCGATAACACCGTAGTTAACGGAAAGATTTTTTACTTCTAACATTGCCATTAAGCTTCACCTCCAAGGTAGGCTTCAATTACACGCTTGTTATTACGAATTTCTTCTGGTGTACCATGGGCAATCAACCGACCGTACTCCAATACGTATATACGCTCCGTCACTTCCATAACCAAGCTCATATCGTGTTCGATCAAGATGATAGTAATGCCAAATTCTTCTTTGATCTTACGGATAAGTTGGGTCAATTCCGCCGTTTCTTGTGGGTTCATACCAGCCGCTGGTTCATCCAAGAAAAGAATTTTTGGTTCAGTCGCAAGGGCACGAACGATTTCCAAACGACGTTGTTGACCGTAAGGAAGGTTCTTAGCCAGTGTATCCGCATCACCATCCAAATCGAAAATTTTCAAGAGGTCAATCGCCTTGTTTTTCAACTCTTCTTCATTTTTATAAAATGCTGGAAGACGGAAGAAACTTGCAAATACTTCTGATTTACCATGGTTGCCAAGACCAATCAAAACATTTTCCAAAACGGTCATATTTTTGAATAAACGAATGTTCTGGAAAGTACGACCAAGACCAAGCGAAGCAATTTTTGATGGTGCTTTACCGTTCAAAATAGTCCCTGCAAGAGAAATTGTCCCCTCGCTTGGCTCATAAACACCTGTCAAGAGGTTGAAAAGAGTCGTTTTACCAGCACCATTTGGACCGATAAGACCAACCAATTCCCCTTCATGAAGTTCCATGGTCACATCACCAACGGCAGTCAGGCCACCGAAGTTCTTGGTTAAATCTTTTACTTCAAGTAATGCCATTACTTAACCTCCTTCTTCTTGAGTAGAGCTGCTACGCTGAATTCCTTAGTTCCCAAAAGACCTCCAGGACGGAAAATCATCAAGAGAATAAGAGCTAATGAATAGATAATCATTGAAATATCAGAGTAACTCTTGAGGAATACGTTCAAAATACCAAGTACAATGGCTGCTACAAAGGTACCTGTGATAGAGCCCAAACCACCCAATACAATGATAATCAAAACATTAACGGAGGTCATAAAGGCAAAGTCTTTCGGAACAATTGTCCCAACGTATCCTGCATGGAGACCACCTGCAATGGCTGCCGTCATGGCACCAAATACAAAGGCTGAAACCTTCACAAATGTTGGGTTGACACCAACTGATTCTGCCGCAATCTCATCTTCACGAACAGAAATGGTTGCACGCCCCATTGGACTACGTAGGAAGTTAACTGTCACCAAGGTTGTGATGATTACAAAAATATAAACTAAAGGCCAGCTTGTAAAGAGTGGAATAGACATAATACCTGCTGCACCATTCGTTACACTACCACCATTGATAATTAAAATACGAATAATCTCCGCAACACCGAGTGTCGCAATGGCAAGGTAGTCCCCTTTCAAACGAAGGGTTGGAAGACCGACTAAGAGGGCCACTGCACCCGCAACAAACATACCTACAATCAAGGCAATGGCAAATCCACCATAAGATGGCATCATTTTACCAAGAATACCAACTGCATAAGCACCGATGGCCATAAATCCTGCATGTCCAAGAGAAAATTGACCTGAGAAACCGACAATCAAGTTGAGGCCAACAGCCAAAATAATTTGAATTCCGATTTGCTGAACAATCTGGATGTAGTAAAAATTCAGAATCCCTGCTGAAACAAGTCCCTGAATAATTCCAAAGCCAGCTAATAAGATTGCCAACCAAATTGCATTAACTTTTAAATTTTGCTTCATGGTTACACCTTCTCTTTCACATTCTTACCAAGAATACCACTTGGACGTACAAGGAGGATAACAATCAGAACAGCATATACAATTGCATCACGGAAGGTATCCAAACCAATTACGTAAGTAAATGTTTCAATAATACCGATAACGAATCCACCAAGTGCTGCACCAGGGATAATTCCGATACCACCCAATACTGCTGCTACGAAGGCTTTCAAACCTGGGGTCATCCCCATGAATGGTTCGATTTGGTTATAATACAAACCAAGAAGAACTCCCGCTGCACCCGCAAGAGCTGAGCCAAGTGCAAATGTAAAGCTGATTGTACGGTTTACATTGATCCCCATTAACTGAGCTGCATCGCTGTCTACAGAAACGGCACGCATGGCTTTACCCATTTTTGTGCGTTTAACGATCAATTGCAGAGCAACCATCAAAACAAGGGAAACACCCAATATAATCAGCTGGATATTGGTTACTGAAACTGGACCAAGATTAAAAGTCACAGACTCAATAGCTTGTGGGAAAGCTTTAACATCCGCTGTAAATAATTTCACCATGGTGTATTCAAGGAAGAAGGAAACACCGATGGCGGTAATCAAGGCTGCAATACGCGTTGAATGACGCAAGGGACGATAAGCCAAAAATTCAATGACGACACCAAGAAGAGCAGTTCCAACCATTGACAAGATGAGGGCAACAAAGAATCGTGTGCCACCGTCGGCAATGAAAGTCAGGTTATTTAATAAGAAATACCCCATAAAAGCCCCCATCATATAGAGGTCACCGTGGGCAAAGTTAATGAGTTTGATAATTCCGTATACCATGGTATAACCAAGGGCCAAGAGGGCGTATACAGAACCTAAAATCAAACCATTGACAAGTTGTTGAAGCATTAGGTTCACCAATCTTTCTAAATATTTTCAAGCTCAATAAGCATTGTTACATTATACAAAATTTTCTGAAAATAAGCAAGTTACTTGATATTTTTTAATAATCCTTAAACGTTTTCAATCCTGAAAAAGCAGAGAAGGCTGGAAAAACCAGCCCACTCGATTATTCTGAAATAGAAACAGTATCAACAGATGATTGCTCACCGTTTGTCAAACCAACTACATATACTGATTTCACAACGTTGTGCTCTGCATCAATAGACATTGTACCAGTTACACCTTCGAAATCTTTCAAAGCTGCAAGGTTGTCTTTAATTGTTTTTGAATCTGCTGCACCTTCTGCTGCTTTAGCCGCCATGTAAACTGAGTCATACGCCAATGCTGAGAACATTGAAGGCTCTTCGTTGTATTCTTTCTTATATGCATCGTAGAATGCTTTAGCTTTATCGCTTGCTGAAGTTACGAAAGCAGAAAGGTAGTAAACATTTGAAGCTGCTGAAGCTGTTGCCAATTCAGTAAATTGTGGTGAGTCAAAACCATCTGAACCAAGAATTGGTTGGTTTAGACCAAGACCACGAGCTTGTTTCACGATTGTACCTGTTTCGTTATAGTAACCAGGCATGATAATAGCATCAAATTTCTTATCTTTCAACTTAGTCAAAGCTGCTTGGAAATCTTTATCACCAGATGCAAATGTGATTTCTGATACGATTTCACCTGTGTATGCTTTCTTGAAGGCTTCTGCTACCCCTTTACCGTAGTCAGAAGAGTTATCGAAGTAGAGAACAACTTTCTTAGCAGACAAGTTTTCAGTCGCATACTTAGCCATGATTTGACCTTGGTATCCATCAGTAAATGTTGCACGGAAGAAGTAGTCTTGAACTTCACCTTTGTCATTAACAACCAAGTTTGTTTGAGTTCCTGAAGGTGTAATCATTGGAACTCCTGCTGAAGTCAAGGCAGGAATAGATGCTGCAGAAGCACCTGAAGTTGCAGGACCGATGACAAGGTTTGCACCTTCACTTGCCAAGCTAGTTGCTACAGTAGCTGCTTCAGCTGTCTCTGATTTGTTATCTTTTGTGATAACTTCAATCTTTTTACCGTCAATACCACCAGCTGCATTGATTTCTTTTACAGCCAAGTTGGCACCTTTTTCTTCAGTTTGACCATATGAAGAAACTGCACCCGAAAGTTCCAAGTTATAACCAATTTTAAATGTATCACCAACTTCAACACCTGCTGCGGAAGTATTAGTTGTTGAAACATTACCACATGCTGCAAGTAGAGCTGCAGAGGCGAAGGTAGCAAGAGCTACAGCAAATTTTCTTGTTTTCATGAAAATCCCCTTAAATCTTTCTTAAATTTTACGATGTATCTAATATACTGAATTATCTGAAAATTGTCAACAAAAAAAGAAAAAATTTTTTAAAAAAGGAAAACAGCAAGTAAAAACAGGCTATCAAGCCTGTTCAAACATTACATTACTGCCTCTTATTCCCGCCATAAACTACCAACAAAATCTTGATTGATATCTTTGATATATGAAGGAACCACTTTTTTGACAAACTTTTCTTTTTTTAGTTTCGCCATAATCTCTTCTTGCTGGTCTTGATTTATATAAACAGAAACGTAGCGTAATCGTTTTGAATGATAAATCAAATCACCATATTGGCTCAGCTTGCGAGCATCTCGATTGTAATGCAAGTAAATGGTTAAACAAGTGCGTGGCTGTTTCTCAAACATAACTTCTCCTCTTCAAGTAACTCTGAACTTATTATACCTTTTTCATTGAAAATTGAAAAGCTTGAGCTGATTCAAAAAAGAGATGAATAAATCATCTCTTTCCAACTAGTCACTTATTTTGCTTTTGTATTGTCCATGATTTGGTCAATGAAGCCGTAAGCAAGTGTTTCTTCGGCTGTCATCCAGTAATCACGTTCTGCATCCTTATGGATTTGTTTGACTGTTTTACCTGAATTATCAGCTAAGATTTTTTCCAATTTGTTACGGGTTTTGAGCAAGTGCTCAGCAGCAATAGCCATATCTGTTTGTTGCGTACCGCCACCAGTTCCGCCCATTGGCTGGTGAATCATGTATTCTGCATTTGGCAACATGAAACGTTTACCCTTGGCACCGCTTGAAGCAATGATGGTTCCCATGCTTGCTGCTGTTCCCATAACAATCGTTTGAACATCAGCTTTAATGAAATTCATCGTGTCTACAATGGCAAGACCTGCTGACACAGAACCTCCTGGTGTATTGACATAAAGATAAATATCCTTAGTTGGGTCTTGGGCATCAAGGAAAAGCAATTGGGCAATGATTGAGTTTGCCATGTTGTCCTCAACTGGTCCTGTCAACATGATAATACGGTCTTTCAACAGGCGTGAGTAAATATCATACGAACGTTCACCACGACTAGTTTGTTCAATAACTACTGGAATCATACGAATCCTCCTTCATTTCAATAACAAGTATGAACCCATTATATAGAATTAGTCAAAATTGGTCAAATAAAAAACACGATTTAAGGAAATCATGACCACCCGTGAAAACGGGTGGTTTAAACAAGGGCTATAAGCCCACATCACCAGCCAGCGCCTAAAGACGCTGACTTTCACTTTGTTCAAGCCTCACTGCTTTTGACTCGTCACTAGCCTCTTAAAGAGGCATTCGTACTACTTGCCATTATCCCTAAAGGGATCTTCATACTCTTTTACACTTAACTTATCAAGTGCTATATCATGTTTAACTCGCTTTCTAGATTTTAAGCTCGTGAAGAAATCATCCACTGGATAATTTCTTTATTCTTGTATATATTTCTTAATTGTGGCTTCATTAAGTCCAACTTACACTCTTCAACAATTCCCCAAATTGTTGAAGCTCTCTGCCCAGAAATGACGATTACCAAATTTATAGAGAGATTGGCGTGTTTATCAAACATCATAAGAGCACTCTTGCCTTTTAAATAGCCCATAAAACTGGATACACTTAACCTTGGAGGAATACTGACTAACATGTGAACATGGTCTGGCATCAGATGACCTTCGATAATTTCAACACCTTTATAACTACACAATCGTCGAAATATCTCTCCAAGACTACTTCGATATTGATTATAGATAATTTTTCGTCTATACTTAGGGGTGAAGACAATGTGGTAGAACACAGCCACTTTGTATGTAATAAACTATGTGCCTTTTGCGCCATATTTTTCTCCTTTCGCTTTACAATTGGCTTGAACACCTTTATTGTATCGCGTTTGGAGTTTTTTTGGTATAACCTTCATCGCGCACCCGCATAGCGGGTGGTTTATTTGTCACGCACCTTACGGAGCGTGACGGACTAAAAGTCACATAATGAAAAAGAAACCAGCAAGCTGATTCCTTTCTATCAATTATTTTGTACCGAACAAGCGGTCACCAGCATCACCAAGACCTGGAACAATGTAGCCTTTTTCATTAAGTTTTTCATCTAAGGCTGCTGTGTAGATATCAATATCTGGATGTGCTTCTTGAAGAGCTTTTACACCTTCTGGAGCTGAAACAAGAGCAACAAATTTGATATTTGAAGCACCACGTTTTTTCAATGAATCCACTGCAAGAATAGCTGAACCACCTGTCGCAAGCATTGGGTCAACTACAAAAATATGGCGTTGGTCAATATCTTCTGGTAATTTTACAAGGTACTCAACTGGTTGAAGGGTTTCTTCATCACGATACATACCGATGTGCCCAACCTTTGCCGCTGGTACAAGGCTAAGCAAGCCGTCAACCATACCAACACCTGCGCGAAGGATTGGTACAATGGCCAATTTTTTACCGGCAATTTGCTTTTGAACTGTTTTCGTAATTGGTGTTTCAATCTCCACATCTTCCAATGGCAAGTCACGCAAAACTTCGTAACCCATTAGCATCGCGATTTCATTAACCAACTCACGAAAATCCTTTGTTGAAGTAGATGTACGACGAAGGATAGACAACTTATGCTGAATGAGTGGGTGTGAAATGACTTGGAATTTACCCATGATGATAAAACCTCTCTTTTTTGTTTTTTCTATTTTACCAAAAATTCATGAAAAAAGCATGGGAAAAGAAAAACTGAGTAACTTATTTTTTAAAAACTATCGCCTCGAAAGGTCTCAGAACATTCTCATCCAAATTGACACCATTTTCGTAATTATGCATAAACAGGAAGTATCCCTCGCTCGATACATCGAAGACTTGCTCTTCACTTGTGAAATTGACTAAAATAATGAAATCATCCTGTTCATCATATTTACGGTAGGCCATTACTAAGTTGTTCCCTGTCTCAATCACTTCATATTTTCCTTCAGACATACAGGGATACTCTTTCCGAAGAGCGATTAATTTTTGATAGGTATAGAAAAGCGATTGTTTGTCTGCAAGTGCTTTTTCAACGTTGATGTCTTTGACAGTATCTCCCAAAGCCAGCCAGGCTTGACCTGTACTGAAGCCCGCTCCTTCTGCTCCTGTCCATTGCATTGGACGGCGAGCATTATCACGACCTTTGGCATTTATAGAAGTAATCAATTCCTCCTTGGTGAAGCCATTTTCAATCCGCTCCGCATACATGCGACGTGTTTCAATATCGTCCGCTTGGCTAATATCCGTAATCGGTGTATTAATCATACCAATTTCCTCACCTTGGTAGATATAAGGGGTCCCTGACATAAAATGAAGATAAATAGCCAACATTTTACCACTTAGTTCACGAAATGCAGGTCGATCATCACCAAAGCGAGAAATGGCACGAGGTAAATCGTGGTTATTCCAGAAAAGTGAGTTCCAGCCTTTACCAACCAGTTCAGTCTGCCATTTGGATAGAACCTTATGCAAACGTGCTGGATCAAGCGGTGCCAAATCCCACTTCTCTTTCCCTTCCTGCTGATCCAGTCCGACATGTTCAAATTGGAAAATCATCGAAAATTCTTTTCGGTCAGGATGAGAATACAACTGAGCATTTTCTGGATTGGCACTCCAGGTTTCCCCAACAGTCACTAAGTCGTATGCACCAAAGGTTTTCTCATTTAATTCCTGAATAAGAGGATGGAGAGTCGGTCCATCGGCTGTAATTAATTTTTCCGGTTCTTTTCCAATCAAATCAATCACATCTAGCCTGAAACCACCGACACCTTTTTCAATCCAAAAATTGATCATATCCCAGATTTCTTGTTTCAGAGCAGGATTTTTCCAGTTCAAATCCGGTTGCTTAACAGAGAATTGGTGGAGGTAGTATTTGTTCAGATGAGGAACGTATTCCCAAGCAGAGCCTGAAAAGGTCGAGCGTAATTCATTCGGCTCATCAGCCCAAACATAATAGTCATAATAGGGATTATCTGGTCCATTGAGGGCTTCTTGAAACCAGAAATGTTCATCCGAGGTATGATTGAGCACCAAATCCATGATTATTTTAATATTACGCTTATGGCCTTCTGCAATCAGCTCTTCCATATCTTCCATGGTCCCAAATTCTGGAGCAATTCCTTGGTAATCACTGATGTCGTAACCATTGTCATCCATGGGGGACTGATAAACAGGACTGAGCCAAATAGCATCAATTCCAAGCTCGTGAAGATAATCTAATCTGCTGATAATCCCTCGAATATCTCCAATTCCATCTCCATTTGAATCTTGAAAACTACGAGGGTAAATTTGGTAAATAACAGACTTCTTCCACCAATCTGTCTTTTGTATTTCTAACATTTGATTAATCCTTTCTGTACAATCTTATTTACGCAAGAAAAAGGGGATCCCCCTTTTTCTAAATAATTAAATTACAATTCGATTGAAGTGACTTTTCCTTCTTCTATTTCAACAATTTCAAAGGTTTTTTCTTTTAGGTTTGCTGTTAAGCGGGCGGATACCCCTGCATCTTGATGATTCCAGAATATTTCCATACTTGATTCATCCAGCATCTTAACAGAGAACTCTCCGTCGAAAGCTGGACTTGTATTGCGGAATTTAAGGAGTTTGAATAAGGACTGTACAACTGGCCGTTGTACTTCCTGCTCAATTTCTTCTAAATCATAGTAATGGCGATTGATATTGCGGCCTTCTTTACTTGATTCTAAAAGTTCAATATCATTTTCACCTGCAAGTAAACCAACATAGTATATCTGTGGAATACCTGGTGCAAAGCATTGGAGAACACGCGCTAATAGGTAAGCTTGATCGTTATTGCCAAGGGCAGAATAGTAAGTACAGTTAATCTGATAAATATCCAAATTATTGTAGGCTTCAGTACTATAAATTTTCTTCACATTGGCACCTTGTGCATACAAGGCTTCACGCGTTTCCTCTGTCTCCTCATCCGTCAGCAAATCCTTAACATCCACAACACCGATTCCATCATGTGTATCTAGGGTTGTAAATTGCTTGCGAGGGCAAATCTCCATCCAGTGAACAAGGCGGTTGACATTGCCTGAATAAAGAGCATGAAGAACCAGCATCGGAAGGGCAAAGTCATAGACATAGTAGTCTTGCTCAGCGATTTTTTGCTGAATGGTGTAATGTTCATGGATTTCTGGTAAGATTTCCACTCCTTTTGGTGCCAATAACTGACGTGGAAAATGGAGCATTTCCCAAATATCAGGCTCCACAAAGAAACAATTGGTTCCGATTTTTTTATTGGCATAAGCAAAGGCATCCAAGCGAATAATGGAAGCTCCGTGGTCCGCTAGCTGTTCCAGATTTTCCTGAATAAAGCGACGAGTTGTTTCCGTTGTCACATCGAGGTCAATCTGCTGCTCATCAAAGGTACACCATACCTTCTCCTCGCTACCATCAGCAAATGTTGCAATTCGATATGGAGCACGAGGTTTACGCTTATAGATCAAATCAACATCTTCTTGCGTTGGCTCACCATTTGGCCAAAAGTTTTTATAGCGAATGAACAAATCCGCATAAGCTGATTCATCTTTCTTTTCAAGAAAATCAAGGAAATACGGTGACTTGGCTGAAATATGATTGATCATAAAATCGAACATCAGATAATAGTCCTTACTCAATGCTTCAATATCTGACCAGTCTCCAAATGCAGGGTCTACCTTTGTATAATCCATTGGCGCAAACCCACGGTCACCTGATGATGGGAAAAACGGCAGTATATGGATACCTCCCACAACATCCTTTAATGGTCCCTCAAGAACTTTTTTCAAATCCTTGAGATTCTTACCCAAACTGTCTGAGTAAGTAATCAACATAGCTTGGTTTTTAATTTTCATAGATATTCTCCTTTGTAAGCCTTTTCTTTTTTATTTTTTAGAAAAGGTTGAACAAGTCAACCTTTGTAATTATTTGACAGAACCACTTGTCATACCTGAAATAATATGTTTCTGGAAGACAAGGTATACCAATAATATTGGGATAATCCCCACAACATAGGATGCAAATGATGGGCCATAGTCACTAAAATACATACCTTGGTAATTGTATTGGAAAAGAGGTAAAGTCCACATGCTTTGATCACGATTCAATACTAGCAAAGGCAAGAGGAAATCGTTCCAGACCCAGAGGGCATTGATAATCAAAACGGTTGCATGCATGGGTTTCATGAGCGGGAAAATGATTTTCCAGTACATACTAAATTTATCACAGCCATCAATAGCTGCCGCCTCATCCATTTCTTCAGGAACAATGGTCTTGATATAGCCGACATAGAGGAAGAGGGCCTGAGGAACTGCATAGGTCAAATATAGAATAATCAAACCCACAATATTGTTCAAACCAAGGCTTGACATTAATTTGGTCATTGGGAGCATAATAACCTGAAAAGGTACGAAAATCCCAATAATCAAGAAAAAGTAGATAAAGTTAAATACTGTCTGGCGTTTCATTTGACGAGCTACGGCGAAAGCTGCCATTGGAATAACAAGTAATATCAAGCCAACTGCTACAATCGTAATCAAGGCAGAATTGCCAAAATATTGTACAATTCCATCATTAAACAAGCGTTCGTAGTTATTTAAGGTGAAATTTTCAGGAAGACCAAAGAAGTTGCTCGTGATTTCCTTGGTTGGTTTGAATGAGCTGATAATGGTCACGAGTAGCGGAATAAACATGAAGAGAATACCGCTGAAGAGCACGAGATAGACCCACCAATTTTTCTGTTTTTGAGTATTCATGTCTGTCCTCCTAGATTTCAAATTTCTTCGAAATTCTCATCTGAATTAATGAGATGACAATAATGAAGATGAAGAGTACTACAGCCAAAGCATTGGCATAAGAGAATTTATTGTCTACAAAGGCATAGTTGTAAACGAGTAAACCCAAGGATTCTGTTTTGCCGTCTGGGCCACCACTTGTCAGTGCAAAGATAAGGTCAAATGCTGTCAAACCTGACTTCATTGCCAAGATGAAAACCATACTGATAGATGGTAATAAGAATGGAAGCTCAATGTTGAAGAATTGTTGAGAGCGTGTTGCACCATCAATAGCTGCTGCTTCCTTCACATCTTCTGGAATACTTTGTAAGCCAGACAGGAAGATGATGACTGGCATAGCCAATCCTTGCCAGAGAGCCACAAAAAGTACAGCTGGAATAACAGTATTTTCTTGTACCAATAAGTTTTCCATCAACCAATCGATATGAAGGATTTCTCCAATCTGTGTAAAACCATAGTTGAACAATTGGACAAAAATCAAGCCTAAAGTGACTGTGGATAGTACTGCTGGGAAGAAATACCAGGTTCTAAAGAAACCAACTGCTTTAATCTTACGATTGAGGAGACTAGCCAACCAAATACCGATGACAATTTCACCAATGACTAAACCAATGGTGAAGATAATGGTAAAAGTCATAGACGTATAAAAATCGGGATTCTTCAAGATATCTAGATAGTTTTGAATACCTATCAAACTAAAATCTGATGTCAATCCATTCCAATCCGTCAAGCTATAATAGATCCCTGTAAATAGGGGATAGAAGAAAAAGATTAACTGTAGGCCAATTGGTATGGCAACAAATAGATAAGGCCAATATTTGGCAATAAAACCTTTTTGATTCATCATGATACTCCTTTTAGCGTTTGTTATAGTTGTTGCAACTCAGCTCCATCTGAATTTAGGGGGCTTCGAGATAAAGCTGAATTGGAACAACTATAAGGGTAAGAAGAGAAATCCCCACTTACATCATTTATAGTTGTTATGTATTACTTACTTCATTGGGTCAAAGAAAGCATTCAATTCGTTCGCAAGCTTATCTGCCTTTGGATCTTTGATTGTTTCTACAGCGATGGTCCAGAAATCATTTTGCGATGTCCATTCTTTATGCAACCATGCAATTTGCTTATCAGTAAAGGCATATTGGGCAACTCCTTCAATTTCTGGGAACTTCCCTTCTGTTTCAACTCCCTCGACAGAAGTTGGCGAACCGTCTACATCATAATATTTTTGCATGACTTCTTTGCTAGACATATAAGCGAGGAACTTTTTAGCTTCTTCTGGGTGTTCCGTCTTGGCACTGATTGACAAAGCTAAGTCGGCACCACCGATAGTCACATCATCCCCTTCTTTTTCTCCAGGGAAGGCAAAGATACCGTAATCCAAATCAGCATTCTGTTGATTGATGACTGCAGCAGCCCAGCTACCTTGTGGCATCATGAGAGCTTTGCCATCTGCAAATGCTGCGACAGCATCGGCATACTTAGCTCCTGAAAATCCTGATTGACCGTTGTCATGTAATAATTCGAAGGATTTAACAACTGCTTGCGTTGCTGGATTGTCAGCTGTGATACTACCTTTGCCACTCCGAACTAGGATATCTTGAGCTTGGTCATAACCTCCTGCCGCGCTCACCCATGCCAACTGATGGAATCCATTTAGTGACCAAGAATCAGCCAAAGACAGCGCAAATGGTGTTTCACCCTTGTCTTTAATCGTCGCTACTAATTTTTCGAATTCAGCAGTTGTTTTTGGCACTTCTAGGCCTAATTCTTTAAATTTAGCCTTGTTATAATAGATGCCATAGACATTGGTGTTCAATGGGAGAGAATAAATTTTATTATCAACAGCATAGAATTCTGCTGCTCCCTCTTTCAAATTGCCAACTCCAGCATCCTCTCCGAGTTCTAGAAAACGACCATCTTTTGCCCAAGCATCAAAATCTGCCGCAACCGGATAGACATTGATAATATCTGGATCTTCATTGTTGGCCATACGAGTTTTCAAGATGGTTTCTGCATCTGGCACACTGGAAAATTTAATACTAATGTCAGGATTGGCCTTTTCAAAATCAGTAATGATTTCTTGCAAGGTCGCTTGCATTTCTGGTTTTTGCGAGAAATATTCTAGCTCGACTTTATCGCTAGACCCCGCCGAGCCATTCCCACATGCTGCTAGCAAACTAGCAAAAGCAATCACAGATGCACTTTTAACGAATGTTGTAAATTTCATTTTCTTTCTCCCTTTTTATACCTAGGTCATTTAGTAATAATATCATATTTTTCAACTGCTAATGTAACTAATCCTTGACTCTGGAAACGAATGCCATCTGCTTCAAGTGGTGTTTCAATTTCCATACTGAACACTTGCTTCCCTCCATTGATAAACAATTCAATGGAATGACTATCCAAAATAAAGCGACAGGTGATTGAATCTTGGAGGTCTACTGCTATTTTTCTGAAACAATTCTGATCTAATCTAAGCCCAGAATAGGTTCGATCAACTTCTTTGGATCACGAAAATGTTCTCTACTAAAACCGTCAGGGAGTATATTTCCTGTCAATACTGGATTCGTATTAACTTTTTTATAATCAACTCCATCTCCAACGGCTAAACATTGGTCTTGAACAACTTCAATCTGCCCACTACTGTTTTCTTGTTTTCGAACCTCTGTATAAATTAGATAGTGTTTACCCTCGTGCTCCACTGCACTTCCTGAAAAGCATCCTTCCTGGTCATACCATTGGTCGGGTGCTAGAGCCACGGGCAAATCTTTCCAAACTACCATGTCTTCCGTCACTTGGTGTCCCTAGTGCATGGGCCCCCACTTGATATCATAAGGATGATACTGATAAAATAGATGGACTTTACCCTGAAATTCTGAAAGTCCATTCGAATCATTTAGCCAACCAACAGGTGGGCTAACATGAAATCATGGCCTTGTATCCGAAGCAACATGATGCTGGAAAACATAATCTCTAGCCTTTTTCAAGTTTTGTATCCTTCACCTCCGGATGTTATTTGTAATGTAACCGGTTACTTAATCGTATTCTACCCTTTTAGTTTTTGATTGTCAAGCGTTTTCAAAAATATTTTTCTAAATTGAAAAAAGATTGACACATAGCGATTTTCACTATATAATACTGAAAACAAGAAAGGGTTTTCAAATGAAGCAACAAAAGGTTACATTTGCGGATATTGCAAAACATACAAATTTTTCAAAGACAACCATATCACGATATTTTAATAATCCCGATTCATTAACAGATGCCAGCAAACAAAAGATTGAAAGAGCATTAATTGAACTGGGTTACCAAGAAAATAAACTTGCAAAAGTATTAGCCAAAGGTAAAACGGAGTTCATCGGTATTATCATACCAAATCTATTTCTCCACTTTTATGCGGCCATTTTAGAAGAAATATTAGCTACCTATAAAAAAAATAATTACAAATTCTTAGTTTTCATCGGTGATGACAATATTGAGACCGAACGAGAGTATATCCAAGAATTATTGGCTTATAATATCGAAGGATTGATTGTTTTAAGTCATACCATTACTTCTGAAGAATTAGCCAGTTACAATGTTCCTGTAGTTTCAATTGAGCGCGAATCACAATATATTTCTAGCATTGAAACCGACAACTATCTCGGAGCCATTCAAGCTACAGGTTCTTTAATCAAGAATAACTGTGATATACTTATCCATATTAATGGAAAATTGAAAGAAGATATACCTGCCTATAATCGAGTCAAAGGTTTCGAAACAATGTGTCAGGACAGTGATGTAGAATACAGAATCTTTGCAACTGACCTCGGTAGTTCTTACCATCAGATTCAAACTGAATTACAGCACCATTTTGAGACGATTGAGGCTAACTATCAAGGTAAGCGCAAAGGAATTTTCTTTGCTAACGATACCTATGCCTCTATCTTTGTCAATATCCTATTCCAAAAATATGGTCATTTCCCTGAGGATTATCGTATTGTAGGATTTGATGATTCTCCGATTGCATCGGAAACAATTATTCCATTGACAACTATCAGACAAGATTTAAAGGCTATTTCTCACACAGCTTTAGAAGTTTTGAGCCAGCAAATAGAAGAACGAAAGAAAGAAATTATTTCGCCTATCCAACATCGCGAGATTGCTCCGAAATTGATTAAGCGCTCCACAACATTTTAAAATAATGGCTACCTAGTAGAACGAAAATATCGTTACTAGGTAACCTTTTTTTATTGTTCATTACTTCATTGGATCAAAGAATGCGTTCAGTTTTTTCACTAATTCTGCTGAGTTAGGATTTTTCACTGCTTCAACTGTGATATTCCAGAACTCTTCTTCTGATTCCCATTCAGATTGCAACCAAACTACGTGTTTGTCAGTGAAGGCATATTGTGTAACTCCAGCAGTTTCTTCAAACTTGCCTTCTGTTTCTACGCCTTCTACAGAAGTTGGTGAGCCATCTACATCATAGTATTTCTGGATAACTTCTGGACGAGAGAGGTATTCTAGGAATTTTTTAGACTCTTCTGGGTGCTCTGTATCTGCAGAAATAGATAGAGCAAGGTCAGCTGCACCGATGGTATAGTCGCCACCTTCTTTATCACCAGGGAAGGTAAACATACCATATTCAAATTCTGGTTCTTGTTGGTTAACAGCTGTAGCTGCCCATGTCCCTTGTGGGAGCATGAGTGCATCTCCTGCCGCAAAAGCTGCCACTGCATCTGCATAGAGGGCTCCAGTTGCACCTTTTTGTCCGTTATCTGTCAACAGTTGCAGGCGTTCTAGAACTGCTTTTGTCGTAGCATCATCTTGAATCGCTCCCTTTGCACTGCGAATCAGAATATCTTCTGCCCCATCAAAACCACCTGCAACAGTTACCCAGGCTAACTGATGGTAGCCATTCAATGACCAAGTATCGTTCAATGAAAGAGCAAACGGTGCTGCACTGCCATCAGCCTTGATTTTGTCTACCAAAGCCACAAATTCTGCATAGGTAGTAGGAACTTCGAGACCCAACTCTTTGAACTTATCTTTATTATAGTAAATACCATAAGCATTCGCTGTCAAAGGAAGGGTGTAATTTTTTTCGTTAACAAGATATGGTGTTACAGCACCATCTTTCAAATGGTTTAATCCTGCATCATCACCAATTTCTAGGAAACGTCCATCCGCTGCATATGCTTTGAAGTCCGCATTTTGTGGATAAATGTTGATGACATCTGGTGCTTCATTATTGGCCATTCGGGTTTTCAGAACAGTTCCTGCATCTGGTACATTTGAAAATTTAACATCAATCGTAGGATTTTCTTTTTCAAAATCATCAATTATTTCTTGAAGAGTTGCTTGCATTTCAGGTTTTTGTGAGAAATATTCAATTTCTACCTTATCGCTACTACTTGCATTCCCACAAGCAACCAAGAAGCTGGCAAAAGCACAGACGGACGCACATTTTAAAAATGTTTTCATTTTCATTATAAAATCCTCCTAGATTTTGTTAAAAATATATTGTACACTAAAATAATCTTTTTGAACATGTGGCATAGTAAGCCCAATGTTCATCAATTCATCCCCGTAGAATGTCTCTCCTAATTGTGGGCATTCATACAAGGCATCTGAATCAAGTCCTTTTAATTGAACTTGTAAAAGCGGAGCTTCTGATTGAGCCAGTATCTTAACAAAGGTGAATACCGCTTGACTTTTATCTTTATTGACATAATTGGCAGCCCAGGTATTGCTTGTTTTTTTCAAGCGATAGAGCAAGCCTTCCTGAACTGTTGAGCGAATGGATTTGAAGGTTTGAACTTGCTGACGGATTTCATCTAACTCATCTGAGTTTAGTTTGGTCAAATCTAGTTCATAACCAAATGCTCCCCCCATCATTGCCACATTACCACGTGTTGCAAGCGGAGTGATTCGACCAACTTGGTGGTTAGGAACTGCAGACACATGGGCTCCCATAGAAGAAGCAGGTAAAATCAAACTCGTACCTTCTTGGATAAAAAGTCGACCAATCGCATCTGTATTATCACTAGCCCAAGCCTGTGGCATGTAATAGAGCAAACCGAGGTCATTTCGACCACCGCCACCAGCACAGGATTCGAAAAGAATATCTGGGAACCGCTTGGTAAGGTGGTCTAATACACGGTAGAGACCTAGCATGTAACGATGGTGGAACTCAAAGCGCTGGTCATTTGCTAAACCTTCAGGAATATTGGTGATATTACGGTTCATATCCCATTTTACATAAGAAATATTGGCTGATTCTAATATGGAAGAGACGCTATCAATGATGTAGTCACAGACTTCCTGCTTGGTCAAATCCAAAACTAATTGTTCTCGGCTGTAGATTGGTAAGCGTCCTTCTGTGCGAATTGCCCAATCAGGATGCTCACGATAAAGATCGCTATCAATAGAAATCATCTCTGGTTCAAACCACAGTCCGAATTTCATGCCAAGCCCGTTTATTCGCTCTGCTAAGCCAGTCAAACCATTTGGCAACTTATCCAAATTGACTTTCCAATCACCCAATGAACATTCATCATGATTTCGTTTTCCAAACCAACCATCATCTAGTACAAAAAGTTCTACTCCAACTTGACTTGCCGATTTCGCCATCTCTACGATCTTATCTTCAGTAAAATCGAAATAGGTCCCTTCCCAGTTATTAATGAGGATCGGTCGTTCTTGATGACTAAACTTCGAAGCTACAATATGATTTTTGATGAACTCATGACTGTCTTGTGTCATGCCAGTCAACCCTTTATCAGTGAATGATAAGAGGACTTCTGGTGTTTGGAAACGTGAATGTTGCCCTAATTCCCAACAAAATTGCTCATCGTTTAATCCCATGCCCCAACGACAGGTCTCTAAAGGTGTCACTTCAACAAATCCAGTGAAATTTCCACTATATACTAATTGAGCAGCGTAAATATGACCACTGTCTTCGGTTACAGCAGGGTCCGCGAGTGCTATGAATGGTGTTTTTGAATGACTTGAGGCTCCTCGAATACTTCCAATGGAAAATTTCCCCTTGGTTAAGGGTGTCTGTGTCCACTCCTTTTCAAATCCATATCTGCCCGCTAGGCTATGTACAACAAAATCTTTGTGTGGAAAATCAAGTGTAAAAGACAAAGCCTTTTCGATTTTTGTTGGAAATTGACCTGTTTGAATGGTTGTAGAACGGCTAAGATAATTCGCGTCCTCAAACACACTGTACTGAAGCGTAACAGTAATGTCTGTTAGCTGATCGTAGAGTTCAATCTCTAGACTATCTACCTCGTCCTCATCAGCAAAACTAGAAGGTAATCCTTCAAGTGCTTGTTTGCCTTTCTTTATTCTGTGTGCCTTATATTTTAAATCCAAGGCCACACCAAACTCATTTCGCAAGTCAATTGCAGCTGTGCGGAAATCACCTAAACCATTACTAGAATATTCCTGTTGTAAGGTATCCATAGAGTATGTCCTGTTTCCAGAAATCGGACTTGGTGAAAAAGAACGATCTAGATATGTGATTTTATTTCCAGAACTAAAATGTTTAACCTTTTTACCAAAATATCTGTGAACTAAATCTCCCGTTTCCAAAATTTGAATAATGTATGAAAACTCTCTAGTTTGTAGGTGGAACAAGCGATTTTCTTCTAAGTATTGAATCATGTTCTTCTCTCCTGTCTCCTTTACATACTTTATTTTATAAAATGAAAACGCTTTAATTAATAGTCTTTTGTATCATAAACATGTTATAATGTTTCCTATGGAGGATGGAAATGAATATTCTGAATATCTATAATGAGCTTGACAGCCATAATTTTGACCTAAATGTTGACCATTATGGTGCCGAACAATGTGACAAGAACTACTCATTTGGACCAACAATCCGAAATAACTATGTACTTCATTTTATTACGAATGGCAAAGGCAAGATGACAATCAATGGTGATACGACTGAACTAACCGCTGGAGATATTTTTGTACTTCCAAAAAATCAATCTATTTTTTACCAGGCTGATGGGATAGAGCCTTGGACCTACACTTGGGTGGGGTTCAGTGGCTCACGTGCTGAAAGCATCCTGACTCAAACTCGACTTCTAGAAAAATATTATCTCCATTCAAACCTCGATTCTCCTATATTAAAAAAGATGATTGACATCAATCATACAAAAAATCAATCTCTTCCAATGACTACGGAACTAATTCTAATCGGTCATTTGAATCAATTGCTCGCAGCACTTGTTGAAGAGTTCCCGAATGATGCATTAAAAGATGCCAATACCATTGCAAAAAATTATGTACATCACGCAATAAAAATAATACATAGTCAATATAGCAGTCCTATTAAAGTATCTGAAATCGCGGAGCAATTAGCCCTAAGTCGTAGTTACTTGTATAAAATTTTCAAGCAAGAAACTGGCTACTCTATCAAAGATTATATCGTTCAAGTTAAAATGAACCACGCATGTCAACTACTGGCTACTCCAGAACTTAGTATCACTGAAATCGCAAATTCTGTCGGCTATTTTGACCCCTTGGTGTTTAGCAGTGCCTTTAAAAATCAATATCACCAGAGTCCAAGTGATTATCGGAAATTTCATAGTCATTAATTCTACACACCAAAACATTTCAAGTTCACCAAAAGCAAAAAGGATATTCTGAACAAGGAACAGAACATCCTTTTTTAATTATCTACCAAACACTCCTACAATTCGTTGGCAGGCTTCTTTTATGGTTTCAAACGGTGCTGCTGCATTGAGGCGAGCGTGTTGGACACCTTCCTTTCCGAAGGTTTGGCCATCATTGAGAACCACTTTGGCTTCTTCTTTCAATTTGCGATGCAATTCATTATGCTCCAACCCATAGGCAGAAAAATCAAGCCAGACCAGATAGGTTCCTTGTGGCTTTACCACCTTAATCTTTGTATGTTGGGTCAGGTAGTCCGTTATATAATCAATGTTTTTCTCAAGCACTGTCTTCAATTCCTCTAACCATGGACGACCATATCGAAAGGCTGTTTCAGTCGTAATCAAGCCAATAGCTGGAATTTCATGCTGGTTATTGACCAGCTGTCTTCTCGTAAAAGCCTTTCTCAATTGTGGATTTTCAATAATAGCAAAGCTATTTTTCGTACCTGCAATGTTGAAGGTTTTTGTTGCAGACGATAAAACAAGTGAAAAATCCTTAAAATCTGGACTCACAGTGTTGAAACTGTGGTGCTGGTTTCCATAAAGGGTCAGATCTTGATGGATCTCATCTGAAACTAGCAAGACCTTGTGTTTACGGCACAATTGACCAATTTTTTCTATCTCCTCCTTGGACCAAACACGACCACCTGGATTATGGGGATTGCAGAAAATGTAGAGTTTCACTTCCTTCTCTACAAGGTCACGCTCCAATTGTTCAAAATCAATCTGGAACTGTCCGTCCACTACCTGCAAGGAATTGGTTACCAATTGGCGATTGTTCAATTTTACCGTACGGGCAAAGGGAGGATAGACAGGAGTATTGATGAGAACGGCATCTCCCTCCTCAGTAAGAGCTTGGATAGCTACCGAGAGGGCTGGCACCACTCCTTCAATTAGAACAATACTTTCTTTGCTGATTTCATATCCGTGTTGGTCTTTTTCCCAATCAATAATGGATTGATAGAGAGAATTACTAGCGTAGGGATAGCCGAAGATATGTTGGTCTGCATACTGGCGAATGGCTGAGCGAATTTCGGGCAGGGCTTCAAAATCCATATCCGCAATCCAAAGCTGTAAGAGTTCTGGATCCTGCTCACTGGCCTTCCACTTTTCTGAATGGTGACTTAAGCGATCGGGTCTAGTCATAAAATCATATCGTGTCATATCTTATCCCTCCAAGGCTGTTTTTAAATCTGCAATCAAGTCATCCGCATCCTCAATGCCGATAGACAGACGAAGCAAGTCATCCGTTAACCCGTAAGAATGGCGGGTTTCAGCTGGAATATCTGCGTGGGTCTGAGTGGCTGGGTAGGTAATCAAGCTTTCTACTCCTCCCAAACTTTCCGCAAAAGTAAAGACCTCTAAGGTATTGAGAATGTGAGGAATGCGGCCTTCATCCACTACCTTGACAGAAATCATGCCCCCTTTACCCGTGTAATAGACCTGCTTGACAGCTGGGCTAGCTTGCAAGTAGGCAACAATTTTCTGGGCATTTTGGGTTGCCCGTTCCATACGCAGAGAGAGGGTTTTCAGTCCACGCATGAGAAGGTAGGCATCTAGGGGCGAAAGGGTTGGACCTGTGGTATTTTGGTCATAGAAGAGTTTGTCATAGAGGGTCTGGTCATTGGTCATGAGCACGCCTGCCAATACATCATTATGCCCTGACAGATACTTGGTTGCTGAATGCAAGACCACATCGGCTCCAAGTAGAAGGGGATTTTGGTAGATAGGGCTGTAAAAGGTGTTATCGACAATCACCTTGGCTCCTTTGGCATGGGCGACAGCCGAAACCTTAGCAATGTCAAACTCCACCATGAGGGGATTGGTCGGTGTTTCAAGGAAAACATAATCTGTCTGGTCCGTGATGGCAGCTAGGAGCTCCTCCTCAGTGTTGGCATAGGTGAAGCTAAAGCGCCCCAACTGCTCCTGCTCATTGAACCAGCGGAAGGAGCCACCGTAGAGATCACGCGCCGCAACTACCTTGCTTCCAACAGGAAAACCGTTAAAGAGCAAGACCAGAGCAGCCATTCCCGAGCTCGTTGCTAGGGCATAGTCGGCCTTTTCAATAGCTGCCAAAGTCGTCTCTAGACTGGCACGTGTCGGATTTTTTGTTCTCGTGTAGTCATAACCTGTCGATTGACCAAACTCAGGGTGTTGATAGGTCGTCGAAAGGTGGATAGGGGAAATCAAGGCACCTGTTCTCTCATCGCTATTGATGCCCGTATGCGCCAAAATCGTATCAATCTTATAATCTGTCATAACATCTACTCCATTCTAACTTATTAACTAGTCTAGCATGAAATGGGAGATTTGGTGTGAAAAAGCTCAAAAAATCCTTATAGAAAAACAGCAAGCTTTGTTATAGTTTTTATTTATAACAAGACCCGCTTTTGTTTACATATAAATATTTGAAAACTTGCAAATAAGTTGATATAATAACAGAAAGAGAGGTGATTACTTATGAAATTTCAGTTTAACAAGCATTTCTATCGGTACAATGCCTTTTATTCCTTGGTTTTCTGGACTTGTTTTTTACTACCCGGTTTCTTTAAGGACAGTTCTCCAAATTCAACTTGGTATGCCCTATTGGCCATTCT
Source organism: Streptococcus suis (assembly GCF_046032115.1). GTDB lineage: Bacteria > Bacillota > Bacilli > Lactobacillales > Streptococcaceae > Streptococcus > Streptococcus suis_AJ. The sequence continues at coordinate 6,557 of NZ_JARQOZ010000009.1, read as the reverse complement.
TATCCTCACTATCCAGGCTATTCGGACCTTTTTCTTCAAGGAAGAAAAGGAGCTCACTCGCATGGGCTACATCTTTCATTTGGTAATGATTGCGCTGATTATCTATCTTAAATTCGTATTGGGTAAGTAGAAAGGAGTCTACTATGTTTAAGAACTTCAATACAGCATTTTATCAAACTTGGGAATTTTACTTTTCCCTACTTTGTTTAGTGACCTTTAGTTTCGTAGTTACAAAGGGAATCTTTGGGGTGTTCGATTTTATCCAGTTTGCCTTGGGACTTTATGTCGGCTATCTAGCCTTCTTTAAACCACGAAGCTGGATTAAAAAAACATGGCAGATTTATCTGACGATTGGATTGATTGCTAGTTGGATAATCATTTCCTTCTTTGTATTGTGAGGATTTTATATGTTTAAGGAATTTAATAAAGAATTTTATCGGAGTTTGAATTTTTATCTCATGATACTGTTATTGCTGGGGAGTATCGGAGAATGGCTAAATAAGGGACCTACCTTCTGGCTTGCACTCTTGCTATTTGCGACTGTCGGTACTGCCCGTAGTGCCTTTTGGTCTAAAGAATGGACCTTAAAAGCAAATTGGCAAATCTATCTCTGTATTGCTTTCTTGCTGGTCGGGGCTTGGATTGAATTTTTTAGTTAGATTGAAAGGAGCGTGATATGCGCTCCTTTTTCTTCCAAAATGGACTGAGATTTTCTGCTAAAGATGGTATAATAAAACCATGCAAAAAATTGAGTTATTAGACGGAGAGCGGGTTGATCAGCTCTTCTCAACAGATGTTCAGATTATTCAAAACCGGGAGGTTTTTAGCTACTCGATCGACAGTGTCCTCCTGTCGCGTTTTCCAAAAATGCCTGCTCAGAAGGGGTTGATTGTCGATCTTTGTAGTGGAAATGGGGCAGTGGGCCTCTTTGCCTCCACACGCACCAAGGCTCAGATTATTCAGGTCGAGTTGCAGGAACGGTTGGCGGACATGAATCGCCGCTCCATCGCCCTCAATGGTCTGGAGGAACAGGTATCGGTCATCAATGACGACTTGGCAAACCTGCCCCAGTATGATTTGCGGTCCAAAGTGGATTTGATGCTCTGCAATCCCCCCTACTTCAAGGTGGACGAGGGTTCAAATCTCAATGAGAGCGAGCATTATCTCCTAGCCAGACATGAGATTGCTACCAACCTAGATAGCATTTGCCAGGTGGCCCAACAGGTGCTCAAGTCCAATGGTCGCTTGGCCATGGTCCACAGGCCCGACCGATTTTTAGATATTTTGGACACGCTGAGGACCTACAAGCTGGCTCCTAAACGCATCCAGTTTGTCTATCCAAAGGCCAGCAAGGAGGCCAATATGTTGCTGATTGAGGCTATCAAGGACGGCTCGGTGGACGGTCTGCACATCCTGCCACCTCTGGTTGTCCATGAGGAAAACGGCGACTATACTCCGGCTATTCGTGAGATTTATTATGGAAATTAAGGCCTACTTTTATGTGCTGGAATGTGCCGACGGGAGTCTTTATACTGGTTATACGACTGATGTGGTCAAGCGGCTTGCTACCCATAATCGTGGGAAAGGGGCCAAGTACACCCGCGCACGCTTGCCTGTCAGTCTGCTCTATCAAGAAGCCTTTGCTAGTAAGCAGGAAGCCATGTCGGCCGAGGCTTTGTTTAAAAAGCGGAGCAGGCAGAGTAAGTTAGATTATATTGCAGAAATGACAAAAAAACCTCGTACAAAATAGTACGAGGCTTTTTATTTAAAATACTTCCAAAATTGTATCAATTTTCCCCATAGCTTCTTCAAAAATAGCCTGAGCCTGGTTTGGATCGGCCGATTGCCCTTCGATGAAGACCTGATGAATGTCTTCAAATCCAAGAAACTCAAAGATAGACTTGATGTATTGGGCTGCAGGATCTTGACCTGCGTAAACTCCACCATTAGACTGGATATGCAACAATTTTTTGCCCTTGACCAGACCGATAGAGCCTTCCAACCCATACTTGAAGGTCAGACCTGCAACGTTAATAGTGTTAATCCAGGATACCAACTGACTTGGCACATTGAGATTCCAGAGAGGATTGACGACAACAATCTTATCTGCTGCAAGAAATTGTTGGGTCAGGGCATTGTAGCAGTCCAAGCGCTCGGCTTGTTCAGGACTGATTTCTATACCTTTTTTTGCTGCTCCCATAGATTCTAACAAAGGCTTATCCAAAGCTGGAATCTGGTCCTCAAAGACATCGACTAGTTCAATCCGATCTTCTGGGTGCAAACTGGCGTACCGAGTTTGAAACTCTTCCCAAGCCCGCAAGGCGTAGGACTTTTGTGCGTCGAGGGGGTGGGCCTTTACAATTAATACGGTTGCCATTGTCCATCTCCTTTGTTACTAATTATTGATAAATATATTCTACTCTTTTTGAGGCTGGGCAAAAAGCCCAGCTCCACTACTCAGAGTTCGTGTCAACATCTCAGCGCAGTGGTTGATTGGCAGATTTGTTCGTGTTTCACACTCCAAATCTGACCTAATCAACTGTGCGGGGGTGGGAAAACGAACTCTCTTTTAGACTAATCGAGTTCTTTCCCACTCCCATTTGCTCGAAGCAAAAGGCTGGTCTCCCAGCCTCTGCATTCAAAACTGTTATCATTTTTTTAAATAGGTGTATGCGACACAGTCCAGGCTATCAACGGCTGTAAAACCAATTGCTTCGTAGAAAGACCGTGTTTTCTCTGTATTGTCTGTCAAGAGATGAAGCTGGTAAACTTCCGAAAAGTGGATAATGGCCTGCTCCAAAAGCTGACGCCCAATTCCCTGACGCTGATAGGTTGGCAGGACCAAGATGTCCTGAATAAAAACGATTGAATGGCCGTCACCAACTGCTCGCAAGAGACCCACTAGACGGTTACCGTCATAGGCCGCAAGAACAAACAGGCTATGTTCCAAAGCCTTCTGTAACATGGCAGGCCGATCAGTATAATTTGTCCAACCAACTGAAGCATAGAGGTCAAGGACTGCTTGAAAATCAAGTTGAGGATGTTGTTTGTAAGTAATCATGATGTTCTCCTTTGTATTATTTTTTAGAATACAAAGGCTCTATCCATTGTCAAAACGCCCATGGTCTTTCCTCCTATTTTGCTACTTCTAGTATAACAAAAACCGCTCCAATTAGGAAGCGGTTTTGTAACGACGATAAAAATAATAGAGACTCAAGGTTATGACAGATATACCAAACAAAATCAGTACAAGGATAGATAGGGTTGGTGAGCCTAACAGACTAACTAGTAGCAATAGCCCACCAATGATGAAGAGATAGCCTGCCTGCTTTCTTCCCCTTCTTTCTATTTCATTGGTCTTGCTGCCCAATTCCTCCTTGGGTAAATAATTCCCTATTACCATATAACCGATAGCTAGCAGTCCAATAACAAGTCTCCGGTAATCTAATTCTCCTCCCAAGTTAAACCTGAGCAAAGCAACTTGAATGATGAGAGCCAGCAACGGAAAAAGCCATTTGACCACTCGAATGACTGGTGTTTTCCCTATCCCTTTCACATCATAAAGTACACAAATGAATAGGTGAACACAAAAGAATAGTAGCGGTGTCAAAATTGTCACCATATACTTGGGCATAGAGCCATTTGGCTCACCATTTACCCCAAAATGAGATACCACGGTATCTGGCAATGCTTTATAGTAACAAATCATCAATACTGCAATCAGTAGAAATATACTCGAAGTTGCTAATAAGGTTTTTATGTCAATTTTCTTCATCTTGATGTCCTCCTAAACTTGCAATCCAAACCAAGACTTCTTCAAAGACCGTATAGTTTAGACGATAATAAATAAAATTTTTCTGCTTTTCCTCCAAAATTAATCCAGCTTTTTTCAAAGTGGATAAATGATGAGAAACTGTTGCTCCTGTTAAATGAAATTGTTCTACAATTTCCCCAGCAGACTTCGGCCCCGACTTAAGACTATCTAGAATTTGCCTACGAATAGGAGCAGAAATTGCCTTTAAGGTTTCAGACAATCCCATAATAAGCCTCCTTGTTCATCTATTTAGAAATATTTCTAAATAGAATTATACTCTATTTTTATTGTTTGTCAAGAACTATTTCGATTATTTTCTAAATAGAACTCAAAAAAACAGACCACTCTTTATGGCCTGTCAAACACTGCTTATCTCTCCCCTTTATTGCGGATCACAAAGCCTGTTTTCTTTTCACTTGAGGTGCGTTGGTGTGGTTTTTTGTTGTCCTGACGGCGGTTGTCACGCTTGAACTTGTCATCACGACGGTTGCGGTCGTTACGATCACCACGGCGTCCTCCACGGTCTCGGTTGCGGTCACCGTCACGACGGCCACCACGATCACGGTCGCGACCACCACGTCCACCTTTACCCTTGGCTTGACCAGGTGCAAACTTGAATGGCAGTGGTTTTTCACGTGCGATTTCAACTTCTGGCATGCTATCTGGATCTTGTACGGTCAGACTAAGTACGTAGAGAGCAAGCTCTTCAGGCGTAAATTCAGTCGCCAACTTGATTGCATCTTTCTTAAACTTATCAAAGTTTCCACGAATAGTCTCGTCTGCGAAGTCACGCTCAATCTTCTTCAAGGCAACTTTCTTCTTGGCTTCAAATGCTTCCTGAGCAGTTGCTGGCTTGAGACCTTTCATACGTTTCTTGGTCAAATCTTCGATGATTGCCAAGTAGCCCATCTCGTTTGGCGAGACAAAGGTAATTGATTGACCTGATTGACCCGCACGACCTGTACGACCGATACGGTGCACGTAGCTTTCTGGATCCTGTGGAATATCGTAGTTATAGACGTGCGTTACACCTGAAATATCCAATCCACGAGCCGCAACGTCCGTCGCAACAAGGACATCAAGCTGGTCATTTTTAAAGTCTCGGATGACACGTAGGCGTTTGTTCTGGTCCAAATCTCCGTGGATACCTTCTGCACGGAAGCCACGCAGTTTCAAACCACGAGTTAATTCATCAACACGGCGCTTAGTACGACCGAAGACGATAGACAATTCAGGCTGGTCAACATCCATAAGGCGTGTCATGGTATCAAATTTTTCATGTTCTTTGACACGGATATAGTATTGGTCCACGTTGACGTTGGTCAATTCCTTAGCCGCAATCTTAACATGCTCAGGCTCTTTCATGAACTTGACACCAATACGCTTGATTGGCTCTGGCATAGTCGCAGAAAACAAAAGGGTTTGACGGCTTTCTGGCACACGCTCGATGATCGCTTCGATGTCGTCCAAGAAGCCCATGTTGAGCATTTCATCTGCCTCGTCAAGAATAAGGGTTTCAACACCGTCAAGCTTGAGGGCTTTTCGCTTAATCAAGTCCAAGAGACGCCCTGGCGTACCAACAACGATGTGGGCACCTGAGCGAAGGGCCTTGATTTGCTTTTCGATACTTGATCCACCGTAAACAGAGCGGACTTTCACACCCTTTTCACGACCAAATTTGAAGAGTTCTTCCTGACTCTGCACCGCCAACTCACGTGTTGGGGCAATAATCAAGGCTTGTACAGCTTGATTGTTGGTGTCAATTTTATTGAGGGTCGGCAGACCAAAGGCTGCAGTTTTCCCTGTACCCGTCTGGGCTTGACCAATCACATCTTTTCCTTCCAAAGCAAGCGGAATGGTCTGCTCCTGGATAGGTGACGGCGTTTCAAAACCTGCCTTCTCAACGGCAAGCAAAATGTCTTCTGACAATTGTAAATCTGTAAATTTCAATTATGATACCAAGTGCGTTAAGAAAACAAGGTGAAAATAGGAGACTGACGCAGTGTGACCACACACTAGGAAGTCTATCTTTTTCACGAAGTTTTTAGCACGGGTTCGAATACTCATCCCGAACTAGTTTCCTAACGCATTTCCTTTCTTTTACAAGGCAGTGCGAAGCTACCTTATCTAACTTTTTTTGTAACAATTATTTCCACTGGCAGCGAACTAACCAGTATCAGACTTGCAACTTATCTAGTATATCACATTCTATGCCTAAAGGTTGGCTTTTGCCTCAAATTTATCAATAATACGTTTTCATAAAAAACTTAAAAATATTTGAAGGTGAGAAAGTGAGAAATTAAGACTATTTGAATCATAGTTTGAACAACCAATGCGGTATTGTATTCAGACATATAAATAATAAAGGTAAAGGTAAAGGTAAAGGTAACTCAAAACAATAGCTTTCGTAAACAAATGCTGTCTTTCTCAAGACTAGTGACTATCCTCTTCGCTTTTATTTTTACCCTATGATATAATTAAGGTGATGACTTCTCACAGCTAATCGCTGGTGTCCCAATATCAAAAAACCACGATGGAAACTAACAACGTTTTTTTACTATAATTATATTACCAACCATTTCACTAATTATATTATGTTATCCAAGCGCTGATTGAGGATTAACATAAAGTCTAGTGGTAAAAAGTCAATAGAAAGTTGAGAAAAATCTAGTTGTTTTTTTAGAAAACAGGGTACACTAAAAACACCTAGTGAAAATCGCTTTTTTTCACCAGTTTATCCAAG
>NZ_JARQOZ010000008.1:0-65542 GCF_046032115.1 Streptococcus suis | reverse complement strand
GAGAATAGGAACTAAGATCTAACTGAATTTGATTATCAAGCATAGGAATCACCTCGACTCTAGTATAGCAAAAAAAGACATCAAGTTGATGACTTTTTCAGTGGGTTCTTTTTTAGGAGTGTATTTTTGAAGTTTATCTGACTTACATTTTGGACATTTTGGTACTATAATAGTGGCTTTGCTATCTTTAAACCTCCTATAGAGACTGTAGCTAATGATTGCAGTAATGAAAAAAATCGGACCGATATACTCGAGTAAATTCATAATTTTCCCTCCTCGTAAACATTATTTTACTGAATTTTAAACCATTCATCAAGTAAACGAATTGTTGCAGAGTAGCAGTAAGGTGGATGGTTAAACATTGTCTTTGGTAGGAGGCAATATTTTACGTTAAAAGTTTCACATTTTCTTTACAAAATTCATCGGAAACAGTATAATAATATAAAATAATTCAAATTAATAAAGGAGCTTGTCTATGGCAACATTTTACGTCCCAGCGGTCAATTTGATTGGTCGCGGTTGTGTCAACGAAATTGGTAGTTATGTCAAGGATTTGGGCTACAAAAAGGCTCTGCTTGTGACAGATGATTTTATCCGAACAAGTGATATTTTACCTAAAGTTACCAAGCCACTTGATGAAGTAGGTATTGACTACGTAGTCTTTAGTAAGGTCGATCCTAACCCGACTTGTAAAAATGTATTTGATGGACTAGCAGTTTTGCAGGAAAATGACTGTGATTTCATCATTTCAGTTGGTGGTGGTTCTCCTCAGGATGCGGCAAGCTGTATTTCTATCATGGCAACAAACGGTGGTAAACCACAAGACTATGAAGGATTGCATAAGTCAGAAAAACTTGGTCTGCCAGTTGTAGCAATCAATACAACTGCAGGTACTTCAGCCGAAATCACCATTAACTACGTTATCACCGATGAAGAACGCAAGGTTAAAATGGTTATGGTGGATAAAAACAGTCTAGCTGTTATGTCAGTCAACGATCCTGAGCTTATGTTGTCCAAGCCTTCAGCTTTGACTGCAGCAACAGGTATGGATGCCTTGACTCATGCCATCGAAGCCTTGGTAACTCCTGGAGCATACGGTGTAACCAAAAAATTATCTATGGGTGCCATTGAGTTAATTAAAGAATACCTACCACGAGCAGTTGAAAACGGACAAGATATAGAAGCCCGTGAGGCTATGGTCCATGCTATTTTCCTTGGTGGTATGAGCTTTAACAATGCTGGTCTGGGCTATGTGCATTCTATGGCTCACCAATTGGGTGCTGTTTACGATCTGCCACATGGCGTCTGCTGTGCTATGATTTTGCCAATCATTGAACGTGAAAATGCCAAACGTGTACCAGCTGCTTTCCGCGATGTTGCAAAAGCTTTAGGTCTTGATATCGCAGGTAAGACTGATGAAGAATGTGCTGACTATGCCATTGCCCAAATCGAAGAACTGTCTGCCAAAGTTGGTATTCCGAAGAAATTAACGGAGTTGGACATCAAGGAAGAAGACTTTGATTTTGAATACCTCTCTAAGAATGCCTTGATTGATGCTTGTGCACCAGGCAATCCATTCATGCCAACATTAGATGAGACAATCTCCTATTACAAAGAATTGTTCTAGGATAATATCTGTTTTCTGTTAAGGAAGCTGGGCAAGTGATCCATTATGGTTTGCCCGGCTTCCTATTTTTGTGGAAGTATGGCTAACGAGTATCCTATAATATTGAATAGAACTTGCTATAAAATTTGGTCATTTAGTTTTTCTAGTCCTAAATGTAGTAGTTTTCTAAAATCTTTAACTATTGGCCTACTTTGATAAATAAATTTTCTTTGACTGCGAAACGATGTCCACAAAAACGACAACGAAAATGGGATTTATCAGACTCATAAAGAAGGGCAAATATTGCGCCGCTTTGCCCCAGTAGCTTGTCCATTAATTGCATGTTGAGAAGAATAGTCACGATTTTTGAAGTGTATTTCTCAGCCTTTACTGACTTACATTTTAGGCATTTAAGTGCTTGTTTAGTATCCATGTAATATGGAAAAATTTTTCATTTAGAATAACTGATCCTATGGCTATAGTTGTTAACTATACATATCTCTAATATTTAAGAATTAGTCAAGATGGTAAAAATAGGGTAGAATACTGAAAAAGACCAAAGGAGTACCTTTATGACTAGAGAATTTTCATTTGAAACCCTTCAACTCCATGCTGGACAGGAAGTTGATCCCGCGTCAAAATCACGTGCGGTACCTATCTATCAAACTACTTCCTATGTTTTTGAAGACGCTCAAGAAGCAGAAGATTTATTTGCCTTGCGTAAATCAGGGAATATCTATACTCGTATCACGAATCCCACGGTCTCTACTTTTGAAAATCGCGTAGCGGCTTTGGAAGGAGGGATTGGTGCCTTGGCCACTTCTTCAGGAATGGCAGCTATCACATACACTATTCTTGCATTAGCACATGCTGGCGATCACATTGTGGCGGCAACGACACTCTATGGCGGGACTTTTAACCTATTCAAAGAAACCCTTCCTCGCTATGGTATTACAACAAGCTTTGTAGATATTGATGACTTTGAAGCAGTAGAAGCTGCCATTCAAGACAATACAAAACTGGTATTTATTGAAACCTTGGGAAATCCTGTTATCAATATTCCTGATCTTGAAAAATTGGCAGAGATTGCCCACAACCACCAAATTCCACTAGTGTCTGACAATACTTTTGCAACTCCATATTTGATTAATGTATTTTCTCATGGTGTTGATATTGCCGTCCATTCAGCAACCAAGTTTATCGGTGGGCATGGTACGACCATTGGCGGTGTGATTGTCGATAGCGGCAAGTTTGATTGGGCGGCCTCTGGTAAGTTTCCTCAATTTGTTGAAGAAGATCCAAGCTATCATAACATTAGTTATACTCGTGATATTGGTGCAGCAGCATTTATTGTAGCAGTTCGTGTACAATTACTTCGTGATACAGGTGCTGCCCTTTCTCCATTCAACGCCTTCTTGCTTTTGCAAGGGTTAGAAACCTTGTCTCTCCGTGTAGAGCGTCATGTATCTAATGCTGAAAAAATTGTTGACTTTTTACTTAGTCATCCTCAGGTAGAGTCGGTCAATTATCCATCACTTCCAGATAGTCCTTATAAGCCTTTGGCGGATAAATACCTGCCTAAGGGAGTTGGCTCTATTTTCTCTTTCCAAGTAAAAGGCGGAGCAGAAGAAGCGCGTAAGGTTATTGATAGTTTGGAAATCTTTTCCAATTTAGCAAACGTTGCCGATGCTAAATCATTGGTCGTTCATCCAGCTACAACCACCCATGCTCAGTTAGCTCCGGAAGATTTACTTGCTGCTGGGGTCACACCAAATCAAATCCGCCTATCCATCGGACTTGAAAATGTCAATGATTTGATTGAGGACTTACAGCTTGCTCTTGATAAATTATAGGTTGTGAATCGAATAGCATGACTTCATTCTTTATTAATAAATAAAAGGAAATTTGGCGTGTGTGATATTTTCCTTTTTTATATCTGTTCCAGTTCTTCCAGTCCATTCTCAGTTAGTCGGTAGATTCTTTGACAAACTTCTTTCAAAAAACGTCTGTCGTGTGATACACATACCAAGCCACCTGGATAATCGGCAAATAGTTGACGAATATGAGGCTGAGAAGTAGGAGAGAAGTTTCGACTGGGTTCATCTAATAAGAGAAAATTGGCTTGATCAAGAACCATTTTTAACAAGAGTAACTTGGCTTTTTGTCCCCCTGAAAGTTCACAGATCCTGTGATGAACTTCTTGTCGTGTAAACTGCAGACTGGCTAGATGTGTCAAGATTAGTTGTTCCTGCTCACGATTGATATTTTCTAATAAAAAATCAAGTGGAGTTTTAGACTCATCAAGGACTTCTGTATAGTGCTGGGGCATGTAGCCCAAGTTTATATCTGCTCGTTGCCTGAGTTTCTGATAGATGATCTTTAGAAAGCTGGATTTACCTATTCCATTTTGTCCAATGATGCCAATTTTCTCTTGTCCATTTAAGTTGAAATGGATATTTTGAACTAATTGTCGCCCTCCAATGTTCAATTGGAAGTTTTCTAAGTGAAGCACTTGTTTTCTAGCTGGTAGTGGTGAAATGTCTGAGACGAAGAGGGAAATGGCATCTTCATGAAAAGGAACTTGTGTAAGATTTTCCTTCATTCTTTCATAGCGTTTTTCACGTGATAAGACATTCTTCATTTTCTTGGCTATGAGCCGTCCTAGTGTGGCATCATGGGTGTTGAGCAAGGTATGACGAACCTGTGATTTTTGACGTAGGTGCCTATTCATAGCTTTGTCAAATTCTTTTTTGTCGTTCCGAGCTTGTTGGACTTGCTTCTGATAGGCTTGTTGGCGCTTCTGTGCGTAATCTTGGTAGTCAAGATCTTCAACCTTGGTTTGAGCAAGTGTTTTCTTCTTAACAGATTCTAGGTGAATGATTTTTGTAGCTGTTCTGCTAAGGAAGTCTTCATCGTGAGAAACGAATAAAATGGTTTTAGGACTCGTGATGATATAGTTTTCAAGCCAAAGTAAGGTATCTAAATCCAAGTCATTGGACGGCTCATCCAGAAAAATAATATCAGATGGAGTTGCTAGAGATTTGATTAACTGAATTTTTAATTTTTCGCCACCTGACAGGCTTCCAATCAATTGTTGACTGGCAAATCGCTCACTGTCAAACTGGAGCTGCTCAGCATAGAGGTAGAGTAGACCGTAATCAATGTCACTGTCTATATCTCCGAAGAAGTAGTCGTTCAAGGTTAGCTCTGCCATTTCCAGTGAAAGACTTTGGGGAACATAGACTGGCGAGTGAAAATATCGGTGAATGTTGCCTGATAGGAGCAGGTAGTCGGCGACAAGAGTTGAATCCATCAAGGTGAGTAATAGACTGGATTTTCCATTTCCTTCTTCTCCGATGATGGCTATTTTATCGCCAGGGTTGACAATGAGGTTTAGGTCATGAACCAGATTTCTCAAATCTTTTTGATGGTCGAGGGTTAGGTGTTGAGTGGTTAGTAGCATAAGGCCTCCTTTACAAGAAAAAACACACTACCTATTTAGTAGTGTGTCGAAGTCTGCTCAAAAAGACCCTATTCAAGGAATAGAGGGAACAGAAAAATGGACGCAAGAAAACTACTAAATAAGTATAGAACTTAAATTGAGTTTACTTGTTATTGTCCATTTCTCCTTACCTCGCAATGCTTTATTTGTTTTAATATAGCATATCGATAGAAGCTTGTCAATCAGCGCGCTATAATATTCATAGATTTTGATAGAGATATATGTTAAAATGAACTTATTGTAAATGAGAGAGGATCCGAAATGGCAATCACTGGAATTGAGCAAGCAGATATTTTAGAAATAGACAAACAAGTCCGTTTACGTCGGTATGATGGCCAGCATGATTTTGCTTTTGAATGGCATCAAGATCTAGAATTAGTATGGCTGATTGATGGAAATAAGGAACCTTATACTTTGGATCGGCTCAATCGTATGTATGGCTATTTGGCAACAAATGGAGAATGTTACTTTATTGAAATTTTTGAAGACAATCAGTTTATCCCAATTGGTGATGTGACACTGTTTACAGATGATTTTGCCATTGCCATTGGAGATAAGCGGTATTGGAACAAAGGAATTGGAACCAAGGTATTGCAGCGAATGGTCGAGCGTGCAAGGGAGCTTGGTTTTGTGGAAATACTTGTCGAAGAAATTTACGATTGGAATCTTGGTTCACGAAAGCTGTTTGAGAAATGTGGTTTTGAAGCAGTTGAAAAGACAAAGAAAGGTTGGTCTTACAAAAAGATGTTATAGGTATTAATTGTGAGATGTTAAAAAGCCTCTGACACACTTGGTCAAAGGCTTTTTGTATTTTTACACGTTCAATACCTTATCTAGGAAGTCTTGTAAACGTGGATGTTGTGGGTTGTCGAAGATTTGTTCTGGTGTACCATCTTCAAGGAACTCGCCGCCATCCGTGAAGATAACGCGGTTAGCAACCTTGCGGGCGAAGCCCATTTCGTGTGTGACGATCAACATAGTCATACCTTGCTCAGCCAAGTCTTTCATAACGTTGAGTACATCGCCAACCATTTCAGGGTCAAGGGCGGAAGTTGGTTCGTCAAAGAGCATGATGTCTGGGTTCATAGCGAGGGCACGAGCGATGGCAACACGTTGCTTCTGACCACCTGAAAGGCTGTCTGGCATAGCGTCGCGTTTGTCTGCCAATCCAACTTTTTCCAATAATTCCATGCCGACTTTTTCAGCTTCAGATTTGTCCATCAATTTGTGTTCGATTGGCGCAAATGTGATGTTATCAAGTACAGACATATGTGGGAAGAGGTTGAAGTGTTGGAAAACCATTCCGACGTTGGAGCGGAATGCATCCACGTCTGTCTTAGGATCTGTCAAATCATATCCGTCAACAGTTACTTGTCCACTCGTAATGGTTTCAAGTAAGTTCATTGTCCGGAGAAATGTTGATTTACCTGAACCAGAAGGACCGATGATACAAACAACATCGCCTTCATAGAATTTGGCAGTAATGCCTTTGAGGACTTCGTTTTTTCCATATGACTTATGCAAGTCATGGACACTAATTTTCAATTGAGCCATTATTTGCCTCCTTTTTCAAGATTACGAGCCAAGCGAGTCAAAAGTGTGATAACTACCAAGTAGATGATGGCAAGGATTGCATACATACGGAATGATTGATAGTTACGGGCAATGATGATTTTACCAGCTTGGAAGAGTTCTACTAAACCAATAGCTGAAATGATAGTAGTATCTTTCAATGTAATGACAAACTGGTTGATAAAGTTTGGCAACATGATTTTACCTGCCTGTGGCAAGATAATCTTACGCATGGTTGTTCCGTAAGAGATACCCAAACTACGAGATGCTTCCATTTGACCCGCAGGAACTGCCTGAATACCACCACGAACGATTTCTGCGATATAGGCACCTGAGTTGAGGGATAGGGCAATGGTACCAGCGACAAAGTCGTTGATTGGAGATTGTTGACCTGTGATGGATTCAATCAAGTTTGGAATGCCCCAGAAGATGAATGCGGCAACAATCATGAGTGGAATACCACGAACAACATCTACAAAAACAGATGAAGTAACGCGGAGTGCTTTAACTGGGCTTACTGCAAACATACCAAAGATAATACCGATGACAATTGCAATAGCGAATGATAGAAGAGCAAGTCCAATTGTGATACCAAGACCTGAGAGTAACTGGCCGTAGTTGTTTTTCAAGAGACCTACAATTGTTGTCTCGTCAACTGTTGTAGTGGTTGTACTTGTTTCTTCTGTTGTGTTGAAATATTTGTTCAAAATTTCATCGTACTTGCCTGATGCCACAAGAGCAGCCATACCATTGTTGAACATTTCAATCAATTCAGGGTTAGTACCTTTTTTAACAGCAAATCCGTATTCACCAGATTTTTCACCAGGGATTGGAGTTGCAAAGTCACGACCTTGTTGGATAGCGTATAGAAGCACCGCTTCGTCATCCATGAGGGCATCAATAGAACCTGAGTTCAAGCTGTCATACATACCAGAAGCTTCGTCAAATGCTTTTAGAGTATATCCGTACTTATCTTTGTTACTTTCTAAGAAAGTATATGAAGCTGTACCGTTTTTAGCACCGACTGTTTTACCTTTTAAATCTTCGTATGAAGTAATATTGCTACCGTTTTTAATAGCGAGGAGGATATTGGACGAGTAGTAAGCATCTGAGAAATCAAAGATTTCCTTACGAGCATCTGTGATAGACATACCAGCGATAACTGCATCGGCTTGTCCTGCTTGTACAGCGTTCAATGCCGCATCAAAACCTGGGTTTTGAATGGTAATGGTAAAGCCTTGTTGTTCAGCAATGGCTTTAATCAATTCCATGTCAATTCCGACATAGTTGCCTGATTCATCTTGGTATTCAAATGGAGCAAATGATGAATCAGCAACGATTGTATAGCTTGATTTTACAGGTGTAGCTTTACTTGCTGCATTGCCAGTTAAGCTGAGACGAGATGAGTAGTTTGTGCTTTCGCTAGCAGAAGATGAACCAAGCCACTTGTTCATGATTTTCTCATAAGTACCATCTTTATTCATAGCAGCAAGTGCTTTGTTGAAATCTTCTACGAGGTACTCGTATTGGCTACCTTTTTTAACTGAGAAACCAAATGAACCGATTGCTTCACCTTCGATATCAATGCTAAGGTCTTGACCTTGTTGGATAGCGTATTGAATAACCGCTTCGTCATCCATAACTGCATCAACGGCACCAGTTGAAAGGCTGTTGTACATCAAATCGCCAGTATCAAAGGTCTTAATGCTGAAGCCATATTTGCCTTTGCTTTCTTCAAGGAAGGCCTGGGCAGCAGTTCCGTTTTTAACACCAACTGTTTTACCTTTAAGGTCTTCGTAAGAAGAAATCGTATTTGACTTGGTTGTAGCCACAACGATTTTTGTATCAAAGTATGGATCAGAGAAAGTAAACACTTTTTTACGAGCCTCTGTAATGGTTGTACCTGCCATCAAAGCATCGGCAGAACCTGATTGAACTGCATTGACCGCAGCGTCAAATCCTGGGAAGGTTTGATTCATTGTCCAACCAGAGCGTTTGGCAACTTCATTGATGATATCAACGTCTAATCCTTTATAAACTTGGTCTGAGTCTTTGAACTCAAATGGTGCGTAGGCATTGTCGAAAACGATATCGATTGTATCATCAGCCTTGACACCGGTAAAAATAAAGAATACTGACAAAATACTTGTCAATAGTATGAGTAATTTTTTCTTCATTTTCATACTCCTTCTATTATAAAATAACTGTCCTAGTATATCATATTCTGAAAATTAATGCAAAATCGAGGTTTTTGCGATGTTAGAATTTCTGACATACAAAGTCATTAAAATGTGAGAAAATTTAATATTTTGGACATAGTCGTGAATGGTTTAGAATGTTTCTCCATTAGTCGAACTTATGATAAAATAGGTATATGATCAATCGAAATACTGAAAACCAATTTAAACTTGTATCTAAATACTCACCGTCTGGTGACCAGCCTCAAGCTATTGAAACCTTGGTGGATAATATCGAGGGGGGTGAAAAAGCCCAGATTCTCATGGGGGCGACTGGTACTGGTAAGACCTACACCATGAGTCAGGTCATTGCCCGTGTCAATAAGCCCACTTTGGTCATCGCCCACAACAAGACCCTAGCTGGTCAGCTCTACAGTGAGTTCAAGGAATTCTTCCCAGAAAATGCGGTCGAATACTTCGTGTCTTACTATGATTACTACCAGCCAGAAGCCTATGTACCGTCTAGCGATACCTATATTGAGAAGGACAGTTCGGTCAATGATGAGATTGACAAACTCCGTCACTCAGCGACCTCAGCTCTTCTCGAACGGAATGATGTCATCGTTGTGGCCTCCGTTTCCTGTATCTACGGTTTGGGATCGCCCAAGGAATATGCTGACAGCGTGGTCAGTCTGCGACCCGGCCAGGAGATTTCCCGAGACCAGTTGCTCAATTCCTTGGTCGATATTCAGTTTGAGCGCAACGACATCGACTTCCAACGAGGACGTTTCCGTGTGCGTGGAGATGTGGTGGAGATTTTCCCAGCTTCTCGTGATGAGCATGCCTTTCGTGTGGAGTTTTTCGGGGATGAAATCGACCGCATTCGTGAGATTGAAAGCTTGACAGGTAAGGTTTTGGGTGATGTGGAACACTTGGCGATTTTCCCTGCCACCCACTTCGTGACCAACGATGACCACATGGAAACAGCCATTGCCAAGATTCAGGCGGAACTGGAAGAGCAGCTCAAGGTCTTTGAAGCAGAAGGAAAACTCTTGGAAGCTCAGCGATTGAAACAACGAACCGACTACGACATCGAAATGCTGCGGGAAATGGGCTACACCAACGGAGTTGAGAACTATTCACGACACATGGACGGGCGAAGCGAGGGCGAGCCTCCTTATACTCTGCTGGACTTTTTCCCTGAAGACTACCTGATTATGATTGACGAGAGCCACATGACTATGGGGCAGATTAAGGGGATGTACAATGGTGACCGCTCACGCAAGGAGATGTTGGTCAACTATGGTTTCCGCCTCCCGAGTGCACTGGACAATCGTCCGCTGCGCAGGGAAGAATTTGAGAGCCATGTCCACCAGATTGTCTATGTATCTGCGACGCCAGGTGACTATGAAATGGAGCAGACCGATACCGTTGTCGAGCAGATTATTCGGCCGACAGGGCTTTTGGATCCAGAAGTGGAAGTCCGTCCAACCATGGGTCAAATGGATGACCTTTTAGGTGAAATCAATGCCCGTGTTGAGAAAGGCGAGCGGACCTTTATCACTACGCTTACCAAGAAAATGGCTGAGGACTTGACCGACTACCTGAAAGAAATGGGTGTCAAGGTCAAGTATATGCACTCGGACATCAAGACCTTGGAGCGGACGGAGATTATCCGTGATTTGCGCCTGGGTGTATTTGATGTCTTGATAGGGATTAACCTGCTTCGAGAAGGGATTGACGTGCCAGAGGTTAGTCTGGTTGCTATCTTGGATGCTGACAAGGAAGGCTTCCTCCGTAATGAACGAGGGCTCATCCAGACAATTGGTCGGGCGGCCCGTAACTCTGAAGGTCATGTGATTATGTATGCGGACAAGGTCACTGAGTCCATGCGGAAGGCTATGGAGGAAACCGCCCGCCGCCGTCAAATCCAGATGGCTTATAATGAAGAACATGGTATCATTCCACAGACCATTAAGAAGGAAATCCGTGACCTGATTAGCGTGACCAAGGCTGTCACTCAGGACAAGGAAGAAGTGGTGGACTTCAATGCCCTCAACAAAGACGAACGCAAGGCTATGATCAAGAAACTGGAAGGTCAGATGCAGGAAGCGGCAGAAGTGCTTGACTTTGAACTGGCTGCTCAGATTCGTGATATGGTCATTGAGTTGAAGAATATGTAGAAAATAATTCACGGAGGTAGGGATATGCTTATCAAACCCATGCAGACTGAGGAGGAAATCAGGGGCAAGGCCTATGTTCATTGGAAATCGTGGCAGGAGGCCTATGCTGACTTGTTACCTCAGGAATTTTTAAAGAATGCTTACACCTTAGAACGCTGTCAGGACTGGGCCTTTCGCTATCCTCAGAATGTCTTGGTAGCACTGGTGGATGAGCAGGTGGTTGGTTTTGCCTGTTACGGCTCGTCTAGTCAGGAGGATTTGCCAGGAGCAGGGGAGCTCTTCGCCCTCTATGTCTTGGCGGATTATTATAATCAGAAGATTGGTTACCAGCTTATGCAGGCGGCTTTGGAAAAATTGCAGAGCTACGAAACGGTTACTCTATGGGTATTGGAGGGAAATGCGCGTGCCATTGCTTTTTATGAAAAAGTGGGATTCCGATTTGACGGTGTGAAGAAGATAGTTCATCTTGGGGAAGAACGGATAGAACATAGGATGGTATGGAGAAGAAATCGTTGAAAGATTTATTTTTAGTTAGTAATGCAGAACAATTGGTGAACTACAAAGAATTTGTAGACCGTCATAGACAAGTATTTCAACAGTACCTAAGTTATATACAGACTCATTTTAAGGTTAAAGACTTGCCTGAGGTGATTATTTGGGCTGATGAAGAGGCTGCGACTCGTTTTATCCGAGAATGCCCCATACCAGCCTATACCAATGATGTTCGTATGGTCATGACTCCAGATAGACAAGTTTGGCAGGATATTTATCTCAAGCAATTAGAAAATTATTCTGTAGAAGATTTGTCTATGATTACAAGGCATTATCAATCGCTATCAGACAACCATCTTTTACAGATTGTTGGACATGAATTGGTCCATCAAAGTGAGTTGTTTTTAGATTACGAAGAAGAGACAATGTGGTTTGAAGAGGGGATGGTTGAATACATCAGTCGTCGTTATTTTTTAAGAGAAGAGGAGTTTGCTCGAGAAAAAATAGTTAATCAGCAATTGGTCACACTCTTTCAGGGAAAATACGGCTACCATTCTTTATTGGAATTTGGCCGAAAGACTTATGAAGGAGATTATGCTTCTATTTTCTATGAATACTGGCATAGTTTTTTAGCCATAGATAGTTTGGTCGAAAAGTTTGGCAGTATCGAAGAAGTATTTAGTGAATACCACCGTTGGAATAATAAAAAGAGACCAGTAGATTTGTTAGTCTGGTTTGAAATTGAGAGATAAGGAGTTACCATGGCTCGTAAAGAAATGGTCACGTTGACCAATATGTGCCTAATCGAAGATAAGGATGGGAATGTCGTAGTGCAAATTCGTGACCCTGAACGCTATCGTTGGTCAGGTGTTGCTTTTCCTGGAGGGCATATTGAAGAAGGTGAAAATCTTCATGATTCTGTTGTTAGGGAAGTTCAGGAAGAAACTGGTTTGACCATTGCAAATGCTCGATTAGTTGGTGTCAAACATTGGCCTGATAAGGAAGGTCATCGCTATATGGTCTTTCTTTATAAGGCTACAGAATTTACTGGAACCCTACAGTCAACAGAGGAGGGCGAAGTTCGTTGGGTCAAGAAAACAGACCTCCCACAGATGAATTTGGCCTATGATTTGCTGGAAATTTTAAAAGTCATGGATGATCCAGATTTGTCCGAGTTCTTTTATACTAGAAAAAATGAAGATGGAGAGTGGGATAGGAATTTTAGGTAGAAGCTAGAAATAGCTTCTTTTTTATGTTGTTTGAATAAAAATACAAAAAATAAGTTGACAAATGTATAAAAATGACATAAAATGTTTTTATCTTTCAAAAAAGGAGAAAAAATATGCATTTTACTACAATGAAAGTCCGATGTTTTATATAAAAAAACGGTATAAGTATGCACAGGATTATTTTAAAGGAGAATATGATGATGAAAAAATATATTATGACAGGCTTGGTTTTACTGGCAACGATGACCCTAAGCGCTTGTAGTGGAAATGCTACTCAAGAAGATACTTCTTTGAAGGATGTTCAGGAAAAGGGAAAACTAATTGTTGCATTGAATCCAGAATTTCCACCATTTGAGTTTAGAACACTGGTTGATGGCAAAGATACAATCGTTGGAGCTGACATTGAGCTTGCAAAAGCCATTGGGCAAGAATTGGGTGTAGAAGTCGAATTTTCAGCGATGAGTTTTGATAATGTTTTGAACAATGTCCAGTCAGGGCAATCGGATATTGCCATTTCAGGAATTTCAGCCACTGAAGAGCGCGCAAAAGTGTATGATTTTTCCATTCCTTACTACA
Organism: Streptococcus suis; assembly: GCF_046032115.1. Taxonomy (GTDB): domain Bacteria; phylum Bacillota; class Bacilli; order Lactobacillales; family Streptococcaceae; genus Streptococcus; species Streptococcus suis_AJ. Next base: position 52,205 of record NZ_JARQOZ010000008.1, on the reverse strand, counting down.
CCTCAACCAATAAAGTTATTATAAATAAAGAGGATCTGGCACAATATACATCGCTTGATTCTCTAGCTGAGGCAAATATAGGAGCACAAAAAGGTTCTATTCAAGAACAAATCGTTAAAGAACAGCTTCCGTCTTCCACGGTTATTGCTCTGGCTTCGAACGGAGAGCTGATTAATCAATTAAAATCACAGAAGGTAGAAGCAGTTATTTTTGAAGAGCCGATTGCGAAAGCCTATGTTGCCAAAAATGATGATTTGGTTATTTTAGATACTGAGATAAAAAGTAGCTATTCAGATGCCTATGCTATTGCCTTGCCAAAAGGAAGTACAGCTTTAAAGGAAAAAGTTGACTCTGTCATTACAAAACTAGTAGAATCTGGACAGATGGATCAATTTGTTCAAGAAGCCTATGAATTATCCATTGCTAACAATTAAATTTTATGCAATTAAATTGAATAAAAATAATATTTTCTTGACAAATGTATAAAAATGAATTAAAATGAGAATACATTCTGAAAAACTGCAAGAAAATACAATGAAAATCAAAAAGCTTGTGTTTTTTAGAATAGGTATTTTATTAAAATAAAGAGAAGGTAGTTAGGAAATATGAAAAAAATCTTGGCATTAGCAGCAACAGTTTTAGCAGGACTGACATTGGCAGCTTGTTCTTCGACGTCATCACAATCCGCATTAGATAAAATTAAAGAAAAAGGTACATTGGTAGTGGCAACTAGTCCAGACTATGCTCCATTCGAGTTTCAGGCACTAGTTGATGGAAAGAATGAAGTTGTTGGTGCAGATATTATGTTGGCTCAAAAAATAGCCGACGAACTTGGGGTCAAGCTTGAAGTTTCAGCAATGAGTTTTGACAATGTATTGTCTAGCGTTCAAAATGGCAAAGCTGATATTGCAATTGCTGGTCTATCGTATTCGGAAGAGCGTGCGAAAGTTTTTGATTTCTCTGAAAGTTACTATCAAATTTCTGATGTCTTACTTATCAAAAAAGATAGCGCCAATTCACTCACTTCAATTGATGCTATGAGTGGGAAGACTCTTGCGGTACAAAAGGGGTCAACACAGGAAGCCTACGCACAAGAAAATATTAGTCAAGCTAACCTAATTTCTTTAACCTTGATGGGTGAAGCTGTAAATGAGCTCAAATCAGGAAAAGTTGATGCTATTTTAATGGATTCTCCAGTTGCTGCTGGTTATGTTTCACAGAATTCAGATTTAGCCGTTGCATCCGTTGAATTTCCAACGATTGATGAGAATTCGAAAGTCATTGCTTTGCCAAAAGGTAGTACAGAACTAAAAACTGCGATAGACAAGGTTATCGCAGAAGTAAAAGCAAGTGGTGAGTTTGATACTTTCCTTGAGAAAGCTGCAACATATACAAGTGTTGAATAAGAGAAAGGAACAATCATCGGAAACGGTGGTTGTTTTTGCATGCAAAAAGAATGGAGCAAGTGAGCCGCACACCAAAAGTTAGACAGAAAATTGGGGTCGGTTCAATACTCCATTTTTTATAGATAATTATTTCACACGCTCTAGATAAAAACTGGTCAAACGTGGTACAGTAATTCTAGCTCCATTTTCATCGGGATAGAGGCTAAATGTTTCCAATGGAATAGCATTTGATGAGAAGACCAACTTGTACTCACTATCTGCAGGCAGATTCAAGTGCACATCAAACAATTCCTGATCATTAAAGTTATGAACGGTCAAAATTTCTTGTTCATCACTAGTACGAGAAAAAGCGTATAGGCTAGCTTCTTCGTCAATCCTTACCCAATTAAATCCTTTTTCATAGGCTTGATAGTCATATTTCCAGAAAGCATCATGTTCTTTATAGAAAGTAGATAATGTTTTCATCATTTGATAGAAAGAATGGTGGATTGGAAATTGTAGCAGTCCCCAGTCCATTTCTGTATATTCGTGCCATTCACGGATATGACCCCATTCATTTCCCATGAAGAGTAATTTCTTTCCAGGATGGGCAAAGTAAAAGCTGTAGTAGACTCGAGCCAGATGGAACTTATCTTCGTAGTCGCCATTCATCTTCTCGATAATGGAGTGCTTCCCATGAACAACTTCGTCGTGCGAAAGTGGTAGTAAGAATTGCTCGTTTTGGTTATAGTACATACCAAAAGTGATTTCATTTGAGTGATATTTTCGATAAATAGCAGGGCGTTCCACGAATTTTAGTGTATCATTCATCCAGCCCAGATCCCATTTCATATCAAATCCAATACCGCCATCTTCTAGAGGATGTGTGACTTTAGGGAAGCTTGAAGAGTCTTCAGCAATCATCAGGACTCCCTTATAGTCGGTATGGACCATGGCGTTGACACGTTTGATAAAGTCTATAGCGGCATGATTTATCTTATCTTCATCTGTTTCACCACGCCAATAGAGGAGATAAGATAGTGCATCAACACGGATGCCATCAAAATGGAAATATTCCAACCAGTATTTTAAATTAGAAAGAAGGAAAGAACGAGTCAGTCCTTTTCCAAGGTCAAAATTAGCAGTCCCCCACTGGTGGTTTTCACGATCTTGTTCGTAGGAGTATTCGTATAGCCAACTACCATCAAACTGGTAGAGCCCATGAGCATCTTTACAGAAATGAAGTGGTACCCAGTCAAGAATCACTCCGATTCCTGCTTGGTGACATTGGTCAACTAAATACTTAAGTTCATCTGGCTTGCCATAGCGACTAGTTGGACTGTAGTAGCCTGTTACCTGATAGCCCCAAGACGCATCGAGAGGATGCTCGGTAATTGGCAATAATTCAATATGTGTGTAGTTATTTTCCCTGATATGTTCGATGAGAAGTGGAGTAATTTCCTTATAACTATTGAAAGCTTCTACAGGAGCTCCTCCTTCATTCTTATTAGCAAATTTTTGCTTCCACGAACCTAAGTGCACCTCGTAGATGGATACTGGCTGTTCTTTAAAATCATAGTTAACACGATTATACATCCAGAGGTCATCTTTGAATTTATAACGCGAATTGTAGGTTGTAGAGGCAGTGTCTGGACGAACTTGGCTGAAAAATGCATAAGGGTCAGCCTTATATATTTCACGCCCATCGTGTGTGATAATCAGGTATTTATAATCTTCAAGGGATTTTAATCCGTCTACATAAAGTTGAAACACACCATCAATTTCACGCTCCATAGAGTGACTGCGTTGCCACTCATTAAAGTTGCCAACTAAGAATACTTCTCTGGCATTTGGGGCATAGACACGAAATTGGGTTCCGATAATTTTGTTTCCTTCTTTTATAATATGAGCACCCATTTTTTCGTAAAGAGTGGTATGCTCACCAGCATTCATATAATATAAATCTAGGTCAGTAAATTCTGTCATAGCAATCTCCATTGCCGAAAAGGAGTGGACTAGGGTCCCACTCCGATTCAGTTTATTTTTTCATCTTATTTCCTAACCACTAATTTCACGGTAGAGCCAGATGTATTTCTCTGCCGAAGCTGTCCAACTAAAATCACGCTTCATAGCTTGTTCAACCATGGCATGCCAGTCATCGGGACGATCATAGTAGGTTTGAAGGGCTAAATCATAGACTTGTCGCATATTGTAAGCGTCACGCCCTCCAAAGCTAAAACCAGTTCCTTCTTTGGTAGACATATTGTATGGTGCTACAGTATCAACCAAGCCACCTGTTTCACGCACTAGAGGGAGTGTTCCGTAATGCATTGAAATCAACTGGCTAATGCCGCATGGTTCAAACATAGAAGGCATGAGGAAGAGATCGCTTGCTGCATAAATTTGGTGGGCAAGTGGTTCATTGTAACCACGGTAGAATGCAAATTTATCAGGATAGGCGTGTTTAAAGTGATTAAAGGCATTTTCAATGTCTTCCTCACCATTGCCTAAGATAACAAATTGGACATGGGCTTGAAGAAGATGGCCAAGTACCTCGGTCAAGAGATAGAACCCTTTTTGCCATGTCAAGCGAGAGACGATACCTATCAATAGGACATTCTCATCTTGTGGAAGGGCAAATTGTGCTTGCAGGGCCAGTTTATTAGCCTTTTTACTTTCAATCGTTTCAAGACTATAATTTCTCACAAGGTACTGGTCTGTTTGACTATCCCAACTATCATAGTCGATACCATTGACAATGCCAACCAAGTCATATTTGCGCAACTCTAGTACATGTTGCATGTTTTCGCCGAATTCTTCCGTTAGGATTTCGCGAGCATAAGTTTCAGAAACTGTAGTAACCTTGTCAGCATATAGGATACCAAGCTTCATGAAGCTGATACATTCATCATGAAAACGTGCAATACCATCCAAATAGTAGCTATAGTCCATGCCAAGCGCTGACCAAAGCGCTTGTTTATGGAAAATCCCCTGAAAAGCCAAGTTATGAATAGTGAATACATGCTTGATATTGCGGAATTCTTCGCGGTAGCTATAGAAAGTACGGCAAAGGAATGGAAGGGCAGCAGTGTGCCAGTCATGTGTGTGCATGACATCCGGGAAGAAATGAAGTGCTTCTAACAGACGACATGTAGCATGTTGGAAATAGCCAAAACGCATGGCATCATCGTCATATCCATATAGTTTATCGCGTTCAAAGAAATCGCGGTGCTCAATAAAATAGAATGTTACTCCATCAACAACCTGACTGTAAACATTTGCCATAGATTGGATGTCGCCAGCCCGCACATCAAAACTTGATACGTAATCGAAATCAGAGTGATTGTTTACTGCAATTTTTTTGTAGAGTGGTAGAACGACTCGGACATCTAAACCCTGTTTTACCAATTCTTTTGGCAAAGAGCCAATAACATCAGCCAATCCGCCAGTCTTGATGAACGGAAGTCCCTCGGATGCTACAAAGAGAACAGATTTTTTTGTCATGTTAGCTCCTAAATGATTTGGTGTGGTTTCAAGTATGAAGGCGAAGTTTCGCTTCCCTTGATGTCAATTGGGTGAATAATTTTAGTTGCTTTATCGATAATTGCATTTTCAATATTCGCCCCACTCTTGATTGTCACGCCATTGAGAATGATTGAGTTTTTGATAACAACACCTTCTTCAATGATAACATCGCGGTCAATGACTGAATTTTCGACTTGACCATTGATATTCGCTCCATTTGAAATTAGGCTACGTTTGACCTCTGCCAATGGACCATACAAACATGGTGAGCTATCACTTGTTTGGGTATGGATTGGCCAATCATGTTTGAAGAGGAGTTTGCGGGTATCTTGGTCAATCAATTCAATTTGAGTATTGAAGTAGGAAGCTGTCGTATTGATACATGCGACATAATCACGATGTGCATAGCCCATAATCTTGTACTGGTCAACTGTATCACGTAAAATATCTTTTAACCAGTAGAGAGACGACACTTTGTTAGCACGTTTAATCAAGTCGATAAATGTAGTCCGTTTCATAATGTAGGCTTCAAGGGAAACGGGACGGTTTTTATATTTACCGTGGTTTTCCTCAAAAGCTACGACACGACGGTCTTCACCAAATTTGAGAGTTTGGCAGCCGATGAAATTTTCTTTAGCATCTGAAACGTTTTTATAAAGAACGGTAATATCAGCATCCGTTGCAATATGGTCATCCATGACTTTTGAAAAATCCTGGCTATAGATGAAGTAAGATGGAGCAACTAGCACATAATCTTTTGTAGACTTTTCGATGTAGTGGATGTTTTCTGTGAAGGCATTAATATCGTGACGATAGACACTATTTGGGTCTGTTGCGCTATTGAGCAAGCGAAGGGTACCGCGTTTACTGTTGATATTATAGTGTTTTCCTGTACCAACGTGCTGAATTGTTGAACGCATTTCGGCAGGCATGTACACTTGGAATTCTGTAATTCCAGAGTTTGACATATTGGATAGAGCAAAGTCAATTAGGCGATAACGACCTAAGAAACCGAAAGCTTGTACGCCACGGTGCTTCATCACATCACCAAAATGTACGTTGTTTCCTTCAATATTTACAATTCCGAGAGTATTTCTTAGCATAGCAGTCCTTTCTTACTTGGTCACATTCTTGTCAATCAAGAGGATATGGTCGATGTCTCCTGTGAGTTTAACTCCGTCGGCAATTTTAATATTTTCAGCGACGATGACGTAGTCAAGTTCAACACCTTCGCCGATAATAGCACCAGGCAGGACGACAGAATTTTTTACTACGGCATTTTGGTTGACCTGTACATCTGTTGAAATAACAGAATGTTCTACTGTACCGTCAATAACTGCCCCTTTATCAATATAGGCAGATTTAACAGTTGCAGTCGCACCAATGACTTGGGCAGGAGAACCCTTATCCTCTGAATAGATTCTCCATGAGCGGTCAGAAAGGTCCAAATCTCCAGCGTGATCAATCAAGTCCATATTGGATTCCCAGAGGCTGTTAACGGTACCTACGTCTTTCCAATAACCGCGGAATGGATGGGCAATGAGAGTGCGGCCATCTTCTAAGTATTTCGGAATGATGTCGTGCCCAAAATCGTGTGAAGAAGTATCTAATTTGTCATCTTCCTGGAGATATTTTTTCAAGGTCTTCCATGTGAAGATATAGATACCCATTGAGGCCAAGTTACTCTTTGGATTTTCTGGTTTTTCTTCAAATTCTTCAATACGGTAATCTTCGTCCGTATTCATGATACCAAAACGTGAAGCTTCTTTGATTGGAACTTCGATAACCGCAATCGTAGCATCTGCTTTTTTCTGAATATGTGTATCAAGGAGTTTGTCGTAGTTCATCTTATAGATGTGGTCACCAGACAAAATCAATACGTACTCTGGATCGTGAAGATCAATGAAATCAATGTTCTGTGTAATAGCGTCGGCTGTACCTTTGTAAAGTCCGAAACCTTCGATTTTTTCACTCGGTGGTAATACAAAGACGCCAGATCCTTGTACATCAAGCCCCCAACGTTGAGACTGTGCAACGTATGAGTTCAAGAGAACAGGCTCATACTGAGTCAAAACTCCGACAATATCAATACCTGAGTTGGCACAGTTACTGAGAGGAAAGTCAATAATGCGGTACTTTCCGCCAAATGCGACCGCTGGTTTGGCGACTTTTTTTGTCAACCCTTCTAGACGTGTTCCACGTCCACCAGCAAGAATCATAGCTAACATTTTATTTTGAGCCATTTAACCACTCCTTAATATATATGATATGTGTATTATAGCATAAATTATAAAAAAATGAAAGCGTTTCCTTAAAGAAAAATGAATTATTTTCATTTTTCTTTTCAACGTCTTTCATAAATGTATCATAACATATTGTATTTTGTTTGTCTATATAAAATGGTATTTATTTTCGGTTGAATTTTACCTCTTCAAGTAGGTAATTGATGAATTTTTCTCCCATGTCGGACAGCAATGCCTTTTCATGTTGGATATAGACCAATTCGATTTCATCGTCAAATTCCAGAGGAATGGATACAATATTATCTCCGTTAAGATTTGAATTGAGGATACCTGTTGCGATTGTATAGCCATCCAGACCGATTAAGAGATTGAAGAGTGTGGCACGGTCAGATACGACAATCGATTTTTTATGGTGTTCCTGGGCTAGAATTTCTTCTGCAAAGTAGAAGGAATTGTGAATACCTTGCTCGTAGCTGAGATAAGGGAAATCTACCAAATCATCGAGAGTGATTGACTTTCTTTGTGCCAAAGGATTGGTTTTGCTGACAAATACATGTGGTTTGGCAGTGAAGAGAGTTGTATAGGATAGTCGATTGTCATCCAAAAGTTTCAGCAGGACATCACGGTTGAAATGGTTGAGGAAAAGCACTCCGATTTCTGAGCGGAAATTCTTAACGTCATCAATGATTTCCCAGGTCCGTGTTTCACGTAGGAAGAGTTCATAATCTTCCATTTCAGTTTCTTTCAAAAGCGAGACAAAGGCGTTGACGACAAAGGCATAGTGTTGAGAAGAGACGCTAAATAGTTGGCGTTTTGCATTCGGATTTTTATAGCGGTCTTCCAATAGTTCGGTCTGCTCAACAATTTGACGAGCGTAGGAAAGAAACTCCATGCCATCCTTTGTCAGGGTAATGCCCTTAGAATTACGGAAAAAGATTTTAATTTTCATTTCTTTTTCCAGGTCTCGTACAGCGTTGGAAAGGCTGGGTTGGGTAATGAAGAGTTGCTTGGCAGCCTCATTCATACTGCCTGTTTCTGCAATTTTAATAATATAGTATAATTGTTGGATTCTCATACCTCTATTGTAACATGATTTGACAAATTATTCTAAAAAATGTATAATGCTGAAAATATATCCTTTAACTGAGTCCAGAGAGGCGAAGAAGGGAACGTGATAAATAGGGCAAATACTGCCTTCTTTTCGTGTAACCTTGCTAGCCAGCAAGGTTTTTTCTCTATATCGACTTTCTTGTTTTCTGTGTCATTGTTATATAGAATAGGAGAAAAGATGATTTTAAAAGAACAGATGTTACTGGTGGACCAAGTCCAACTTGCTCCACGTATATTTGCTATGATCTTGCAGGGTGATATGGTCCAAGATATGAAAATGGGGCAGTTTATCCATATTCGTGTTCCAGATGATTCCATGCTCTTGCGGAGACCAATATCTATTTCCGAGATTGATCGGAATAAGTCTCAATGTCGGATTATTTACCGAGTGGAAGGTCAAGGGACGGAAGTCTTTTCGAAAATGACTGTTGGTCAGTATTTGGATGTCATGGGACCGCTTGGGAAAGGGTTTGAAGTAGACTTTCTCAAAGAAGGTGACCGCATTCTCATCATTGGCGGGGGAATCGGTGTTCCTCCCTTGGTGGAAGTAGCCAAACAGGCGGCGAACCGTGGCGCCAAAGTCACGTCAGTCATTGGCTTTGCCACCAAAGAGGCCGTCATTTTGGAAGAGGAATTAGCCAAGTATGGTCAAGTTTATGTCACAACGGATGATAGTTCCTATGGGCGTAAGGGGAATGTCGCAACGGTCGTTGAAGAGCTGACAAACGAGTTTGCAGCCATTTACTCATGTGGGGCGCCAGCTATGATGAACTATGTTGACCAACGCTTTCAGGAACATCCTCATGCCTACATTTCACTGGAGGCTAGGATGGCTTGTGGGATGGGGGCGTGCTATGCCTGTGTTGTCAAACCCAAAGAGGGACAAGAACACGAGAACAAGCGTGTCTGCAAGGAAGGTCCAGTCTTTGCGACTGCTAGTCTGATTTTATAGGAGGTTGAGATGAAGAAACGATTAGCCATTTCCTTGCCAGGCTTGGACTTGAAAAATCCCATCATTCCAGCCTCTGGCTGCTTCGGTTTTGGTCAGGAGTATGCAGATTATTATGACCTTAACCAGCTTGGATCCATTATGATTAAGGCGACTACCCGTCATCCTCGTTATGGCAATGCGACTCCCCGTGTAGCCGAGACACCAGCAGGTATGCTCAATGCCATTGGACTTCAAAATCCAGGCGTTGATGTAGTCTTATCCGAAAAATTACCATGGTTGGAACAGCATTTTCCAGACTTGCCTATCATTGCCAATGTGGCTGGTTTTTCCAATGAAGAATATGCCTATGTGTCAGGGAAAATTTCAAAGGCTCCAAATGTAAAAGCAATTGAACTAAATATTTCCTGTCCCAATGTGGACCACGGAAATAATGGTCTTTTGATTGGACAGGTGCCAGAATTAGCCTATCAAGCAGTAAAAGCAGCAGTCGAAGCCTCATCTGTACCTGTTTACGTTAAGTTGACACCAAGTGTGGCAGACATAACCCTGTTGGCCAAGGCTGCTGAGGATGCTGGAGCGACTGGCTTGACGATGATAAATACTTTGGTTGGTATGCGATTTAATCTCAAAACTCGACAGCCAATCTTGGCAAATGGTACAGGAGGAATGTCAGGTCCAGCAGTTTTTCCGGTTGCTCTCAAACTCATTCGTCAGGTTGCTCAGATGATTGATTTACCAATTATTGGTATGGGTGGTGTGGATACGGCGGACAAGGCTATAGAGATGATGGTTGCAGGAGCTTCAGCTGTAGGGGTAGGAACAGCCAACTTTACAGATCCATTTGCCTGTCCAAAGATTATTCAAGACTTGCCAAAACGCATGGAAGTTTATGGTATTGATAGTTTGGAAGGTTTACGCCGAGAAATCAGACATAGCTTGGGTAAGCGTTGACAAAGGTAAAATAAAAGAGTAATATAAAGAAAATATCTCCTTTAACTAAGTCCAGAGAGGCTAGGAAGGTGTCATGTAATAGGCTTGAAAGGTGATTTTCAAGCTGAATTCGTGCACATCCCTGACCGATTTGGCAGGGATTTTTGTGTAAATGAAAGGATTTTATGAAAGAAACAAGACCAATTATTGCCCTTGACTTTGCAGGTAAAGAAGAAGTCCAGTCTTTTCTGGAACAGTTCCCACCAGATGAGAAACTCTATGTAAAGGTTGGAATGGAGTTGTATTATGCGGAGGGACCAGGTATTATCAATTATTTGAAAGGCTGCGGTCACAGTATTTTTCTAGATTTGAAACTGCATGATATTCCTAATACCGTCGAGTCTGCTATGAAAGTCTTGGCAAAACTCGGTGTGGATATGACCAACGTTCACGCTGCTGGTGGTGTTGAGATGATGCGGGCCGCACGAAGGGGATTGGTTAAGGATGCTGTTTTAATAGCAGTCACTCAGTTGACCTCTACCTCAGAAGAGCAGATGAGAACGGACCAGAATATACAGACTAGTTTGCAGGAAGCGGTTGTTCACTATGCTCAAAGAGCACAAGAAGCTGGTCTTGATGGGGTGGTTTGTTCAGCGCATGAGGTGGCTTTGATTAAAGATGCTACGAGTTCTGATTTTGTGTGCCTGACGCCAGGAATTCGTCCGACTGGCGGTGAAGTAGGCGATCAGAAACGAGTTATGACACCAGCAGATGCTGCTCGGATCGGTAGTGATTATATCGTAGTAGGTCGCCCGATTACGAGAGCCGACCATCCTTACCAGACCTATTTGTCTATTAAAGAGGAGTGGAATCGTGGATAAGGTTTATCAGGTTATAATCGATAGACCTATCGGGTATATTGATAAATTTGGCCACCAGTATCCAATCAATTACGGCTATGTTCCAAATCTATTGGCTGGAGATGGTGAAGAGCAAGATGTTTACATCATTTCCAAAGTTGTTCGGCAGCCCTTGACAGCTTTCGAGGGGAAATTGGTCGCGATTATACATCGCAGAGATGATGTCGAGGATAAATGGGTTCTGACAGGTCTTGATGAAAAACTTACCGTGACAGAAATAAAAGAGAAAACCAATTTCATTGAACAGTATTTTGATTCATGGATTGAAATGGTGGACTAGGAGAAGTCTGTAAGAATTCAACAGGGATAAATATAGTTTTTTGTAGGGTTCATAGATTGAACCAATACTTTAGGAGTGACAGGCTATTCGGCGGGATGGTCATGTTGGAATGGTACGCATTTAGAAGGAGGTCTATTATGACACTAGCAACAGAAATCGCATCACACTTATTGGATATTAAGGCAGTTCATCTGCGTCCAGAAAAGCCATTTACATGGGCATCAGGTATCAAATCCCCTATCTATACAGATAATCGTATTACACTTTCTTATCCTGAAACTCGAAATTTGATTGAAGATGGCTTTGTTCAACGCATTGAAGAAGAATTTTCTGAGGTTGAGGTGATTGCCGGAACGGCCACAGCAGGTATTCCCCATGGTGCTATCATTGCAGATCGGATGAATTTGCCATTTGCTTATATCCGTAGCAAGCCAAAAGACCATGGTGCAGGGAATCAATTAGAGGGTCGCATCGTCAAGGGACAAAAAATGGTTGTCGTTGAAGACTTGATTTCTACTGGAGGGTCTGTTCTAGATGCCGTAGCAGCAGCTGAGCGTGAAGGCGCTGACGTTATTGGTGTTGTGGCAATCTTTACTTATGAATTGCCAAAGGCAGATCGTAATTTTAACAATGCTGGCGTGAAATTGGTTACGCTCAGCAATTATTCAGAGTTAATCAAGGTCGCAAAAGTACAGGGATATATCAATGCAGATGGTTTGAATCTGCTTAAAAAGTTCCGTCAAAATCAAGAAACTTGGCAGGAAGACTAGATTTAAAACGAGCCCACGCACGATTTCTGGGAACTTATCCTGTAAAATGGTATAATAGTCTCTAACGTATTTTGAGAATACAATAATTGACCGTATGAGGAGAAGAACATGATTTCAGTTATCGTGCCTTGTTTTAATGAAGAAGAGGCAATTCCCTATTTTTACGATGCTATGGAGAAAGTTCGTAAGGAGATGGGGGAACAATTTGAGTATATTTTTGTCAATGATGGTTCAAAGGATAGGACATTAACGGTTTTACGCCAATTGTCTGGTCAAGACCGAGCTGTTCGCTATCTTTCCTTTTCAAGGAATTTCGGGAAAGAAGCTGCTCTCTATGCAGGTCTACAAGCTGCGAAAGGTGAGCTAGTGACTGTCATGGATGTTGATTTGCAAGATCCACCTGAAATGTTGATGGAAATGAAGGCTATGTTGGATGGAAATCCGGATTTAGATTGCGTTGGAACCCGTCGTGTCAGTCGTGATGGTGAGCCACCGATTCGAAGCTTTTTTGCAAAATTATTCTACAAATTGATGAATAAAATCAGCCAGGTCGAGGTAGTAGACGGTGCCCGTGATTTCCGTCTCATGCGTCGTCACATGGTAGCTGCTATTCTATCTGTGTCTGAATACAATCGCTTTTCAAAAGGAATTTTTGCCTGGGTTGGATTCGAGACAGAATACTTGCCATATGAAAATGTTGAGAGGGTCGCTGGTGAAACTAGTTGGTCTTTCTGGAAATTGCTTTCCTATTCTATTGAAGGAATCATCAATTTTTCAGATACACCTTTGAATATCGCATCCTTCACCGGATTCTTTACATTCTTGTTGTCACTGGTTTTAATGGTTTTCGTAGTCATCAAAACCTTGGTGTTCGGAGATCCTACAATTGGCTGGCCATCGACCATTTGTATCATCCTATTTTTGGGAGGTCTGCAGTTGATGACCATTGGTATTCTCGGTAAATATTTGGCAAAAGTTTTCTTGGAAACAAAGAAACGTCCGATTTATGTTGTTAAAGAGAAAAGTTCAAACTAGGAGCAGTTTATGGAACATTCAGCTTGGCACGAATTGATAAAGGCACAGTTGCCAGAGCATTATTTTGGTAAAATCAATCAGTTTTTAGATTATGTTTATGCTGGTGGAACCATTTATCCGCCTCGTGAGAAGGTATTTGCTGCCATTCAAACAACGGATTTGGAAGAGGTTAAAGTAGTTATTTTGGGACAGGATCCCTATCACGGACCTGGTCAGGCACAGGGCTTGTCATTTTCTGTTCCGAACTCGGTACCAGCTCCGCCATCTCTTCAAAACATTTTAAAAGAATTGACGGATGATATTGGCGTCAAACAAGATCATGATTTGACAGCATGGGCGGAACAAGGTGTGCTTTTGCTCAATGCTTGTTTAACTGTTCCAGCAGGGCAGGCAAATGGACATGCAGGGCAAATCTGGGAGCCTTTTACGGACGCTGTTATTAAGGTGGTCAATAGCTTAGACCAGCCTGTCGTCTATATTCTTTGGGGTGCTTATGCCCGCAAGAAAAAGGCGTTGATAACCAATCCAAAACATCTGGTTATCGAATCTGCTCATCCAAGCCCTCTTTCAGCCTATCGAGGTTTCTTTGGAAGCAAGCCCTTCTCACAAGCAAATGCCTACTTGACTTCACAAGGCAGAACAGGAATTGATTGGCTTCGATAGTAGATGGTAATGGCTTTGGTACTACAAAGGAGAATATGAATGTTATTAGTGAAAAATGGTCGAGTGTTGGATCCGCAATCCGGTTTAGACAAGGTTTGCGACATCTTGATGGACGGAAGTAAGATTGTTAAGATCGCGGAGTCGATTTCTGCTGACGTTGAACAGGTGATTGATGCGACAGGATTAGTCGTTGCTCCTGGTTTGGTCGATGTTCATGTGCATTTTCGGGAGCCTGGTCAGACCCATAAAGAAGATATTCATACAGGAGCTCTTTCTGCAACAGCGGGTGGTTTTACTTCTGTTGTCATGATGGCTAACACTAATCCGACGATTTCTACAGTAGAAACTCTGAATGAAGTCCTGGAATCTGCTAAAAAAGAAGCCATCCATATTTATAGTGTGGCAACCATTACCAATCAATTTGATGGGCAAAATCTGACCGATTTTCCTGCTCTGCTAGAAGCTGGAGCGGTGGCCTTTTCGGACGACGGTATTCCTTTGACAAATGCTGGCGTGGTTAGAAAAGCTATGAAATTAGCCAAAGAGCAGGGCTGTCTCATCAGCCTGCATGAAGAAGACCCTGACCTGAATGGCGTCTTGGGACTCAACGAGCAAGTAGCTGAAAAACATTTTCATGTTTGTGGAGCAACTGGCGTAGCAGAATACAGCATGGTCGCTCGCGATGTCATGATTGCCTATGAAACGGGTGCGCGTGTTCATATCCAGCATCTATCCAAAGCCGAGTCGGTCAAGGTGGTTGAATTTGTTCAAGGTCTCGGAGCAAACGTCACGGCAGAAGTAGCCCCCCAACATTTTTCACGAACTGAGGACTTACTTCTAACAAAAGGTGCCAATGCTAAGATGAACCCTCCGCTACGATTAGAAAGTGATCGCTTGGCTGTGATTGATGGGTTGAAATCTGGTGTTATCTCTGTCATTGCGACGGATCATGCTCCTCATCACGCAGATGAAAAAAATGTAGAAGATCTCACAAAGGCCCCATCAGGAATGACAGGCTTGGAAACCTCGCTTTCACTTGGTTTGACGCATCTGGTGGAAGAAGGGTATCTGACACTCGTGCAATTGCTGGAGAAAATGACGATTAATCCAGCCAAGCTCTATGGTCTTGATGCTGGCTATCTTGCTGAAAATGGCCCAGCTGATCTTGTTATTTTTGACCCAAATACAAATCGGTTGGTTACAGCGGATTTTGCCTCGAAGTCTGCTAATTCTCCGTTTGTTGGTGATAGTCTGAAAGGACAGGTTCTTTACACCATTGCAAATGGACAAATAGTATTTGGTAAATAGGAAATGAGCGGATTAGATAGCTAATTCGCTTATTTCGAACCTTTTTACATGTAAGCGATTTTAATGTTTTTGTTTTTTGTTAAAAAGTGTATAATAGAGATATAAAAAATGCCGAAGAAAGGTCTATTTATGAAAAAGAAAAATATCTTGTTGCCTGTAATGTCCACACTCTTGTTGGCTCCATTTGTTTTAGCTCAACAAGTACAAGCTGCTGAGACAACGACTGCAGCTACCACAACCAATCAGCCAGCAACGACTGATGCAACTGCTACGGTACCAGCAACGTCAGTTGAAAACGTAGCAACGGAGGAAACTGTTGTCCCTGCTGTGGAAGAGACAGTAGAGGCAGTCATTATCCACACAAACGACGTTCACGGTCGTATTCTTGAAGAAAAGAATGTCATCGGTGACGCTAAGGCTGCGGCAGTCATTGAAGAAGAACGTGCCAAAGTAGAAAATACAATTGTAGTAGATGCTGGTGATGCCTTCCAAGGACTTCCAATTTCCAACTCTACAAAAGGTGAAGACCGCGCCAATATCATGAACCAAGTCGGCTATGATGCAATGGCTGTTGGTAACCATGAATTTGACTTTGGGATGGATCAAGCAATCAAGTACAAGGAAACTTTGAACTTCCCGCTATTGAGTGCTAACACTTACGTTAATGGCGCTCGTGTTTTTGAAGCTTCAACTATCGTCGATAAAACTCCAACTGTTGTAGGTGATGAATTTGTAGTTATCGGTGTAACAACACCTGAAACTGCTACAAAAACCCATCCGAAAAATGTTGAGGGAGTAACGTTTACCGACCCAGTCACAGAAGTCAATAAAGTGATTGACGAAGTGGAAGCGCGTGCTCTAGCAGATAATCGTGTTTACAAGAACTATATCATTCTAGCTCACCTAGGTGTCGATTCTACAACACCTGTTGAATGGAGAGGTTCAACTCTTGCTGAAGCACTTTCTAAAAATAGTAAATTAGCTGGTAAACGTGTTATTGTTATTGACGGTCATTCCCACACGGTAGAAGCAACTACCTATGGAGATAACGTTACTTATAATCAAACAGGCTCTTACTTGAACAATATTGGTAAAGTAACCTTGAAATCCGATAAATTATTGGGTGAAGCTAGCTTGATTTCTGCCGCAGATACTAAGAATGTGACGCCAAATGCTAAAATCACAGCCTTGGTTGATGAAATTAAAGCAAAATATGAAGCTGAAAATGCTCAAGTAGTTATTGAAAATAACCCAGTGGAATTAAACGGAGACCGCTCAAACGTGCGTGTTCGTGAAACCAACTTGGGGAATGCAGTGGCGGATGCGATTTATGCCTATGGTCAAACAGGATTTTCAAACAAAACTAGCCTTGCTGTGACTAACGGTGGTGGTCTACGTGCAACAATTGCTAAAGATCAGCCTGTTACAAAAGGTGATATTATTGCAGTCTTGCCATTTGGTAACATTGTTTCTCAAATCACTGTGACTGGTCAGCAAATTTATGATATGTTTACCAAGTCTTTATCATCTACATTGCAAGTGAATCCAGAAACTGGCGAGATGCTTTTAGATGAAAATGGTATGCCACTCTTTGAAGCTAGTGGTGGATTCCTACACATTTCAGGAGCAAATGTATTCTACGATCCAACTCTTCCTGTAGAAGAACGTGTTCTTCTTATCGGTATTCTTAATCCAGAGACTGGCGAATATGACGCCTTGGATCTTGAAAAAAACTACTATTTAGCAACAAATGACTTCCTTGCTGCTGGTGGTGATGGCTATACAATGCTTGGCGGAGCACGTGAAGAAGGTCCTTCAATGGACAGCGTCTTTGCTGAATACCTAAAAACAGCTGACTTATCAGCTTATGAGGTTGTCAACCCATATTCACGTATCATTCCTGTAAATTCAAGCATTGATACGGATGAAGATGGCTACCCAGACTTTATCGAGATTTTATTGGATACTGATCCAGAAAATCCAGCATCAAATCCAGAAACTGTTCCAGCCGAAAATACAGATTCACCATCTAATCAAGCACAAAATACTTCGGCAACGGACAAGAAGGTCCCAGTTGATTCTCCAAAAGTAGGAGATAAAAAACCAGAAGTAGCAAGTCCAGTAAAAACTACAAAAGCAGGAGTTTTGCCAAATACTGGTGACCAGATGAATCTGACGCTCAGCCTATTTGGACTTGGTCTTGCTGGACTTGCAGTGACCGTTCGTCGCCGTAAAACAAACTAATAGAATGGCAGAAACAGGGTCTTAGGGCTCTGTTTTTGACTGGAGGAAATATGCAAACTGTATTTAACTATCAAAAAGAAGGGAGTCGTGAGCAGATTAGTTCTTACGTTCTGCTCAGCAACTCCCCGCGTCGTAAACAATTATTGGGATTTTTACAACCACAAATCGCATCAGTTGAAGTGGATGAGCGTGGTATCGAAGAACATTTTATGAAACAATTCGCTACAGATGATTTTCTCACTCGAGCTGCAAAAACTTGTTGTGAAATTTCCAAAGCCAAATCGGACATGGATTTGGTAACTGGTCATCTCTACATTTCTGCGGATACAATCGTCGTGTCAGATGGGCAAATTTTTAACAAGCCTCAAGATTTGACAGAAGCTGAAACCATGTTACGTTCCTATTTTGGAAAGAGTCATCACGTTGTAACGTCTGTCTGCCTACGGACAAGTCACTCACTGGATGTTTTTTATACGGTTGCACAGATTGATTTTGTCGACTATTATCCAGCCCTTGAAGAGGTTATTCAATCATATATCCGTGAAAAACAGCCACTCGACAAGGCAGGTGCCTACGGTATTCAGGAGCTTGACCCACGCTTTATAGCAGGTATTTCTGGGGATATTCAAACTATTATTGGTCTACCTGTAGCCGAAGTTTCCCGCAGGATTTTTTCTGAAGAAGGTTTTGAAAAATAGCAGAGCTCAATAGCTAGTTTGTGGTATAATAGTGGTCGAAAAGGAGAGTTTATGACCGTCGACATTGAAAGATACAAGCAATTGGCCCAGCAGAAGCAAGGAGAACATCGAAAATTTCTAGCAAATTTGAAGAAAAAAGCACCTAAAAATTTGGATAGAATTGTTCAAGATATTCATGCCGAAGTATTTTCTGAAATCGACTGTACAGAGTGTGCCAACTGTTGTAAAACGTTGGGACCGCTCTTTACAGAAGCAGATATTACCCGAATTGCCAAGCATTTGCGCATGAAACTTCCAGTTTTTGAGGACATGTACTTGCGTGTGGATGAGGACGGAGATAAGGTATTTCAATCCATGCCCTGTCCCTTCCTTGGAGGCGATAATCTATGTAGTATATCTATGATGCTCGTCCCAAAGCCTGTCGAGAATTTCCGCATACTGACCGCAAGAAGATTTATCAAATCAACAATTTAACAATAAAAAATACTCTGATTTGTCCCGCAGCCTATCTCTTTGTCGAAAAGTTACGGGAGAGAATTTAAGAGGAACAAGTAAGACAAAATATTGATTTTCTGCTATAATAATAAAAAAACAAGCCGTTTTTACGGCTTTTTTCAATGAAGTAAGATGAAGGAGTATCTTATGGCAATAATCCAATGGTAAAGTGTGGCTTATGAAATGTCATGGTAATCGAAATTTTGGTGCCTATTTGGTGCCTAGATGAAAAATAAAGGCAGCAAGTGCCTCAAACCCTTGCTACGAAAGGAATTTTATTAAATGGCAACAATTCAATGGTTTCCGGGCCACATGTCAAAAGCTCGCAGGCAGGTGCAGGAGAACATCAAGCACGTTGATTTCGTGACCATCTTGGTCGATGCCCGCCTGCCCCTATCCAGCCAAAACCCCATGCTGACCAAGATTGTCGGCGACAAGCCCAAGCTCATGATTCTCAACAAGGTCGATTTGGCAGACCCTGTTCGTACCAAAGAATGGCAGAGCTACTTTGAAGGTCAAGGCATTCGTACCCTTGCTATCAACTCAAAAGAGCAAGCGACGGTGAAAAAGGTGACCGACGCAGCCAAGAGTCTGATGAAAGACAAGATTGAACGCCTCCGCGAAAGAGGGATTCAAAAGGAGACCTTGCGAACCATGATTATCGGTATTCCAAACGCTGGAAAATCCACCCTTATGAATCGTCTGGCTGGTAAGAAAATCGCCGTTGTCGGCAACAAACCAGGTGTGACCAAGGGGCAACAATGGCTCAAGTCTAACAAGAACCTTGAAATTCTTGATACACCAGGGATTCTCTGGCCGAAGTTTGAGGACCAAGAGGTCGGCCTTAAGTTGGCTCTGACTGGAGCAATCAAGGACCAACTCTTGCCTATGGATGAAGTGACTATTTTTGGTTTGGATTATTTCAAGACCAACTACCCAGAACGCTTACAAGAGCGGTTCAATGGCATGGATTTGGAGCAAGAAACGCCTGAACTCATCATGGACTGGACCAAGAAATTAGGCTTCCGTGATGACTATGACCGTTTTTACAACCTCTTTGTCAAGGATGTTCGAGACGGGCGTTTGGGCACCTATACATTAGACAGGGTGAGTGACTTAGATGGCAACGATTAAGGAAGTGACTGCTCTGCTGGCTCAGGTGGACAGTCTAGACAGTTCTGTCTGGTCGGAACTATCTCAGGATGATCGAGCTGGGGTCCAGGCTGCTATCAAGAAACGCCTTAAGGAGCTGGAAAAAGAAGTAGCAGAAGACGCTCGCTTAGAAGCTATGCTATGCTACGAAAAAGCCCTTTATGAAAATGGGGTGGAGTTAATCGCTGGTATCGACGAAGTCGGCCGGGGGCCTCTAGCAGGTCCTGTGGTGGCAGCTGCGGTTATCTTGCCCAAAGGGTGCAAAATCCGCTACCTCAACGACTCCAAGAAAATCCCCAAGTCCAAGCACGAGTCAATCTACCAAGAAGTCATGGAGCGAGCTCTGGCAGTCGGTGTAGGTGTCAAAGATGCAGCTGTCATCGACCAGGTTAACATCTACGAGGCGACCAAGTTGGCTATGCTGGAAGCTTTGGGCAAACTGAGCCAAGAGCCTGAACACCTCTTAATAGATGCTATGAAGTTGGACACGAAAATTCCGCAAACCTCTATCATCAAAGGAGATGCCAATAGCCTGTCTATCGCAGCAGCCTCTATCGTGGCCAAGGTGACGCGGGACAAGATGATGGCGGATTATGACAAGGAGTTCTCAGGCTACGGCTTCGCCAAAAATGCAGGCTATGGAACGTCAGAGCACTTGGAAGGCTTGAACCAGCTAGGCATCACGCCCATTCACCGCAAATCCTTTGAGCCCATTAAGTCTATGGTAACAGGAGGACATACGTCGTGACAGTCTTTTTCTGGCTATTTTTAGCAGCTATCGGTCTGTTTGCTCTCGTCTATTTCTGGGAGCGGCGGTCGATTTTTATCTCACTGTTTGCCTTGAATATCCTCGTCTGGGCTTTGGCATGGATTATCTCAACAGGCATTCTCGAAAACAATGAAATCTTACGTTTGCTGGCCATAAACATGGCTATGGTGCTCTTTTTAGCCTTGTTAAGTGGTCCATTTGTCTTGCTTTTCACACTTTATCTGAATGGCTTTCAGATTTTGAAGAGAGAAGGGGTTCGCTTCCATAATTTCCTATCCATGGGACTGGCGGTTGCCCTGACTTACTATCTCTTCATCGCTCCCTTTGTGGTTCAATCCCTTTCAGGCATCAGCTTTTTCATCATGCTGTTCCTCTACGTTAGTTTTTTGGTGTCATATGCTATTATCATCAGCATGCTCTATACCACGTCTAGCTTTGTCAATTTGGTCAATCTCTTCCCAGGCAAGCTTGATTATGTGGTGGTCTTAGGTACGGGCTTAATTGGTGACAAGGTAACGCCGCTTTTGGCTTCGCGGATTGAAAAAGGCATAGCGATCTACAAGAAACATTCTGGTAGCAAGCTCATCATGTCAGGTGGACAGGGTCCTGATGAACTCATGGCAGAGGGACAGGCTATGGCTAACTATGCCTTGGAACAGGGGATTCCTGCGGAAGATATTGTGATAGAAAACCAATCAACCAATACCGAGGAAAACTTGAAATTTTCCTATGCCCTGATGAAACCTGGCAGTCGATTTGCTCTTGTCACCAATTACTATCACGTTTTCAGAGCTCTGCTATTGGCACGACAACTGAAAATCAAGTGTATCGGCTACGGAGCAAAGACAAAATTTTACTTTAGCCTTAATGCCTTCATTCGGGAATTTGTTGGCTATGTGGTCATGAGTCGAAAGGCGCATTTGGTATTTTTGAGCATCGTGTCAGTCCTTTATCTGATTGGAATGATTATCAGTTTAATGCTTTAGGAGGAAAAATGAGATTTTTTATACGATTTAAAGACTTGATTTGGGCCTATCTCCTTCCAATATTATTTTTGGGGCACTTTATTATCTTTCCAACTGTTGGGATTGATACAGAAAATGCCATTCTTCATTATGACTATTTGTTATTTTCTTGGGAAACAATAGGACGGATTGGTCTAGTTGGTTTGAAAAAACTCTTTTTTCCAACAGGATATTCTCCAATTTTAAATAACCTAATAATGATAATAGGGCTGGGTTTCTTTTTGTACTTTGTAAGTAAAAAATTAAAAGTTCATCTTATTGTATTTTCTCTAACTTTCTTATCCTTGCCGATTACTTATTTTCAGATTTATTTTCAATTACAAAATGCAGAAGTGGTTTTTACCTGTTTATTGGTAGTTTTATCTGCTTATTATTTTTCAACATCAACCAACTGGTATACTTGGTTGATTCCGATTTTAATATTTGGATTCGCCATTAGTGTTTACCAATCTTTTCTGGACTTTATAATCGCTAGCACTTCTTATTTTTTACTACAAAATAAGGATACATTGAAACCACGGTTAGTTATATTGAAACTCTTTTTAGCACCTTGTCTTAGTTTGGGGGTGTATTGGTTACTTAACAACCTATTCAATCAACAAAATGGAAATAGTGATTACCTTCATATTTTGTTTTTAAGTAAAGTATCTCTATTGGCGATTGTTATCATAGTTTTTGTTACTATTTATTTTTTATTTGAATTATTTTCGAAAAAGATAGATATGAGCAGTTTTTTTCTTAAATCTGCATTTTATTGTTCACCTTTCTTAACTTTAGCTGCTGTAGGAAATTTGCAATACCGTGCTTTATTTCCTACGTTTCCATTTGTAGTAGGTATTATCTTTTCGTCAGTTTATTATGATAAAAAGAAAAAGCTAAAACATTTCATAGAATTATCCTTGATTACTTTCACAATGATTACAGTCTTTTTGGTATATCAGAATTACCGTCAGTATCAAGACGATCGCAACTTGGCTCAAACAATTAAGAAAGCAATTCCAAACTCTGACTATCGTGTGCAATTTATTGGTAAGTATCAAGGAAATCGAATTCCATTTATTATTGCTGGAGAACCAGTTGGTAAGAGTTTCTTTTGGTGGGATCCTTTACCAAGTCAAGGACGAAGTGATAACTTTTTAAAGTTAGAAGGTGTGAACTATATTCCTTCAACAATAGAAGAGAATCAAGAAATCAGTCAACAATCTATATCGTTTTATACCAATCCAAATACAAGTTGGATACAATTGGATGACGTAAAAAAAGTAGTGTATATTATTTTTGAATAGTTAGTATTATGATGAATCGAATTCAGTTTGTATACTAAGGTATTCTAATAGCAGTAGAAAAACGCATAAAACTATACGTTTCACTTATAACGATGGTTTTATGCGTTTTATTTTTTGTTTATACTGATACTCAGTTAAGTTCAAAAATAGCAAGCGTAAATTATTTATAATACGCAAAACTGTTCTATTTATGTTCGAGTTACGAATCATTAATTTTAAGCATGTTGTTTTCTTTTGAAAAAATTCAAAATCGAAACCATCTACATCTACTTTTATTGGTAGATAGCTATTTTTGATTTTAAATGAGTATGAATCACCTGCTCAAGAAATTTCAAAAGTAGCCAAGTATCAATAATCTGTGAACTCGTAACATAGGTCACAACATAAAGTAGACAATGGCGATATACTGAAGTGCTGAAGCCAGTAGGATAAAGAGATGCCAAATCATGTGGAAGTAAGGCTTTTTCTTGGCGTAGAAGAGGGCTCCAATAGTATAAGATAAACCACCAGCTAGCATCAAAATTCCGAAAACAAGTCCAGTCTTTTGCAGAATAGCTGGCAAGATAAAGACAACCAACCATCCCATAAAGAGATAGAGGAAAAGGCTGAATTTTTCATTGATTTTTTTAGCAAATATTTTGTAGAGAATACCGAAAATGGTCAATCCCCATTGCAAACCAACAATTAGATATCCCAACCAGCCACCGACCAAGGAAAGTGCTACAGGTGTGTAACTTCCAGCGATAGCAATGTAAATCATGCTGTGGTCGATAATCCTTAGGATGTATTTGTGAGTAGAAGCATAAGGCATGGAGTGGTAGATGGAGGAGGATAGGAACATGAGAAATAGGCTGATGACAAAGATGGACATGCCGACCACAGCAGTCACGTTATAATCTTGAAAGGAATGGATAGCAGTAATGGGGAGCAAGACTAACATAAGCAAGGCACCGACTGCATGGGTGACACTATTTGCGACTTCTTCGCTAAAAGACAATTTCAGACTTAATTTCAAACTAGGATTCATAGTGACTCCTTTCTAACTCCATAGTGAGTTGACGGGTTTTGTAATAAAGTTTGACAGACTGGCAGGCAGAACGAATGATGTCAGGCGTTTCGTCGCTTTCCTCATTTCGCATGCAGTCAACAAAATGATCGTATAAGGTTTCTGAATTACTTGACAAGAGAAGAAGATGTAAGGTCTGACTGATTTCCTGAATGGAAAAAGCATTTTTTAGGATAGTCAAGGCAATCAGGCGAGCCACTTGCTGCTTCTGATATTTTTTCTTTATTGGTTTTTCAAGCTGTTTGTGTTTGACATAGTTATTGATCATGGCAGCAGTCAATACTCTTCGAACATCAACATTATCCCTTGTCAACTTGCCTTGATGAACCCCAGTTCTATCATCAGCTTCGTTTCCTAGGCTACTGTTGATTTTCATTGAGTATAAACTTTTCTGTTCAAGGTTTTCCTGAGAATGGACTACTTGATTAACATACAGCAGAACTTGGTCCAAATATAAATCTAAATCAGGTAATTCATGCCAGTAGGGGATAGTCTGTTTCATTATTATCCACCTCCTTTTATCTAGTATTGATAACTAGATTATATAATTTTAAAAAAATAAAGTAAAGAAAAAGAGTACTTCCTTTCCGAAATACCCTTATTTCACAGTCGAACCGTCCCAAGCATCCATGCCACCTGCAATATCATTTGCCTTAAATCCTTTAGATGACAGGATTTCTTTGGCCAGCTTGCTACGTTTTCCGCTCTTACAGATGAGGAGATAGTGTTGGTCGACTGGTCCATCAAATGTGTCAATCTTATCCATAGGACAATTAATAGCACCATCAATATGACCAGCTGAATATTCTTCTGGGTCACGAACGTCTAGCAATTGGACAGATTCGGTTTGCATCAAGTCGAGCAATTCTGCAGCAGACATGATTAGTGTTTGTTCTTGATTTTCTAGCATAATTCCCTCTTTTTATTGAATGTAAAAGAACAATATCAAATCTTGACTGGATTTGTCAAGAAGGATTGACTTTTAGAATGAGAAATCCTATGATAAGTAGTAAGAATAAAAAAAGGAGCAAATGTATGCCTACAGAAAGAGAAAAGATGATAGCAGGGCAATGTTATATGGCGGCAGATGCTGAATTGAGAGAGATGCGAACCTTTGCCCGCCAACAGATGAAAAAATTTAACGAAGAATTAGATGGTCAAGCCCGTTCGGAGCAATTGAAAAATTGGTTTGGAGCTACAGGTGAGCGGATTTACATGGAGCCAAATTTCTACTGCGATTACGGAAGTAACATTCATGTCGGAGAGGATTTCTATGCTAATTTTAACTGTACTATGCTTGATGTCTGTCCGATACGAATTGGGAAAAATGCCATGCTCGGTCCCAATGTGCAATTGTTGACACCCTTGCATCCCTTGGACCCTGAAGAACGTAATTCTGGTTTGGAGTACGGGGCTCCAATTACCATTGGAGATAACTTCTGGGCTGGTGGCGGTGCCATTATCTTACCAGGTGTGACCTTGGGCGATAATGTGGTTGTTGGAGCAGGAGCAGTTGTGACCAAATCTTTTGGTGATAATGTTGTTTTAGCGGGTAATCCTGCGCGTGTGATAAAAGAAATACCTCAAAAATTAAGGGGACAGCGTCACTTCTCAGAGTTCTTGTCAACATCTCAGCGCAGTGGTTGATTGGCAGATTTGTTCGTGTCTCACACTCCAAATCTGACCTAATCAACTGTGCGGGGGTGGGAAGACGAACTCTTTTTGGGGTCGAGTTCTTTCCCACTCCCATTTTTTCTTTCCTTTGCGAATAATAATAGTGAGGTGAAGAAAATGAATAATTTTGAATTGTTTAAATGGAAAAAAGCAGGCTTGACCAATCTTAATGTGAATAAAGTTTTGGCCTATCAAGAAAAACATGGTAAAAAATTGACTTTACGCAATGTTGCTGTAGTGTCTGAATGCAAAAATCCAGTGCTATTTATGGAAAATTATAAGAATCTAGATACAAAAGCCTGTCGCGAGGAATTTAACAAGTATCCTTCCTTTTCAATCTTGGATGACATCTATCCTTTGGCACTCAAACAGATTTACAATCCGCCTGTACTTTTGTTTTATCAAGGGGATTTAGAATTGCTGGAAAAATCAAAGCTGGCAGTTGTTGGTACCCGAAATGCCAGTAAAAATGGCGTTCAGTCTGTGCAGAAGATTATCAAGGAACTCAACAATCGCTTTGTCATCGTTAGCGGTTTAGCGAGAGGAATCGACACTGCAGCTCATATTGCAAGTCTAAAAAATGGAGGCCGAACCATTGCTGTAATTGGATCAGGTTTGGATAAGGTCTATCCCAAAGAAAACAAGGACTTGCAGACCTACATTGGCAAACACCATCTGGTACTGACAGAGTATGAACCGGGTGCCCAGCCACTCAAATACCATTTCCCAGAACGGAATCGGATTATCGCTGGTTTGGTAGAAGGTTTGGTGGTTTGCGAGGCAAAAATGCGGTCTGGTAGCTTGATTACCTGCGAACGTGCCTTGGAAGAAGGAAGAGAAGTTTATGCTATTCCAGGTTCTATTTTAGATGGAAAATCAGATGGCTGTCATCATTTGATTCAAGAAGGTGCAAAGTGCATCACATCGGGTTTGGACATCATTTCGGACTATCAATTTTAAAATAAGTTTTCCTATAGGAAAATAAAAATCTTGACACTGATTAAAAAATAGTATATTCTTTGTGAGGTTAAAAATAATTGTAAGGTATAAGAATGGCTACGAAATCAGTTACTAAGAAAAAAACAGCAACCAAGAAGAATCTTGTTATAGTGGAATCGCCTGCCAAGGCCAAAACGATTGAGAAGTATCTTGGTAAAAATTATAAGGTTGTTGCTTCAGTAGGTCACATTCGTGATTTGAAAAAATCAAGCATGTCCATTGACTTTGACAACAACTACGCACCAGAATACATCAACATTCGAGGCAAAGGACCGCTTATCAATTCCTTGAAGAAAGAGGCTAAAAATGCCAAACAAGTCTTTCTGGCGAGTGACCCGGACCGCGAAGGTGAAGCAATTTCATGGCATTTGGCACATATTTTGGGACTAGATGAAAATGACAAAAATCGTGTTGTTTTCAACGAAATCACCAAAGATGCTGTAAAAAATGCCTTTAAGGAACCACGTGCTATCAATCATGATTTGGTTGATGCCCAACAAGCTCGCCGTGTCTTGGACCGTATTGTAGGGTATTCCATTTCGCCAATTCTATGGAAAAAAGTCAAAAAAGGCTTGTCGGCAGGGCGAGTACAATCTGTCGCCCTCAAGTTGATTATTGACCGTGAAAATGAAATTAACAATTTCAAACCAGAAGAATACTGGACAATTGATGCGACTTTTAAAAAAGGAAGCAAGAAATTCCAAGCTAGCTTTTATGGCTTAGATGGTAAAAAAGTCAAGGTTGAAAACAATGAGCAAGTCAAGGAAATTTTGGCACGACTAAATGGAGACGATTTCTTGGTAGAGCAGGTAGAACGGAAGGAACGCAAACGTAATGCACCACTTCCATATACAACCTCGACCATGCAGATGGATGCGGCCAATAAAATCAACTTCCGTACCCGTAAAACCATGATGGTTGCCCAACAGCTCTATGAAGGAGTTAGTCTTGGAACAGGCGGTACTCAAGGTTTGATTACCTATATGCGTACAGATTCAACCCGTATTAGCCCTGTTGCTCAAGCTCAGGCAGCAGAATTTATCACAGAGCGTTTTGGCGAAACCTATTCAAAACATGGTAGCAAGGTCAAGAATGCGACAGGAGCCCAGGATGCCCACGAGGCCATTCGTCCGTCAAATGTTCATTTGACACCAGAGTCTATTGCCAAGTATTTGGATAAGGACCAACTTCGTCTTTATACCTTGATTTGGAACCGATTTGTAGCTAGCCAGATGGCAGCGGCAGTCTTTGATACCATGAGTGTTCGCCTAGGGCAAAATGGTGTCATTTTCTCTGCCAACGGTAGTCAAGTAAAATTCGATGGTTACATGGCAGTCTATAATGATTCTGATAAGAATAAGATGTTGCCGGACATGGAGCAAGGAGATACAGTTGTTAGAACAACAACAAATCCTGAACAGCATTTTACTCAACCGCCTGCTCGCTATTCAGAAGCAACTTTAATCAAGACCTTAGAAGAAAACGGTGTTGGTCGTCCGTCAACCTATGCACCAACCATTGAAACCATTCAAAAACGGTACTATGTTAAGCTTGCTGCTAAGCGATTTGAACCGACAGAGTTGGGTGAGATTGTCAATAAACTCATTGTCGAATTCTTCCCAGATATTGTCAATGTCAAATTTACAGCCGATATGGAGCAAAAATTGGATGATGTAGAAATCGGGAAAGAGCAGTGGCAGAAGGTCATCGATGGTTTCTACCAACCGTTCAAGGTTGAGCTATCTAAGGCTGAAGACCAGATGGAGAAAATCCAAATTAAGGATGAGCCAGCTGGTTTTGATTGTGATGTTTGTGGTCATGAAATGGTCATCAAGTTAGGTCGTTTTGGAAAATTCTACGCTTGTAGCAACTTCCCAGACTGCCGCAATACCAAACAAATCACCAAGGAAATCGGTGTGACTTGTCCGGTTTGCCAAAAAGGTCAGGTGATTGAACGCAAGAGCAAACGCAATCGTCTATTCTATGGTTGCGATCGCTACCCAGAGTGTGAATTTACATCTTGGGACAAGCCCGTCGGACGTTCCTGTCCAAAATGTGACCACTATCTCGTTGAGAAGAAAGTTCGTGGTGATGGCAAACAAGTTGTCTGCCCAAATGGCGACTACGAAGAAGACAAAATTAAATAAGATTAAACTGCTATTCTCAAGGGAATGGCAGTTGTTTTTCATCCTTGAGAAAAAATTGGTAAAAAATTTTCAAAAAGTAAGAGAAAAGTCTTGCATTCTAGAAAATACTGTGTTATGATAATTGAGGTTTGAAAAAACTGACCTAAGACAGTAGGGGAGCTAGACTCATAAACATCCTACCGAGGCACAAAACGATTATTGAGATAAACGTATTTGTACTTTCGTGTCTAGGTTTAGGTGCGATTTTTTTGTGCCTAGCCCAAAATAAAAACGGAGGTAAAAAAATGAGTGAAGCTATTATCGCTAAAAAAGCGGAATTAGTAAATGCCGTTGCTGAGCAAATGAAAGCTGCAACATCTATCGTTGTTGTAGATGCTCGTGGTTTGACAGTAGAACAAGATACAGTTCTTCGTCGTAACTTGCGTGGTGCAGAAGTTGAGTACAAAGTTATCAAAAACTCAATCTTGCGTCGTGCTGCTGAGCAAGCTGGTCTTGAAGGTCTTGCAGAATTGTTTGTAGGTCCATCTGCAGTTGCATTCTCAAACGATGCAGTTGCTCCAGCTAAAACAATTTACGATTTCGCGAAAACTGCTGATGCTCTTGAAATCAAAGGTGGAGCTGTAGAAGGTAAAGTTTCTTCTAAAGAAGAAATCGAAGCACTTGCTACATTGCCAAACCGCGAAGGCATGCTTTCTATGTTGCTTTCTGTACTTCAAGCGCCAGTTCGCAACGTTGCATACGCTGTCAAAGCTGTTGCAGAAAAAAAAGACGCAGCTTAATGCGTCAGAGCGTAGCTGCTTAGTGCTACAAACTATTTAAAAACCTAAATTGGAGGAAAATCACAATGGCATTGAACATTGAAAACATTATTGCTGAAATTAAAGAAGCTACTATCCTTGAGCTTAACGACCTTGTTAAAGCTATCGAAGAAGAATTTGGTGTAACTGCGGCTGCTCCTGTAGCTGTTGCTGCAGCTGGTGGTGCTGCTGAAGAAGCTAAAGATTCATTTGACGTTGAATTGACATCTGCTGGTGACAAAAAAGTTGGCGTTATCAAAGTTGTACGTGAAATCACTGGTCTTGGTCTTAAAGAAGCTAAAGAGCTTGTTGACGGTGCACCAGCTATGGTTAAAGAAGGCGTTGCAACTGCAGAAGCTGAAGAAATCAAAGCTAAATTGGAAGAAGCAGGCGCTTCAGTTACTCTTAAATAAGAGTCACATCATAATTAGATTGCGGAATCCCTATTTACCAGTCTTTGAGAGCGATAAGCGATTGATAGAAACTGATAAATTGATTTGGTTTCTTGCCAAAAATCCTGCCAAAATTTCTTTGGCAGGATTTTTGTTTTAATAAATTATCGGGAGGTAGACATTAAATTGTCTACCCCTTTTTTGCGTTTTGGAGGTAATTATGCAAAAGAAGGAACAATCATCACGCCAAATCGTGATATGTCATCTCGTGACTATTTTAGGAGTTGATATTGTGAAAGCAACACAGCTAATTGATGAAATGGAACAACTAGGTTTAATCCGATTTGATGAATTTGGAAATGTTGGAATTTTAGTCTTGGAGGGACAATCATGAAACGAATTACCGCTAATCAATATCAGACATCAGAGCATTATTATAAACTCCCAAAAGTCTTGTTTGAGAGTGAACGGTATAAGGATATGAAGCTGGAGGTTAAGGTAGCCTACGCGGTTTTAAAAGATCGGTTGGAGTTGTCTTTGAGTAAAGGCTGGATTGATGAGGATGGGGCAATTTATTTGATTTATTCCAATTCAAATCTGATGGCACTTTTAGGCTGTTCAAAGTCAAAATTACTCTCTATCAAGAAAACCTTACGAGAATATGGCTTGATTGATGAAGTCCAACAGTCCTCTAGTGAAAAAGGTCGAATGGCAAATAAAATTTACTTGGGGGAATTAGAACATGAACCTACCCCAGTCTTAGATTCAAACGGGGCTAGTGTTAAAAAAACACCAGGGGAGTCTCAAAGAAAGACGGGGCCGGTCTTAAATTCAGCCCCTAGTGAGACTGAAGGAAGTGAGACTGAATATAGTGAAACTGAAGGGAGTGATTTCCTTATTGAGGACGAGGAGGAGAGGCAGCTAGTAGATGACAAACAAGAAGAAAACTTTACTCCAAAAGTAGATGCTGTGACCAAGTACGATAGAGACTATATTTGGGGTCTGGTTCATGACCAGCTAAGACAGACAGGTCTATCTCAGTCGGCTAGTGACTATGCCATGATCTATTTTAGTGATCGTTATCAGTATGCTTTAGAACATATGCGATTTGCTCGGTCAGCGGAAGTGATAGCTGAATACGTGTTTAATGGTGTGCTGTCAGAATGGACCAAGCAACTGAGACGACAAGAAGTAAAGGGAGGTGATTAAGATGATTTGGTGGATACTAGGTGGAATCTATCTAATTTCGATCATCATTTTGATTGTTGAAATCATCCGAGCACCAGAAATGGATGATCATATATAGGCAAGAGTTTTACAAATCGTAAGGCTCTTTTTTATTTGGAAAGAGAGGAAAAATGAAGTTTTTAGATTTATTTGCTGGGATAGGTGGTTTTAGAATAGGAATGGAATCACAGGGCCATGAGTGTTTGGGCTTTTGTGAAATTGATAAATTCGCTAGAACATCCTACAAAGCCATGTTTAACACAGAAGGAGAAATAGAATACCATGACATTAAAGAGGTCACAGACCATGACTTTAGACAATTTAGAGGGCAAGTGGAGGTTATCTGCGGGGGATTTCCTTGCCAAGCATTTTCACTCGCAGGCAGACGATTGGGATTTGAAGATACTCGAGGGACTCTCTTTTTTGAAATTGCTCGAGCGGCCAAACAAATCCAACCACGTTTTCTATTTTTGGAAAACGTCAAAGGCCTACTCAATCACGACAAGGGACGGACGTTCGCCACAATCCTCTCCACGCTGGATGAATTGGGGTATGATGTCGAATGGCAGGTGCTTAACAGTAAGGACTTCCAAGTCCCGCAAAACAGAGAACGGGTCTTTATTATCGGACATTCTAGAAGATACCGTTCCAGATTCATATTTCCTCTCAGAAGAGAAAACAGCCCAGCTAATCTTGAAAGGCTAGGCAATATCAATCCCTCTAAACGTGGTTTGAATGGTGAAGTCTATCTGACGAGTGGACTTGCTCCTACACTAACAAGAGGTAAAGGTGAGGGGGCTAAAATCGCCATTCCAGTCTTAACACCAGATAGACTTGAAAAACGGCAACATGGTCGTCGATTTAAGGACAATCAAGACTCTATGTTTACATTGACCAGTCAAGACAGACATGGTGTTGTCGTCGCAGGAAATCTGCCGACTAGCTTTGACCAGACTGGAAGAGTATTTGACATTTCTGGCTTGTCACCGACCTTGACCACCATGCAGGGTGGAGATAAGGTTCCAAAGATTTTGCTGAGGGAGGAGCTGCCATTTCTGAAAATCAAGGAAGCCACAAAAAGAGGGTACGCAAAGGCAACTCTTGGAGACTCTGTCAATCTGGCTTATCCAGACTCAACCAAACGTAGGGGACGAGTGGGAAAGGGAATATCCAATACCCTGACGACTTCAGATAATATGGGAGTGGTGGTCGCTGCTCTGGAATATCGACAGGATAAGTGGTATGAAGTCACAGGCATTGTCTTAGACGGAAAACTCTATCGCCTAAGAATTAGACGACTGACACCAAGAGAGTGTTTCAGACTTCAAGGCTTTCCTGATTGGGCTTATGAAAGAGCAGAGAGTGTTTCCAGTAAGAGCCAACTATACAAACAGGCAGGCAATAGTGTAACGGTGACGGTTATTGAAGCCATTGCCAGAGAATTTAGAAGAATAGAAGAGGAAGAAAAACATGAACCTACTAAATAAGAAAAGTATCCTAGAGTGTACTGAATTAGAGGAACGTATTCACCAAGTTGAAACCAATCAGTTATTGGAAAAGATACTGTCGCTCCCCAATTTTGATTGTGACTTTGAGGTGACTTTTGAAGATGATTACCACAAAGAGATGAATGATCCCCTATTCTACGAATCCAATCTTCATCGGATTTCGGATTTTTTGGAAACTAGGGATATTAAAAATGATGTAGATACACTATTGACGAAAGACAAACACTTGGCCTTTCGTGCCTTTGGTGAAAATTATACTGCTAGGGGAAAGGATGGCATTTTAACGACTTTGGTGACGGTCAAGTGCTTTAGTGAAGGACGGATGCTTATTGATATGAGTCGCTATTTCTCAACTCCTGAACAAACAGTTGAAAATAGCCTAACCCTATAAGGAGGAGCCTATGCTTGAGGTATATCTAGGAAATAATGCCAATACAAATCAAGACTTACTAACCATTTTGACGACCTATGGTGTGGCTTATCGTTGTACAAAAGCGTGTGATGTAAACCATGAAATCTTACTGTCACTCTTTGCCAAAACCACTGATTGTTTTGAGTTGCTGTCGCCACGATTTCTTCGCTTTAAGCGTCAATATTCGATAAGTTTGAATGAGATGATTCAGCTTATTCTCCAAAAACCAGACCAAAACCTTCGTCTGCCTCTCATTGTCTGCCAAAATCATGTCTATCCAGCTATTGGGTTAGATGAAGTGCGCACCTTTCTTCCCAGACAGGTAAAAGAAGAACTGTTTCAGGCCAGCTTGATGAAACAAGTGACAGGGTAGGTGTGAAGATGAATGAACGATTTTGGGAGAATTTAGAAATCATTCTGGCAGAAAAAGAACTCACTTGGGCAGAACTAGCTCGCAAAGTATTCAATGGTCAATATGTTTATCCAAGTGAGTTTAATCGCCTCTATCAAAAATTACGGCATTACAAATCCAATCGTCTAATGCCACAGACAAGATGGGTTGAGCGAATCGTTCTAGTCTTAGATATAGATTATGAAGATTTATTCAAGAGGTGATAATGATAAGTATAGTGGTGTTTTATCTAGCCATACAGCTTAACGGTCTTCTGGTGAGTTTATACCTGAAAGAGTATCTGACAATCGAGGTCTTAATCTTGCTACAATTGGTCCTATTATGTGTGACTTGCTTTGAGATTGCCCGTCATAAAACTGTTCAAGCAAAAAATATGACCATACAAAATCGCCTAAGATGGTTGCTTCTTGGTTTTGCGTGTATGGTTGCTTTTGCAGTCTTTATCAGTTTTCTTTTTCCAGTTCAGACTAGGAATCAAGCGGTCTTGGTACAAGTAGGAAAACAAGCTCCACATGTTATCTTTTTATTGTTTCTGGTCAATGCAAGTATTCTTGAAGAGGTAGTTTATAGGCAACTGCTGTGGGAAAAATTGACATTCCCTTTTGTACAAATAGGAGTGACCAGTTTTCTCTTTGCTTTAGCCCATGGTCCCATTCAATTAGGGAGTTGGCTCATGTATAGCTGTCTTGGGGGAACCTTGGCTGTTGTTCGATTGAAAAACGATTGTAAAATGGCAATCACCTTACATTTACTTTGGAATAGTTTGGTTTATGTCTTGACCTTCTTGTGATACCAAAATCAAGAGTGCTTCCGTATTATGGAAGCACCTTATATTTGATAGGGGATTCAAAGAAGAGGAGGTCACCATGTCATCTGAACAACAAGAACGTCAAGCGATGCAATACGTGGAAAGAAGTAGTTTATTGACAGTCAGAACCCTCTTAAAGCTCTTAGAATGGTCAGCTAGGCAAGCCTTAGCCCAAGATTCAGCTTATAAGATTGGGGTTCAAAAACTGGAAGAACTCCTTCAAAGCCCTTACGCCATTGAAGGGATTAATGTTAGTAAAGACATTTTAGATAAGCCAATTGATGTGGAGAAATTCAAGGAGTTGATGGAGTCAGAAAAACTGCCGATTGCTATTAGTTGGCAAAAAGACTATCTCTACTTTTATGCCAAGGACAAGACCTTGCTCGATCATCACTTGGACGAACTCGTGAAGAAACTGGTGTCTAATCCAGAGAAGCTAGAAGGTCTAACCTTTGATAAAACCTTGGACCAAGAGATAGAACTGGCCAAAGAGAAAATTAGAGTGACAGAACCTTCGGCAGTCAAGACCAAGGAGGTGACCTTGTAATGTATTCTAGGCAAAAAGCATTTGTCTTTGGCCTCTTGGGTCTCGCCTTTGGCTATTTCTGCCATCGTCTAACCCTACTCTATGATAGTTTAACCAATGCCCCACCTATGGAACGTATTGCCTACCTCTTAGGAGAGGGGTTAAATCAGGTTTTCAATCCTTTATGGCTATTTTCCTTTACTCAAAAATCTTTTCTTGCCTTTATCCTTGGGGTTCTAACGATGACGCTAGTCTATCTGTATATTTCAACAGGACAGAAAGTCTATCGAGAAGGGGAAGAATATGGTTCTGCACGATTTGGAACCAGTAAGGAAAAGCGGTTCTTTTACAGTAAGTATCCTTTCAATGACACGATTTTGGCTCGTGATGTTCGTCTGACCTTGTTGGAAAAGAAGAAGCCCCAGTTTGACCGAAATAAAAACCTGATTGTCATTGGGGGTTCTGGGGCAGGTAAGACCTTTCGCTTTGTGAAACCCAACCTTATCCAGCTTAACTGTTCCAATATTGTCGTGGATCCTAAAGACCATTTGGCTGAGAAGACAGGTAAACTCTTTTTGGAAAACGGTTATCAGGTCAATGTTTTAGACCTGGTTAACATGACCAATTCAGATGGTTTTAATCCCTTTCGTTATGTTGAGACAGAAAATGATTTGAACCGCATGTTAACGGTCTATTTTAACAATACCAAGGGAAATGGTTCTCGCAGTGATCCCTTTTGGGACGAGGCTTCCATGACATTGGTGAGAGCGATTGCCTCCTATTTGCTGGATTTTTACAATCCTCCAGGAAGTTCCAAGCAAGAACAGGAAGCAAGACGTAAGCGTGGCCGTTATCCAGCCTTTTCAGAGATTGGGAAACTCATCAAACTCTTATCAAAGGGAGACAATCAGGACAAAAGTGTTCTTGAAGTCTTGTTTGAAGACTATGCTAAGAAATATGGTCACGAGAACTTTACCATGCGAAACTGGGCGGATTTCCAAAATTATAAGGATAAGACATTGGATTCGGTAATTGCGGTTACAACAGCTAAATTTGCCCTTTTTAATATCCAATCAGTGATTGATTTGACGCAAAGAGACACTATGGATTTGAAAACGTGGGGCACTCAAAAGACCATGGTCTATCTTGTTATTCCAGATAACGATACTACCTTTCGTTTCCTATCTGCTTTATTTTTCTCTACGGTTTTCTCTACTTTGACCAGACAGGCAGATATGGACTTTAAAGGGCAACTGCCTATTCATGTTCGAAGCTATCTGGATGAGTTTGCGAATGTTGGAGAAATCCCAGACTTTGCCGAACAAACCTCAACAGTTCGTTCTAGGAATATGAGTCTAGTACCAATCTTGCAAAATATCGCCCAACTCCAAGGACTTTATAAGGAAAAAGAAGCTTGGAAAACTATTCTGGGGAACTGTGATAGCCTCCTCTATTTGGGTGGAAATGACGAGGAAACTTTCAAATTCATGAGTGGTCTTCTAGGTAAACAAACCATTGATGTCAGAAGTACCAGTCATTCTTTTGGGCAGACTGGCTCAAGTTCTACCTCTCACCAGAAAATTGCCCGTGACTTGATGACAGCAGATGAAGTAGGAAATATGAAACGAGATGAATGTCTCGTACGCATTGCAGGAGTTCCTGTTTTTCGGACCAAGAAATATTTCCCACTCAAACACAAACATTGGAAGTTGCTCGCTGATAAGGAAACCGATGACCGTTGGTGGAACTATCACATCAATCCCTTGGCTAAAGAGGAAGAATTGGACTTGTCAGACTATCAAATAAGGGATTTAAGCACAGAAACGTCACTACATTAATAGAAATGAGGAAAAATATGAATCAAAAACTAACAGGCTTTGTTTACGGAGTGGACGCCAGCTCCATGTTCTCCCAGGCCATGTCTCTATTACAAAAAGGCTTGATTGCAGTAGGAGCCTTTCTTGTAGTCATGGGCATTATCAACCTTTCAACCAACATTAAAGATGGTGGGCCAGGCGTCCGAAATGCCATTCTAGAAATTGTTGGTGGTGTCATGGTGGGAGCCGCAGGTGCTTTTGTGACACAGATTACCATTTAGAGGAGGTCAGAACATGACATGATGATGAATTTTACGTCACCTTTTGTATTTCTAGCCTCTGAAAAAGTATCTAGCGACAGCCTTTTTGAAGGGTTTCAAGTGGATTTAGAATCAACCGCCAACTTGGTTAAGTCACTAGCGGACTTTAATCCGACGGTTTGGTCTTACATGACAGCCATTACCAAGGGTATTATGCAGCCCTTGGGAGTAGCTATTCTTGCGGTAGTTCTTGTACTCGAATTTTCAAAAATGGCCAAGAAAATCGCAAACTCAGGTGGTGCAATGACCTTTGAAGCTATGGCACCTATGATTGTCAGCTACATCATGGTCGCGGTCGTGATTACCAATACGACGGTTATTGTGGAAGCCATTATTGCCATTGCCTCTTATGTTATTGAACAAGTGGCAAGTCTTGTCACGAATGGTGGTGCTAATTACGATACCATCTCAGGCATTAAGGGATCTGGAATTGTAGGAAAAATGATTATTGGCTTTTTTGCGATTCTCATTTGGTTGGTACGAATGGCTAGCATCATGGTTGTCAATATCTTGATTACCATTCGCTTTATCTAACTCTATCTGATGATTCCTTTTGCCCCTGTTACCATTCCGACCTTCCTTAGTGATGACTGGAGAAGTGTTGGGATTGGTTACCTTAAAAACATCATGGTCTATGCCGTTCAAGGTATTTTGATTTTTCTAATTGTATCTCTTGTCCCCTTGTTTGAATCGGCTGGAAAGATTGCCGTATCAAATGGAGCTGGAGTTATGGAATCACTCGCCATTATGTTTGGTGGCTTGGTACAGGCTATCTTGTTAATCATTGCCTTAGTTGGCAGTCAACGAACCGCCCGAAGTATTTTGGGGATGTAGGAGGAAGGGAGTCATTATCTCGCCTCCTCTTTTTATAGCTTACTTAGATTGGAGAACATTTATGAACACACGTGTCTTTAAGGACATCTCAAAGGTTCAACACAGGGCATGGCTGGGATTTACAACTAGACAGGTTATTTTGGTATTTCCAGCCATCGCCCTAACCATTTTAGTATTGGGCTTGAACCTATTTTACTGGCAATTTGGGGATTGGTTTGTCTATGGTTTTGTTTTTAGCTTTACCATTCCACTCATGTTATTTGGGGTCTATCGCCCTAATGATTTACCATTTGAAATCTACCTTAAGTACCGTTTTCATTATGAACTAACAGTACCAGATCGTACATTTACTGGAAGAAAAGGAGACCAACGTGAAAAAATTAAAACACTCAATGAAACCAAAGACCTCTTCTAATGACAAAAAGCAAAAGATGAAAACACAGAAACAGGAAATCAGCCCTTCTACGATAAATACGTTAGCCTATCAAGGACTTTTTCAGAATGGCCTTATGCAGGTCAGTCCAAGCTATTTTTCACAAACCTATCTCTTAGGAGATGTCAATTACCAAACAGTTGGCTTAGATGATAAAGGAGCTATTGTTGAGAAATATTCCGATTTAATCAATTCACTGGATGATCAGACCAATTTCCAACTGACCATTTTCAATCAAAAGGTCAATTTGGAAAAATTCCGTAAGAGTATTCTCTATCCCTTGCAGGAAGATGGGTTTGATGCTTATCGTGATGAATTGAATCGCATGATGGATGCCAACTTAGAGGCGGGTGAGAACAACTTTTCAGCCGTCAAGTTTCTTTCATTTGGCAAGAGCGACCAGAGTCCAAAACTAGCTTTTCGTTCTCTGTCGCAAATTGGGGAATATTTCAAGAGTGGCTTTTCAGAGATTGATGTATCTCTTGGTTTGCTTGGTGGAGAGGAGCGAGTGAATGTCCTTGCGGATATGTTACGAGGTGAAAATCATTTGCCTTTCTCTTACAAGGATTTAACCCTGTCAGGTCAATCCACCAAACACTTTATGGCCCC
The DNA here is from genome assembly GCF_046032115.1 of Streptococcus suis. GTDB lineage: Bacteria > Bacillota > Bacilli > Lactobacillales > Streptococcaceae > Streptococcus > Streptococcus suis_AJ. The sequence continues at coordinate 13,434 of NZ_JARQOZ010000008.1, read as the reverse complement.
AACCTACCTTTCCTTTAAACACAAGAATCATATTGAATTGGACGATCGATTATTACAGATTGTCTATGTTCGTGATTACGGTATGGAGCTAGGGGATAAATTTATTCGTGACCTCATGCAGTCAGATTTGGAAGTGATGATTAGCCTACATGCTAAAGGCTCTACCAAGTCTGAAACCATGACCAAGCTACGAACCAAGAAAACCTTGATGGAATCACAAAAGATTGGGGAACAACAAAAGATGGCTCGGACAGGCATCTATTTGGAGAAGGTCGGGCATGTTCTTGAAAACAATATCGATGAAGCAGAAACTCTTCTTCAAACCATGACTCAAACAGGAGATAAACTGTTTGACACCGTATTTCTAATTGGCGTGCTGGCGGATACTGAAGACCAACTCAAACAATCTCTTGATATTATCAAGCAAGTGGCTGGGTCAAATGATATGATTATCGATAACTTGACCTATATGCAAGAAGCTGCCTTTAATAGTCTCTTGCCATTTGGGAAGAACTATCTCGAAGGTATTTCTCGGTCTCTATTGACTTCAAACATTGCCGTGAATGCCCCTTGGACTTCCGTAGATATTCAGGACAAGGGTGGGAAATTTTATGGCATCAATCAAATCTCAAGTAATATCATCAGTATTGACCGTGGCAAGTTAAATACTCCGTCAGGTTTGATTTTAGGGACTTCTGGAGCTGGAAAAGGGATGGCGACAAAACATGAAATCATCTCTACTAAGCTCAAGGAAGCAGATAGCGATACCGAAATTATTATTGTTGACCCAGAAAATGAGTACAGTATTATCGGTCAAGCCTTTGGTGGAGAGAGTATTGATATTGCCCCAGATTCCACTACCTTTTTAAATGTCTTAGACCTATCCGATGAGAATATGGATGAGGACCCAGTCAAGGTCAAGTCCGAATTTCTCTTGTCCTGGATTGGAAAGCTCTTGGACCGCAAAATGGATGGTCGTGAGAAGTCCTTGATTGACCGTGTGACACGACTCACCTATAAGCATTTTGACACACCATCATTGGTCGAGTGGGTCTTTGTCTTATCTCAACAACCTGAACAGGAAGCTAAGGACTTGGCACTGGATATGGAACTCTATGTAGAAGGGTCGCTAGATATATTTTCACATCGGACCAATATCAAAACTGACAGTCATTTCCTTATTTACAATGTCAAAAAATTAGGCGATGAATTAAAACAAATTGCCCTTATGGTTATCTTTGACCAAATTTGGAATCGGGTGGTAAAAAACCAAAAACTAGGCAAGAAGACCTGGATATACTTTGATGAGATGCAACTTCTTTTATTGGACAAATACGCCTCTGATTTCTTTTTTAAACTCTGGAGTCGTGTCCGTAAGTATGGGGCGATACCGACAGGTATTACTCAAAATGTAGAGACTCTTCTTTTAGATGCCAATGGCAGACGTATTATTGCCAATAGCGAGTTTATGATTCTATTAAAACAGGCTAAGAGCGATCGCGAAGAATTGGTGCATATGCTTGGACTTTCCAAGGAACTGGAGAAATACTTGGTCAATCCCGAAAAAGGGGCTGGACTAATCAAGGCCGGTTCCACCGTTGTCCCATTCAAGAATAAGATTCCACAACACACTGAGCTCTTTGACATCATGAGTACGGACCCTGAAAAAATGAGGACATGAGATGAAAGAGGATAAAAAGGTAGTCAAACAAGCCAGGCAAAACTTTCGAAGCAACTTAAAATCAGCTCGTATGCATTATCGGAAAGAAGTTAGAGCCTTAAAACAGACTGTTCCTAATAAAGGACGATTTCGAAAACCAGCTCAAAATTCTCTTTTTCAGGAAAAGAAAACAGAGTTAAAAGAAAATCTACTCAGTAGCCAAAAGGAAGCAGAAGAGAAGTTCCTAAAGGAAATTACCTATGTGTCTCCTAGACTATTGAAGGTAAAAGAAATCAAGAACTATCGACTTCCGCAAGCTCAAGAGCGTTTGCGGATGACAAGAAAACATTTGTCAGAAGTGAAACTAAGTGAAAAGTCAAAATCGGTTAATCCTAAGTTTACTTTCAAAAAAGAAAATCCTTCCCTGAAGTCTCGCTTTCAATTTCACCAAGAAAAGTCATTTGATCGACTAAGTGCAGAAAAAGAAGTCAGTTCTGCCAAACGTGAGGTCAAACAACTCAAGAAAGTCCAAAAGTCTAAGAAAAACTCTACCAAAGTCAAAGTTGGATTGGGCTTAGCTGCATCTGAATCGCTTGACTTGGTGGCACAGGATGATGATTTAGAAGGTTTTAGAACCTTAAAGGATACTAGTTTGAAAGCCAGACGCTATGGCAGGTTTACCTATCAAGCAGGTAAAGTGGCGGTGAAAAGCGGACAGACTGGTGTGCGTTTTACAAAGACGAAAGTGGCTCATGGAAAGGAACGATTCCAGAACTTCAAAAAGGGAAAAGGATTCACACGCCAGAAACCTCTTAAACCACAAAGACGCTACCAGACCTTTTTAAAGCATGCCAGAAAGCATAGTCTAGCAGGAGTTAAGGAGATTGTTCAAGCCATTAAGGGAAGCCTGACCTTCTTTTCTGTAATTGCGGGAAATCCTTTGACTTGGATTGTCTCAGGCCTTCTCTTGATACTCCTTTTGATGTTGAGCTTTTTCATGAGTGTCTCAGGAAGCAGTGTCATTCAACAAGATGAGATGGAATTGACCAAGGCTTATACCCACATGACGTGGGAAGATGCGGAGCATACGAGAACTAACGAAAAAGGGATTACCTATTACACCAAGATTGATGAGGTCATGGTTTACATGAATCATCAATACCAAGACTACAAGCTTGACGATGTCATGGAAACAGGTGGTGCGACCTACAAAGCATTTCTCAGTCAAGTCTGGACGGACTTAAATGGTGGAGACTCTATTAAATCCATGTCTGACTTGTATAAAGAACCTGCTTACAAGCTGTCAGATGAGGACCAAGAAGAACTAAAGGAGTTGACCGAAGAAGGCAACTATTTAGCCCTTCAAGAATTGGACAATCCCTTTCAGGGACAGACTGATGAAGATAGTTTAAGTATGTTATACCGATATGGTTATGAGGTCATTGATGAAAAACCAACGCTTCATCACCATATCATCTTAGAAGCAAAAGAAGGTCAAGTCATTGTGGCTCCGATGGATGGCAAGGTATCTCTTGATGGGGAGAACGTTATTTTGACATCTGGTAAGGGAGTCAATAAGACTAAACTAACCTTGTTTGGCATTCATTCAGGTCGAGTGAGTGAACATCAACAAGTCATGGCAGGAGACATTATTGGTCAGACCAAGGATGGAACGGGTCTAAAAGTCAGCTATCAAAAGGTTGATGATGACACGAATAAGTTGGTCTATGTCAATCCAGCTTTTTACTTTCCAAAAGTGATTCAGGTTCAGACCACCATTCTTCCAACTATTGGTCAGTTTGGTGGCGATGAGTTTGAGAGAGCCAAGGCGATTTATGACTATCTCAAAAGCAAAGGTGCGACCAATCAAGCTATCGCAGCCATTTTAGGAAATTGGTCGGTAGAATCTTCCATTAATCCGAAGCGTGCAGAGGGCGACTATCTATCTCCACCTATTGGTGCGACAGACAGTTCGTGGGATGATGAGGGTTGGCTTTCACTTAATGGTCCAACAATATACAATGGACGTTACCCAAATATTCTTAAACGTGGTTTAGGCTTAGGACAATGGACAGATACCGCAGATGGTTCACGCAGACATACCTTATTGCTCGAATATGCAAAAGGAAAACATCAAAAGTGGTATAACTTAGGGTTACAACTGGATTTCATGTTGCAAGGGGATAGTCCTTATTACACCAACTGGTTAAAGGACTTCTTCAAAAATTCAGGAAGTCCAGCTAGTCTTGCCCAACTCTTTCTCATTTACTGGGAAGGTAATAGTGGTGATAAGCTACTTGAACGACAGACACGAGCAAGTGAGTGGTATTACCAAATTGAAAAAGGATTTAGTCAACCCAACGGTGGGACAGCGCAAAGTGATCCAAAAGCACTTGAAGCTGTACGAGGAGACCTCTTTGAAAACTCTATTCCAGGAGGTGGTGACGGTATGGGGTATGCCTACGGCCAATGTACTTGGGGAGTTGCAGCCCGTATCAACCAACTGGGTCTAAAACTTAAAGGTAAAAATGGTGAGAAGATTTCAATTATCAGTACCATGGGCAATGGCCAAGATTGGGTGCGTACAGCCGCAAGTCTCGGTGGTGAAACTGGAACAAGTCCGCAACCAGGAGCCATACTCTCATTTGCGGGTGGAGGACATGACACACCAGCAGAATACGGACATGTGGCCTTCGTGGGTGCGAGACGTTTCTAACTGAAAAGGTTAGACACGTTCTTGAAAAATCAACCTGATAATCAGGTTAAATTTGAAGAGAATGGAGAACTCTTATCTTGAAAATTGGAATGAAGGGGTAACGCCCTGAAACGATTTCTCTAATACTCCGACATGCGTTTATCTGATGCAAAGGTAAAGGTATGAAGCTCGGTGAAGTCGGCTGAAAGATACCGTCATTCTTAAGGACTTAAGAATCGAAAGTGTTCCAGAGGTGGGATATGTATCTGATAGGTCGGGAGTCATTAAAAACTAAATAGGGTGAGAATGTGCATGAGCACTGACGAACCAGCGAATGTACGCTCCGAAGGCGAGTACGTAGAAATGCGTATAGCAACGTAAGTTGTTTCAACTTGAGGAAGAGTAAGAATCTACGATATGAAATTCCTTGTTATGTTACAGGCATATCAAAGTTGAAGGGGTATAGCTAGGCACCTAAGTTTAGTATTGATAAAGATAAGGGAACGTCGAAAGCTAGAGATGTGGAGGTTGCACAACCAGCGAAGCAATGGAAAGGAAATCATAACTTTCCTTAATCTCTAGTGAGAGTGGTGGCACGACCTTTGAAAGTGTTGTAATGATACTGGAGGAACAGCCACTAGTCAATAGTGTATTGTTATGAACTTTATCATTTCATGGATTCTTGTAAGACATAAAAGGTCACGAATCCAAAGAGAGGAGTGATAGACCACGACGAAACCCAAAAATGATGACAAACTATTAAAACGTCAAAAACTAAGGTATGCAGAATACTATGGCATGACCGAAATATTTGACGATTTATATTCCAAAAGTCAAAATGGATTCAACTTTAAGAATTTGATGAACATTATCACATCTCCCGAAAATATACTACTCGCTTATCGTACCATAAAGCGGAATGGTGGTAGTCAAACCAAGGGTGTAGATGGTGTTACCATTAAAGACTTAGAAAATTTGACCCAAGAAGACTTTATCTCTAAAGTTCAAAGAAGATTTCAACATTATAGACCCAGAAAGGTCAGAAGAGTAGAGATTCTTAAACCAAATGGAAAGAAAAGACCACTAGGCATTCCCTCAATGTGGGATAGGATTGCTCAACAGTGTATTTTACAAGTGTTAGAGCCAATATGTGAAGCTAAATTTTACAAACATAGTTATGGATTTAGACCTCTACGGTCAGCTGATAACGCTATTATGGACTGTATGTATCGTATGAATAAAAGTCATATGACTTATGTCGTTGACGTTGATATTAAAGGCTTTTTTGATGAAGTGAATCATACTAAGTTAATGCGTCAAATCTGGACCTTAGGCATCAGGGACAAACAACTTCTAGTGATTATTCGAAAAATGTTAAAAGCACCAATTGTTCTTCCGAATGGAAAAGTGAGCCATCCAACTAAGGGCACACCACAAGGAGGTATCCTATCTCCGCTACTTGCCAATATCAATCTTAATGAATTTGATTGGTGGATAGGACGACAATGGGAAGAAAGAGATTGTAAGGAATTAGTTCCTCAATATAATTCCAAGGGAACAAGACACAAGTCACATGTTTATAGAAAGCTGCGAGCTTCAACGACACTAAAAGAGATGTATATTGTTCGATATGCGGATGATTTTAAAATCTTTTGTCGAAATAGGAATGAGGCAGAGCGAACGTTTAAGGCTGTAAAATTGTGGTTAAAAGAGCGACTTAACCTTCCTGTTTCGGAGGAAAAATCTCAAATTACCAATCTGAGAAAGAAAAGCAGCGAATTCCTTGGGATTACTTTAAAGCTGGTTTCTAAGAATAATCGTTTTGTCTGTTTTTCTCATATTGCACCGAAAGCCAAGAAACGTATTAAACATCAACTGAAACAACAGATGAAATTGATACAAATTAAAGGTGTTAAAGAAACAATTATTCGTGAAATACAGAAGTATAATAGTATGGTTATCGGTATTCATAACTACTATAGTATGGCAACACATGTGAGTAAGGATTTAGAAGAAATTCATTATCAGCTTTACCTCTCTTTTAAAAATCGATTGCAGGCGAAAGGTCTGACAAAAATAGGAGAATACAAGGGAAAAGATAAAGGGGTTCTCCCTTACCTTCAATCTCAAAATATTCGGTACTTAATGGGGTATCCAATTCTTCCAATTAGCTATGTCAAGACAAGGACATTAAAAGGAAGAAATAAGAATCTGAATAGGTATACTCCTGAGGGGAGAAAATTGATTCATAAACAACAGGAATCTGTTGAAACATGGAAATTAAAATGGCTGAGAGAACACCCAATTATAAATAAGCGTGCAACAGTTGAATATAACGATAATCGAATTTCTTTATTTGTAGCTCAAAAAGGGAAATGTGCTGTAACCGGTCAGGAATTGGATATGGATGATATTCATTGTCACCATAAGAGACCTTGGTCAGAAACAAAGGATGACTCTTATAGGAACCTTATCATTGTTGGACGAGATAGTCATCGCCTGATTCACGCAACAAATGAGAAGGCTATCAAAAATCTCTTTCAGCTTTTGAATTTGAGTAATACAGGACTGACCAAATTAAATCAGTTGCGTGAACTTGTAGGAAATCCACCATTATTGAAAGAAAATTTGAACTTAGAATAATCATGTTAATCATATTAATATAGCACGATAAAGCAAAATCGTGATAATACACTATTGATGGAACGCCGTGTGCGGTGAAAGTCGCACGCACGGTGTGAAGCGGGGGAAAAGATGGAGATAGTATCAAAGTTTTACCTATCGCTATAAAAAGTCTACCCAGATGGCTCATTCCTTATCTCCGAAACCAACTATAATGGCAATCCAAACTACACCTTCCGTAAATTATCTGGAGTGGATAGTAGCTTGAGTTTTGCGTATACGACGAAATAAAAAAGGATATGCTAACAAAATGTATAAATGTTAGCATATCCTTTTTAATTTTTTGGTCACTATTAATCAGAATTTATAGAAATGAGAACTGCTATGAGACGAATCATCTCATCAAGAACATCTGCAAGGGAAATCCCCTTTGTATAGCTATATTTTTTCGAATAATTTTGCCATTGTTTATTCTGAATAGTGTCAGATTTGAACCTCTCGAGTAGTTCAATAATTTTTTCAAAATCGAGTTCTGTTTCGCGATATGAAAATGTTCTCTGACAGGCATTTTTCAACTGAATGAAGTCAATGTCTTCTTGCTTCAGTTTTGAAAGTATATAAACATCATAAAAATCTTTGCTTCTGCTGTTCAAGAAGTTACGTGAATAGATGGTTTGAAGTTTCTCAGCTAGGATTGTTTCAATTGTATAAGCAATGATTGGAAAATTTTCTTCATCAAAAATAGCTTTATAGTCGTATGTAATCGGCTGAGGAGTTACAACATCGCCTGTCGCAATATCCAAATGGATAACTTGTTTAATATTCTCAAGTTGGCACAAAATTGTTGCTCGATAGCCACCATAGTCATCACTTTCTTTAATAGCTGTGATGGATTGAATCACAAAAGAAATACCTTCTTCTGAATCTGCTAAAATTTCCTTGAGTTGCTGCTTCACAGTATCTTCTGAGAGTGTTATTTGATGGAACAAAAAATCAATATCCACCGTGCTACGAGATTCAACTCCAATAACATTTGATAGTAGGAATCCTCCTTTGAATATATAGTGATTTGAATAGGTACTCTGACTTAATTTTTTCAAAATCACTTCTAGAAAGTAATAGGTCATCACGGAATTAAAGGTTAATCCAGTATTCTTTGATATTTTATGACAGAGTGCTGTTAGCTTAGCTTTATTCATACTAGGACCTCCAGAGTTTGTTTGACCTTGGCCAAGGTGTTCATTTTTGTCGCATATTCATAGAGTTTTGTAAGATTTTTTTTAGGATAGTTTCCGTAATGTTGAAGTGTTTTGACAAAAAGCTCAGTATCTATTTTTTCTCGATGAATCACAAAATCACAGATAATACGTTCGAAATCATACGCTCTTACCTCGTTTCCCATAGGGGTATTTACAAGAGTAATTCCTAGTTCGCTATTTTCCTTAGAAACGGAATGAATGTTCAGATTTGCTGGAGGAGTATTAAAACGGTAGCCTCTAGGAATGGTTACGTCAAAATATTGAGGAATTTCATCTGTAAATTGTTGCAGATAAAGCGCTGAGATATATGAGAAAACAGCTTTCGGATATCGGTACTGAAAGAAGTAGTATTCGTCGTAGTCTCCATTCTGGGTTAGGAAAATTCCTTTTTCGACGCGGTATAGAATTCCTTCTTTTTCTAGTCTTGTCAAATATATTGTTGGAATATTTAGAGCTTTACAATCTTTATAGGTGATAATACCATTGTGGTTTTCTATAAATTCAAGTAGAATCTCTTTTTTTGACATGCTTACTCCTTTCTATGTTGCTTTTACACTACAATTTTACAATATTTGTAGTGCGAAAGCAACATTTTCTTTTCCCTAAACTTATTGTGATAACAAAATCAAGCCTTCTTTTTTATGATGAGGAAAGAGTGACAGTTTGTTGCTACATAAAAAAGAAAAGAAGGACTATTTATGACCAAAACATGTAATCATCACTTTCTTGTCAATCAGGAAAAAGGCGAGAAACACGTCTTTCGTAAGAGTAAAAAATACCGTACTCTATGTTCGGTTGCCCTTGGAACGATGGTGACTGCCGTTGTTGCTTGGGGAGGCACGGTTGCACATGCTGATGAAGTCACATCATCAGTTGACACCACTATTCAACGAGCGGAAAATCCAGCTACGAATTTACCTGAAACACAACCAACCCCTGTTTCTGAACAAACTGAAAGTTTAGGGTCAACTGGACAATCTAACGGTGCAATTGCAGTCACCGTACCACATGATACGGTAACACAAGCAGTTGAAGGGGCAAAGGCTGAAGGTGTTTCTACGGTTGAAGATAGTCCAATGGATTTAGGAAATACAAGATCTGCGGCAGAGACCAACCAACAAATTTCAAAAGCTGAAGCAGATGCCCAAAACCAAGTTGAGGCTATCAATGAAGTTACTGAAACCTACAAAGCTGACAAAGCGACATACGAATCGAATAAAGCACGCATTGAACAGGAAAATAAGGAGCTGTCACAGGCCTACGAAGAGGCCAACCAAACTGGTAAAGAGACAAATGCTTGGGTTGATACTAAAGTCAATGACCTAAAAACTCGGTATGTAGATGCTGATGTGATAGTAAATGAACAAGTAGTTTCATCAGGAAATGGGACATCTGTACTTGACTATACAAACTATGGCAAGACTGTTGAAACCATTCAAACAACAAACGAACAAGCAGTAGCGGATTATCTAACAAAGAAAACCAAGGCAGATGATATTGTTGCGAAAAATCAGGCCATTCAAAAAGAAAATGAAGCTGGACTTGCTAAGGCAAAGGCAGATAATGAAGCCATTGAAAGGCGTAATCAGGCAGGTCAAGCAGCTGTTGATGCTGAAAACCGTGCAGGTCAAGCCGCAGTAGATCAAGCTAATCAGGAGAAACAACAATTAGTTTCAGATCGTGCAGCCGAGATTGAAGCTATCACAAAACGTAATCAAGAAAAAGAAGCCGCAGCCAGAAAAGAAAATGAAGTGATTGATGCCTACAATACCAAAGAAATGGAACGCTATCAACGTGATTTGGCCGAGATTTCAAAAGGTGCAGAAGGTTATATTTCTGAAGCCCTTGCTCAAGCCCTCAATCTCAATAACGGTGAACCCCAAGCACAACATGGGGCCATTACCCGAAATCCTAATCAAATCATTTCAACTGGCGATGCCATGCTGGGTGGCTACTCAAGAATATTGGATTCAACAGGATTCTTTGTCTATGATAGCTTCAAAACAGGTGAGACCCTTAGTTTTAACTATCAAAATCTTCAAAATGCACGATTTGATGGTAAAAAGATTAGTCGTGTGACTTACGATATTACCAACCTTGTATCACCAGCTGGAACCGATGCCGTGAAATTGGTTGTGCCAAATGATCCAACCGAAGGTTTTATTGCCTATCGAAATGACGGAAATGGTGATTGGCGAACAGACAAGATGGAATTTCGTGTAGTTGCCAAGTATTTCTTGGAAGACGGAACGCAGGTTACCTTCTCCAAAGAAAAGCCTGGAGTCTTCACACATTCTTCCCTCAATCATAATGACATTGGTCTAGAATATGTCAAAGATTCATCTGGGAAATTTGTGCCGATTAATGGTTCTACCGTTCAAGTGACTAATGAAGGTCTGGCCCGTTCGTTGGGTTCCAACCGTGCAAGTGATTTGAATTTACCTGAGGAATGGGATACCACATCAAGTCGTTATGCTTATAAAGGAGCTATTGTCTCAACGGTCATATCAGGCAACACCTATACAGTTACCTTTGGGCAAGGCGATATGCCACAGAATGTTGGATTGTCTTACTGGTTTGCCTTAAATACCCTACCAGTTGCACGTACAGTAACACCTTATAGTCCCAAACCTCATGTAGCGGTGGAACTTGAGCCTGTTCCTGAACCTATTACGGTAACACCAGATGTCTTTACTCCTAAAACATTTACACCAGAAAAGCCTGTAACCTTCACGCCAAAGCCTTTGGAAGAAGTGATTCAGCCTAGTCTAACTTTGACCAAGGTAACCTTACCTGTCAAACCTATTCCAAAAGAACTTCCAACGCCACCACAAGTTCCGACTGTCCATTATCATGCTTACCGTTTGACGACAACTCCAGAGATCATGAAAGAAGTGGTCAATAGTGACCAAGCTAATCTTCATGAGAAAACTGTCGCAAAAGATTCAACGGTGATTTATCCCTTAACAGTTGATGCCTTATCGCCCAATCGTGCTCAAACGACTAGCCTCATTTTTGAGGACTATTTACCTGCAGGTTACCTGTTTGATAAGGAAACAACACAAAATGAGAATGGAAACTATGTCCTTAGCTTTGATGAGACTAAGCATTTTGTGACCTTGACCGCAAAGGAAAACTTGTTGCAGGAGGTAAATAAAGATTTAACCAAGGTTTATCAACTGACCGCTCCAAAACTCTATGGTTCTGTTCAAAATGATGGGGCAACCTATTCCAATAGTTACAAACTCCTTTTGAACAAGGGTACAACCAATGCTTACACAGTCACTTCAAATGTTGTAACGGTTCGTACACCAGGTGATGGGGAGACAACCACGCTCATTACACCAGATAAAAACAATGAAAATGCGGATGGTGTCCTCATTAATGACACGGTCGTAGCCCTTGGCACAACCAACCACTATCGTTTGACTTGGGATTTGGACCAGTATAAGGGAGATCGTTCTGCTAAAGAGACAATTGCACGAGGCTTCTTCTTTGTGGACGATTACCCAGAGGAAGTGCTTGATGTGGTGGAAAATGGGACGGCTGTTACAACCCTTGACGGTCAGAAGGTATCAGGAATTACGGTTAAAAACTATGCTTCACTAAATGAAGCCCCTAAAGACCTTCAAGATAAATTAGCTCGTGCTAAGATTACACCGACAGGTGCCTTTCAAGTCTTTATGCCTAATGACAACCAAGCCTTTTATGACCAGTATGTTCAAACAGGAACTTCTTTAGCTCTTTTGACCAAAATGACGGTTAAAGATAGTCTCTACGGTCAGACAAAGACCTATACAAACAAGGCATACCAAGTTGATTTCGGCAATGGCTATGAAACCAAGGAAGTGACCAACACCCTTGTTTCTCCAGAACCCAAGAAACAAAACCTAAACAAGGATAAAGTGGATATCAACGGGAAGCCCATGCTAGTGGGAACTCAAAATCACTATACTCTCTCATGGGACTTGGACCAATACCGAGGGATTAAAGCAGACAACTCTCAGATTGCACAAGGTTTTTACTTTGTGGATGATTATCCAGAAGAAGCTTTATTGCCGGATGAAACAGCTATTCAGTTTATCACATCTGATGGCAAAACAGTTTCAGGAATCACGGTGAAGGCTTATTCTCAATTATCAGAAGCTCCTAAAACGCTACAAGCAGCCCTTTCGAAACAAAAAATTCAGCCTCAAGGAGCTTTTCAAGTTTTCATGCCTGAGGACCCACAAGCCTTTTTTGAATCTTATGTGACCAAGGGGGAGAATATTACCATTGTCACTCCGATGACGGTTTTGGAAACCATGCTTAATTCAGGGAAGTCTTATGAAAACGTGGCTTATCAGGTGGACTTTGGGCAAGCCTATGAAACCAACACGGTGACCAATTTTGTCCCTAAAGTAACTCCACATAAGTCTAATACCAACCAAGAAGGTATTTCAATTGATGGAAAGACTGTTCTTCCGAATACGGTCAATTATTACAAAATTGTCTTGGATTACAGTCAATACAAGGACATGGTCGTGACGGATGATGTTCTTGCCAAGGGATTTTACATGGTAGACGATTACCCAGAAGAAGCCCTTACCCTAAATCCTGATGGCATTCAAGTTTTGGATAAGGCTGGCAATCGTGTATCTGGTATCTCTGTCAGCACCTACGCTAGTTTGTCAGAAGCTCCGGAAGTCGTCCAAGATGCCATGGCTAAACGTCAGTTTACGCCTAAAGGAGCCATTCAAGTCCTTAGTAGCGATGATCCCAAAACATTTTATGAGACCTATGTGAAGACTGGTCAAACATTGGTTGTCACGCTTCCGATGACGGTTAAAAATGAGCTGACCAAAACAGGTGGTCAGTATGAAAATACAGCCTATCAAATTGATTTTGGCTTGGCTTATGTCACGGAAACGGTGGTCAATAATGTTCCCAAACTAGACCCACAAAAGGATGTGGTGGTTGACTTGTCTCATAAAAATAACAGCCTTGATGGGAAAGAAGTGGCCTTGAATCAAATCATTAACTATCGCTTAGTTGGAGCAATGATTCCAAGCAATCGTGCGACAGATTTATTTGAATATGGTTTTGAAGATAACTATGATGAAAAGCATGATGAGTATAATGGGTTCTGTTGCAAAGTTTTAAATAAAGAATAAAATCCCTTACGGTATCTATGATTTAAGCTGGGATTCCCAATAATA
>NZ_JARQOZ010000007.1:0-66637 GCF_046032115.1 Streptococcus suis | reverse complement strand
TTATTCCCCTGAACTTAACCCAATTGAACGATTCTGGGCTGGATTGAAAAGAAAAGTGGCTGAGTTATTGAGGAGATTTCAATCGGTTGAGTATTCTTTGGAATGCTATTTTAAAACTAAGTGACTATATATCATTTTAATTACTAACAGTCCAATTATAGAATATATCTAGACAGCCATTAATGATAAATACCACATCCGCTAAAAATAAATAGAATCCATTCCCGTAGAAACCACAAAAAACACCCATGAGGTAAACTCTTGAGTGCTTTGAAACGTTGATATATCGCGGTATATTAACGTTTACTGAATTGTGAAGCTTTACGTGCTTTCTTAAGACCTGGTTTGAAAGATTTTTATTTGAATAAATTTCAAAATCCTTTAAAATCAACGTTTTCACAGATTTTCAAAACTCAAAATTTCATCCAATTTCAACTAATTTCATTTGAATGGTGTGAATTTTACCCCAAAAATACACGAATTGAGCTAATTTATACCGAAAAGTTCACACCATTGATAATTGCACAAATGAACAATATATGCTATCATGGAGACATAATGAAACATCCAAAATTTGAATTTTACACACGCCCAAATGGGCGGACAGAATTTATCGAATTTCTACAAACCTTACCAACAAAAGACAAGCAAAAACTCCTAGCTACTATCAGCATGATTCAAGAACAGGGGTTGCTAATAGCTCAGCGCATGGAATGGGTTAAGAAGTTAGATAGTGAAATCTTTGAAATTCGCTCTAAGGTATCTAGTAACATTCAACGTGCTCTTTATTTCCATGTCGTCGATGATCGTTTTATCATTACACATGGTTTTACCAAAAAAACACAAAAGACACCTACTGCTGAAATCAAACACGCTAAAGTATTGAAAAAAGAATTTGAGGAGAATAATAATGGCAACCATTAAATTTGATGATTATCTGCAAGAAGAATTGAAAAGCGACGACTTCAAATCTGGCTACCTGAGTGAAAAAGCTATCTTAGAAAGTGCTCTCGCTGTCTATAATGCACGCCATAAGGCTGGACTTACTCAACGTGAACTAGCGGAACTCTCACATGTTCCGCAGTCAACCATAGCACGTATTGAGCGAGGAAACAACACCAGCATCGAAACCATGAGTAAAATCGCTTTCGCTCTCAATCAAGAACTAACTATTAGTATTGGTTAGTTTCATCTTCAATACATCACAATAACAGCACTCCTGTTTGTACTTCAAGAGTGCTGTTTGCTTTTATGTAAGGACATTTTTATGACAAATAATTGCAAAGTTACTTGATGATAAATCTACTTTTCTTCAATAAAATATCAATTGAATTATTAAAACGTTCAGTAAGTGTTAGATAAGCATCTAGACCTGAGCAGACATCTCTGATAGCTTGGTTTAGACTTCTTTCTAACCCGATGCTATTTTTTAGACTTTGCTTCATAGTTTTTACGGATTCGTTACTTTCTGATATTGCCCCTTGCAGAGGTGAAAAAGAGGTAATAAATGCTTTTAAATCATCAAGATTCTTATCTGAGGTAGCAAATTCATTATCCAACAAACCTGCAGAATTCGATTCGATTATATCCCAAAGTATAGAAAGTTCATTAATATGTTTATCTAATTTTTTACCAAAATTATTTACATGTGTTGCTGCTTTTTTTGTCTCTTTTCTAACGAAGGATGCAGTCCCTGATCCTCCTTTTTTGTTGACTCGTTCAATCTCAGCTCCAGTTTTTGAGACTTCATCTCCCATAGTACCAATGTCTTGTGTCAACTCTGTCATAACCTCTGTAAATTTGCCAGTAGTTTCTTCAATATCTGCCAAAAAATCAATGAAGCCCTTGTCACTCTCCTCAGACAATTCGGTAATATTTCTTTCTGCAAACCAAGGAACATTATTTATATTTTCTGACCTAAGAAAATCTCTTACAGGATTGCTAAACCCAACTTCATTTGAAATAGCACCATATAAGTTTGTTTTCAAATAATTTAATAACTCCTCAAAACGTAAAAAATGGGTATCATAATCCTTAGCTCTATATTGTTTTAAATCAAAAGGAAGCTGAGACAAATCATCTTTTGTTATCACAATAGTCTTCTTGTTAAATGAATGAGCCAAACCGAGCTCATACATAACATTCGGATTCAATCCTGTTAAATCTGCAATTACTATGTCCGACTCATAAATTGGTTGAATGATATCCATTAAAATATTTTGCTGATTCCCCTCATCACCTGCATTAGTAAACTCAAAATCTTCGGAAAACTTTGACTTAAGCATATCATAAACTTCAAAAAATTCATTTTGAAACGGCATAATAACAAATACTTTTTTCTTTACCATATTCACTATCCTTTAAAATATATATTCTACTACACTCCATTATAAA
Source organism: Streptococcus suis (assembly GCF_046032115.1). Classification (GTDB taxonomy): domain Bacteria; phylum Bacillota; class Bacilli; order Lactobacillales; family Streptococcaceae; genus Streptococcus; species Streptococcus suis_AJ. The sequence goes on along the minus strand of NZ_JARQOZ010000007.1, from coordinate 64,243 downwards.
ATTTGATTATTTTTGTAAAAGTGTATAAAATTTATTTCTGTGCATAGAAATGATTCCATATCATTTATGAAGCCCAAATTGGGCTAATAATTCCTGAATTTTTCCAACATAGCATCTACTCCTTTCTGTCGAGGATACTTCCTTTGCAAATATCAGCCTATCAAAGTAATATAAACCAACTTCCTAGAAGATCTACATATTCTTATATCTTATTATAGCATTTTTTATTCCATCCTGTTGTATTGGAGCAAAAGGCATATGAATTTTTAAATTGTAATAGCATAAATATAGTAATGAGCATAATTAGTATAGCTTAAAATCAAAAAAAGATTAACACTACGAGATGTTAACCTTTTTTTATTTTCACATAGTTAGTCTAAAGCCAACTGGAAATCAATCACTTCCGTTTTCGAGCAACTGGTGCCAGACCCAACAAACCAACTCCGATTAAACTCATTAGGCTGAATGTATCACCTGTTGACGGCAACGTCTTAGTTGCTGGCTTAGAGGCGTTCTGAGTCGTCAAAGCCTTTGTGCTTGCTTGGGTAGTCATAGCAGGTGCTTTAGGAGCGACAGACTTGTTAGAATCTGTATATCCCACTACTTTTCCAGTTTCATCAACAACAGGAACAGGTGTTCCATTATTATCAACGATAGCCTTGTATTCTGCGTCCAAACGTTCTTTAAGTTCTTTAGCAGCTACTTCTTCAAGGTAAGCATTGTAAGCATTCAAAAGGGCATTGTAGTTTTCTTCGCTGATTGCTTGAGTCGCTTTCAAATCTGCAAGGAGAGCCAATTCTTTATTAAGAACTTCTACCTTGTTTGTCAAGCTTGCATTAGCTTGATCATACTTGTTTTGTGCTGCTACCAACAAGGCAGGTGCATTTTGCAGATTAGCTAGAGTAGTTTTTGCTGTTGCCAATAATTGTTTTGCAGTTACTAATTCATTTTCAAGAGCTGTAATCGTAGCTTTTGATGAAGCAACTTGATTTTTCAAATTATTCAAAGTAGCTACTTCTGTTGCTAACTCTGATTTTGCTGTTGTGAGTGCCGCTTCTTTTTCTGCAAGAACTGCTTTAGCAGCCACCAATGTTGCTTGTTTTTCTTGAATACTTGCGTTCAAGTTAGCCACGGCTTCGTTTGCAAGTCGAAGGGTTTCTTGCGCTGTTGAGAGAGTTGCTTGAGCAGTCGCTAATTTAATACGAGCAGCTGGCGCTTGTTCCGCAGTTGCGAGAACTTTAGAAAGTTCTGCTTTAGCAGTTGCAAGGGCTGTTTGAGCAGCTGTATTTGTATCTTTGGCAGCAGTAAGAGCATTTTGTGCTTCTTGATTGGTTGTCAACGCAGTATTGTAAGCAGATTGTGCCTGTTCATAAGCGCTACGGATAGCTGCGCTGTCTTCTGGATTGGCGATAGCTGTGGTGTTGAAGGTGTTGCCAGACCAGAGGGCAGTTGTATCAATATCATTCAAGTGGACACTGGTTGCACCTGCCACTGAAGAAATATCTACACCAAGATACGTTGCAGTAGCACGACTTGAAAGATCCAAACCTGTTACAGATGTTGCGTGTAACCACTCACGGCCGTTGTATAGAAATTCAACCATAGCACGGTAGATAAGTGATTTTACATTATCTACGTTTGTTCTACTTAGAAGGGTTTTCCAAGTGTTTAAATTTTCTCCAACTGTCACTTTAGTAAAGTAGTTTCCTGCTTGATCAAGTGCAGAGTCATTGTGGCCGAATTCTACGATACTTTCCCATCCATAGTTATCTGCTACGTATCCATCAGTAACCAAATCAGAAGCTTTTACGCTACTTGTAGTTACAGATGTAGAAACCGTTCCAAATTTATCTCGAACTTGATTTACCAAGTCAGATGCAAATAAAGAAAGTTCTGTTAGCAACTCGTCAGACATATTGTTTACATCTTCAATCACAATTAACTTGTCATTTGCATTTGATTTATAAGTATTTGCTGCTCGTAAACCTTCGTTAATTTCTTTTAATTTGGCAACTGCGGCTTTGTAAGCGTCACTACCATAAAGACTCTCATCATATTGTTTTAATGCAGCTACATATTCATCTGATACAAAAATTGTATTGATGGAATCATAATCAGCTTTTGCGGTTGCCAATGTACTTGTAGCTGAATCCAAGGTCGCTTGTGTATTCGTAGCAGTTGATTGTACAGTCTCCAATGCAGTTGCCGCTGTTGTTGCTGCATCTTGTGCAGATGTTACAGCTCTCTCTTTTTCAGTGATAGAGATTGCACGTGCAGCATCCGCCTCAAGAGCAGAAGCTAATTCATCTTGGGCGGTAGATACCGCAGTTTCAGCAGTTGTAACATTGTTTTGAGCGGTTTCCTGAGCTGCAATCACCTGGCTTGCACCTGTTCCCTCAAGACTAGCTTGGGCAGATTCAACAACTGTTTGTGCTGAAGTAACTTCAGCTTGTTTAGAATTAACGTTTTCTTGGGCAGAAGAAACAACCGCTTCCTGGGTAGCAACAGCCACTTCTTGCTCACTTACAACATCCTGTGCTTCAACGACATCTTGCTCAGTTTCTGCTACTTTAGTTTCTGCTTCGGTAACTGCTTGTGATGCAGTAGCGATATTTTCATCAGTTGCATTTTCAGCAATTGTCTGAGCTGATGCCAATTCTTCTTTAGCAGTCGCTACAGCAACTGCTTCTGTATTGACCGCATTTTTTTTGTTTTCGACAACTGTTTCCTGAGTTGCAACCGCAGTATTAGCAGCATCCAACTCAGACTTAGCTTGGTCTACTTCTTCTTTTGTAGGTGCTGATGCAGTTTCTGTGCTTTGCGCAGTAACCTCAGCACTCTCCACAACTGTTTCCGGAACATTAGTTGTGTCTACTTCTTCTGCCTGCACTACCACTCCAGTTGATGCAACTAACGGCACCAATAAGCTACTAACGATTAACTTCTTGTTCATATTGTTCTCCTATATTTTTATTATAAGCTATTATACCATATATTGTCCTCTAGAGTCTATTTTTATAGTCCTTTTAAGACCTTTTAACTGTCCTTAAAAACATATATCCTTAGAGGATAGGAGGACAGGAAATGACCCTTGATCAATACGTTGCAAAACAAGTACAAAAGTTAAGAAAAGAATTTCAACTGACACAAGAGCAATTAGCCGAAGCAGCCAATATCGATGTGTCTTCGATTGCAAAAATTGAACGAGGAGAACGTTCAAACATCAAGATTAACACCTTAGAAAAATTAATTAGCGCCTTCAACATTTCAACAACAACTTTCTTCAATGACTATCAAGCAATCGACAAACCAACAGAGCCCTTACTTGACTCCTTGCAGACAAACTTATCAAATCTAAGCAGTAATAAACGCAAAGAGTATTTATTAATTTTCGATGCAATTCTAAAAGCCGGGGAAAATGATTAGTAGCAAATACACATAAACGAGCAGTGTGATACTGCTCATTTTTTATTGTTAAAAATCAGTAAGAATGTCATCAACCCACTCTGCATATGCTTCTGCGACTTCGTAAGAGTGTCTATCCTCTAAAAGCAATTTATCAACAAAACAGTTCAATTTTTTATTAAGTTCATTTTTATTATCTAAAAAATAGATTCTAGCAAGCGCATAAGTAGTTAATCTGTCAAAATCTGGGTACTTTCTCCTCAGGAACTTTTCGAATCTTCTGTACAATTTAGAATTTGGATTATGAACTATTAAATCAAGAGTATCTTTGATTGGGCAGAAGAGTTAGAATACATCGAGTCCAACAAGATTTCAAAAACTATCAAGCGAATCAAGTCTACAAAGAAAAACAAATTACAAGAAGCGAAAAACGATGAAGATTTATATCTCTCACAAGAAGAACTCCAAGCATGGTTCACAGCTTTTGAAGAGGATTTAGAAAACAATAAACTCTCATTCAAAGATTACGTATTATTCTATACAACCTTTTTCTTAGGAGATAGAAAATCCGAAAGCTACGCATTGCAATGGAAACACATCAATATCAAGAAACAGGAAATTCAATTAGTTCAAGCCTTAGATAAATACAAAAATCCTAAGTCTACTAAAGGGAATAAGAAAACAACATTTCGAATTCCAACTGAACTTATCGACCTTCTACAATCTTGGAAAAAGCAACAGAAAGCCGAACTAGCGAAATTTGGTATTATCCAATCTGATGAACAATATGTCTTCACTTATATCGACATGAAAGGCAATGTGAATAGTCCATTACACGCTGATTATCTCAATAACAAAATGAAGTCAGTCAAACGCCGTCACAAGGAGCTGAAACACGCCACACCGCACAAATTACGCCACACAGGAGCAACATTAGCTAGACAAGCAGGAACATCACTCGAAGCTATTTCTGAAGCTCTAACACATAGTGATACTATTACAACGAAGACTTACGTCAATACTTCAAATGTTGTTCCGATGGCTGTCGGAGAAATTACCTATAGAAACCTCAAAAAATAATGGTGGGAATTTGGTGGCAATTTTGGTGGCAATTTTTTAAAACTTGCACCAAAAAACACTTCATGGTGTGAACCATGAAGTGTTGTAAATGCTGTATTGTAGCTAGTTCTTAACGTTTAGAGAACTGGCTAGCTTTACGTGCTTTCTTAAGACCTGGTTTCTTACGTTCAACCATACGAGCGTCACGTGTAAGAAGACCAGCGCGTTTCAATGAATCGCGGAAGTCTGGGTCTACTTGAAGCAATGCACGCGCGATACCGTGACGGATCGCACCTGATTGACCACCGTAACCACCACCGTTCACGTTAACGAAAACGTCGTATGAACCTTGTGTTGAAGTTACTGCGAATGGTTGGTTGATAACCAAACGAAGGTCAGCGTGTGGGATGTACTCTTCTACATCTTTTTTGTTTACTGTGATTTTACCAGTACCTGGGACCAAACGTACGCGTGCAACCGCGTTTTTACGACGACCAGTACCTGTGTATTGTGCTTGTGCCATTTAGATTACGTCCTTTCCCTTAGATAAGACCTGAAATATCAAGTACTTCTGGTTGTTGTGCAGCGTGAGTGTGCTCAGCACCTACAAACACTTTCAATTTCATGCCTTGTGCACGACCAAGTGTGTTGTGTGGAAGCATACCTTTAACTGATTTTTCAATCAAACGAACAGCGTTTTTAGAACGCAATTCACCCGCTGTGATTGATTTCAAACCACCTGGGTGCAATGAGTGAGTGTAGTACACTTTGTCAGTTGCTTTTTTACCAGTCAATTTCACTTTTTCAGCGTTGATAACGATAACGAAGTCACCAGTATCAGTGTGAGGTGTGAAAGTTGGTTTGTTTTTACCGCGAAGAACGCTAGCAACTACTGCTGAAAGGCGTCCAAGAGGTACATCAGTAGCGTCTACTACATACCATTTACGTTCAACTTGGCCTGGTTTAGCCATAAATGTTGTTTTGTTCATGATTTCTCCTATACGAATCGTTTTTGTTTACTGGGCGGATGTTCCGGTCCGCGGGTATTTGGAAGGTTCCGGGGCCTTTCAAATGGGGTAAACAATACCGTCTTCCATTCTATCAAATATGGACATTCTCGTCAAGCCATTTTACTTTACTTTTTTTATTTTTTCTACAGCCCAAAACAAGAATAGAAAACCTGAACAGGAAGTAGAGAAAATCCCGCCAATTCCTTACCTCCTCACTGATTGCCCCATTTTGAAATAAGTATGCCGTTTACCTCTGATCGCCAAGGACAGAGCCAAGATATTTTCAGGGTCGGGCATACGACCGTAGCCCCCGTCTCCGATATGGTGGACATCCGAGCCCACCCGCTTGTTGCTGAGCCCAAACTCCCGCACCGTCTGGCTGTCCGCACTCTCCTGACTGGTCCCAATGGTCGAAATAACCAGACCACCACGCGCCTTGACCAGACTGACAATCGGTGCCACTATTTCTTCCCGCACGCCCGGCACCGTTCCGACCGCGGGAATGAGGATACCGTCTGCCCCCAAGTCCACAAAATCCAGCAGGGCTTGGCTGTCCACGACCGACTCTCCCAGACCTGCACCGTGCATTTTCCCCGCAAAGATGAGGCCCTCAAAGTGTTCTTTGGCAAGGCCAATAGCAGAGCGGATTGCAGCCATGGACACACCCGTAGCAGGATTGCCTGTCAGCATGATAAAATCTACGCCAAGGGCTTGGGCCTGTCGCAAACTTTCTGGACTAACCTGACGACCCGGTTTGAGAAAGACCTGCTGGTCTTGGACTTCCTGGCTACTGTCCACAGGCTCCAAGTTAATCCCGACCAATCGACCTGTCAACCGCTTGATTTCCGCGATAGGATTGTCGCAGTCGTAAAAACCAACAATCTCCGGATGAAAGACATCCAATTCGTTGAGCACCAAGAGGTCACAACCAAAAGCAGCCATCATCTCCGCATTGGTCACCCCTGCAATCAAGGGAGCCGCTGTCACCACCGTTTCTCCCATGATAATCCGGCCTTCGCTGGATAAAATGGACTGCTTGAGCTCCTCCTTGGTCGCTCCCAGCAAGTCACTGGCATAACAAGACAACAAGCGTTTCATATGAACCTCCAAATCGAAATTAGTTTGTAATCGCTTTCTGTTTCTGTAAAAAGAAAAGAGATTATCTCTCTTCTTTATTGATAGATAGGATAGCTAGCACCCCTGATCCTGTATGGGTGGCAATGATTGGGCCCAACTCAGTCAAAAGAACTTCGTTGACACGGCTATCTTCCAACAAGGTTGCCTTCATCGCTTCAGCCGCCTCAATATCACCTGTATAGGCCACCATAACCGTCGAATGGTCCAAATTATCCAAGGTCAGGTTCAACATTTCCTTGATTCCTTTTTTGCGACCACGGATTTTGGCAATCGCTTCTAACTTTCCTTCCGCATTGAGCGCAAGAAGAGGTTTGATATTGACCAGACCGCCAATGAGGGCAGCTGCCTTGGACAAGCGACCACCACGCACCAGATGGTTAAGGTCATCGACCAAGAGATAGGTCCGCAAGCGTGGCACCAATTCCTCAATAAGTGCCTTGGTTTCTGCAAAGGTCTTCCCAGCAGCACGCGCTTGAGCCGCCTGCATGACCAAGTAGCCTTCACCGATAGAAGCCGCCTTGGTATCGACAATCTCGATATGGGCTTGTGGATAGTTGTCCAAAACCATATCACGGGCAATAGCCCCACTCTGATAGGTCCCTGAAAGAGCCGACGAAAAAGCTAGGTAGAGCACATCTTGACCTTCCTTGGCTGCCGCTTCAAAAACTTCCTCAAACTGACCAACATTGACCTGACTGGTTGTTGGCAGGCCACCAGTTGCCATTTTCTCCAGCAAATCTGCTGAAGTCAAACGATTTTCTCCGACTGTTTCATAGGTCACACCATCTAAGTTAATGGTCAAACCGAGCACGGTCACATCATTTTCTTTGACCCAGCTGATTGGCAAATCCGATGTCGAATCGGTTACGATTGTAAATGTCACTCTTTCATTTCCTCCATCATGTCTTTTAAGGCTTGAAAATTCCCATCTGACCAGGGATTGAGTCGTGGGGTGTAGAGTTCTACCTGGTCCACAAACTTATCCAAGTCCTTTTTGATGACCCTGGTTCTCTCCTCTAACTCACGCGCCGAAACCCGTAAGGCCCCTTGTGAAAAGACCACCCATTGTTCATTGAGGTCGCTGGTTGCGACGGAAACCTGCTTGCGACGGTCACTATTGAGCTGGGCGCTGAGTCGTTCGATATAACTATCTGCCGTCTCTTCCTCCTCTGTAAAAATGACCGATACCTTGAATTCGTCATACTGCTGGCGAAGACCTGGCACATGGTGGGCATCAAAGACACAAATTACCTCAATCTGTTCAAAAGCTGCGTAGTGAGACAAGGTGCGAAGCAAGGTCGTTCTGGCTGCATCCAAGTCTCCCTTTTTAAAATCTTGCTTGGTAGCCTGCCAAAAGGCAATCATGTTGTAGCCATCTACAATGAGAACTTTTTCTTTCATTTAGATTTTCTTCCGAAATACTTCATACATCAGCACAGCTGCGGCTACGCTGGCATTGAGAGATTGGACATGGCCCTTCATAGGAATGGTAATCATCTCATCCACCTGCTTTTTGATATTGCTGGAGATGCCCTTGCCTTCGTTGCCGATAATAAGAGCTAGTTTGCCAGCCGTATTCCACTTGTGGCTTGGGGTTCCGTTCATATCGGTACCAAATACCCAGAAACCTGCCTCCTTGAGCTTATCAAGGGTTTGACTAAGATTGGTCACTCGGGCTATTGGGACATGGGCTACCGCACCTGTGGAGGTCTTTGCCACAACGGGCGTCACGCCAACTGCTCGGTGCTTGGGAATGATGATGCCTGCTACCTGAGTGGCATCTGCGGTCCGTAAAATCGAGCCGAAGTTGTGGGGATCTGTCAGACCGTCCAAGATGAGAATGAGAGGATTATCTTCCTGCTCTGCCTTTTCCAAAATCACCGATAGGTCCGCATAGGCGAACTCAGAGACCCGCAGGACAAATCCTTGGTGAACGGCACCGTCTGTCATGTCGGACAGGGTCTTTTTGGGCGTCCAAGAAATCGACACCTTCTTCTCTGCCGCCAGTGCCTTGATTTTTTCTACATTTTTTCCGCGTAAATCATCCTGAATGTAGAGTTTGTTGCCAGTGTTGGCCTCCAAACTCTCCACTACAGCATGTACGCCATATACGATATCATTTTGTTCCATAAGAGTATTATAGCATAGGTTAAGAGGATAAGAAAAGAAGAGTCCTCAAACTCTTCTCAGTCTTTAATTCGCCCCTCCCAATCAATCGCTCCATTTTCATAGGCTTCTTGGTAGAGGAGTTGGGAAAGGGTGAGCTGGTCCAGCTGGGCGTAGAAGACCGCTAGACCGTTTTCTAGGGTGGTGCGGATTTTGTTCTCGCTCTCTTCGACATGGGCTTGGTCATCAAAGATGCTGTGGGAGAGGTGCTTGAACTGAATAGTATCTTCATGAAGCTGCAAGGCATAGAAGACATCTTTCAGACTAATCTCCTCAATGGACCGTCCCAGCTGGTAACCGCCTGCCTTGCTGGCATTGGCAGAAACCAGACCTGCTTTTGAGAGTTTCATGAGGATTTTTTTCAGGTAAGAATCCGACACCTGCAAGACCTGACTGAGCACGTGGCTTTTGACAGGGCGGTGGTCTTCTTGTAAGGCTAGGATAATCAGTACATAGACTGCTTGTTCGACACTTTTGTTGATTTTCATTGATCCTCCAAGGCACGCTTGCCTGCTCTTAGAATGGTGGCATAGAGGGTTTTAGCCATTTTCCCTGCTAGGCGGTTGGCTAGCTTTTGCCCGACTGGTATGAGCACCTCAATCTCAATGGTCCAGGTGACCTTGGTCTTCTGCTCTGCTATTTTTTCAAAAGCAATCTCCGTGAAATCCTGACGGACAGCTGGAAGGGAGCGATTGACCTTATAAGAAATCGAGTGGTTGGGGTTGACGGCCGTGATTTCCTCTCGATACCAACCTGCTATCATGATAATATCACGCTGGGAGCCTTTTGTCCATCGGCTTTTTCCCAGCCAAGCGGAGCGAAAAACAATGGGTGAGGCCGTAAAGTTTTCAGACTGGTAAAACCAGGTAAAGACTTGGTCGAGGGGAGCCGCGATTTCCTGACTGATACGGATGCGTTCGACCGGCATTTATTTCACCATTTTTGAAACCAGCTCGTCCGCCACCTCGGTCACCAAGACTGGTTTCATATTTTTCATGAAAAGACCAAAGAATTTGAAGACGGGAACGAGTTTAGCGAGGGCATCGCTGCGGCCATTGCCATAGACAACGGTTGGCTCAACCACTTCGGTGCAAATGCCGCTGGCACGGAGTTGGTCTGCGATGCGTTTTTTGCCGTCTAGGAAGGATTTTGGTCCCAAAAGACCGCCGATAAAGCCCATAGCCTTGACTTGCTTGTCCTTGGCAATCTGCAACATGACCTGAGCTGGCTTATCATTGACAGCTTCAAAGGCAACTGGGTCGCTTTCTGGGCGGCCAACAAAATCCACGATGTAGTCAACCTGGTCAGGTAGGACAGCTGCCACTGCCTTATAATCCGACACATCCGCCGCAAAATTATAAATACGAGAGTTGGCAAGCTGGTTTTTGCCAGAGCGGGAGATGACATAAAAGACAGCACTTGGGTCTTTTTTGAGCCATTTTTCTGTTACATTGCGGCCGATATAGCCGTTTCCGCCGAGTAATACTACGTTTGTCATATTGTTTTCCTGCTTTCTTCCTCTTTCTTAGGATTTTTAAAATCCTTGGTTGTCAGTATATATCCAAAGACTTTTTTTGTCAACGGTTTTGTTTGCATTTTTTGAAAAAGAAATTTTGACATGTGACATACGATGTGGTATGCTTAGCTTTATTAACTTGTCCGTACAAGTAAAAGGAGAATGTATGACACTTATTTTGGGAATTGTGGCAGGGCTGATTGCCTTTGCCATCGGTGGTTTGTGGTATGGTTTGATTTTCCGCGATGCTTGGATCAAGGCTTCAGGCATTGACATGGCTAAGGTAGAAGCAGACCGTCAGGCTGGGAAAAATGGCCAGAAGGAAATGATGATTTCCTTAGCGATTGAAGTTTTGACTGCTGTTGTGGCGATTTTCTTCATCAAGACCCTTGGTGTTTCACCACTCCACGCAGCTGGTGGCATGGGCGTGATTGCGGTCCTTGCTTCATTGAAAAACTACGTCTTTGAGCAACGCCCTATCAACCTTATCCTTATCAACGAAAGCTACAAACTAGTCTGCTATTTGGTAGTCGGTATTATTGCTTTGTTTGCATAAATTCAACCCTCCTAGCTTTAGGAGGGTTTTGTGGTACAATAGAAACAGATTAAGACCAAAGGAGTTCCCATGTCCCTCTCCCTCCGTACTATCAAACTCATCTTGGCCACCGTCCTAGCTATTTACCTAGCGACAGCACTAGGCTTGTCTTATGCAACAGCGGCTGGCATCATCGCCATTCTCAGCGTCCTCGACACCCGCAAATCCAGCTTCAAAATGGCTCGCAACCGTCTCTTCGCCACCCTCCTGGCCCTGACCTTCGCCGTCCTGACCTTCGCTCTCTTTGGCTTTGGCATCTGGACTCTGGGCATCTACCTGGCACTCTACGTCCCTCTGGCCTACCGTTTCAACTGGGAGGCCGGCATCGCCCCCTCGACTGTCCTCGTCACCCACCTCATGCTGGAGCAGGATATTTCTCTGATATTTTTGGGAAATGAGCTGACGCTTTTTCTGATTGGGGCAGGACTGGCACTCCTGTTCAACCTCTATATGCCCTCGCAAGAAAAGAAAATCGAGGCCTACCACGACCAAGTTGAAGACCTGCTCAAGCAGATTCTCCTTCGCTTTGAAGCCTTTCTACTCAACGGCGACGGACGAAACGAGGCAGCATTGATTACGCAGCTAGATAAGACCTTGGAAGAGGCCCTGAAAGTCGTCTACCTAGACCGCCACAACCAGCTCTTCCAGCAGACCAACTACCAGGTCCATTACTTTGAAATGCGAGCCGCACAAAATAAAATCCTGCGGACCATGGCAGGAAATATTAACAAATGTTTACTGGAAGGCAGAGAAAATGTCATCCTGTCCAACCTCTTCGAGCGAGCAGCCCAGCAACTAAGCCGAGAAAACTCCGCCAAGGAACTACTCCTGGACATCGAACTCTTCCATGCCACCTTCCGCGAGCGGCCTCTGCCACAAACAAGGGAAGAATTTGAAACCCGTGCCACCCTCTTTCAACTCCTACACGATATGGAAACCTTTATTCGCCTCAAGGTTGATTTTTATGAAGATTATAAAGATGAAGATGAGGGTAGTGAAAAAGGAAATTAAAATGAATCGCAATTTTTACTTCTATCTTTCAAAATTGATGTGCCTCTGTAAATAAACATCTATGACTACTATATTATACGGAGGGACCATGACTATTATTACTTATGCATTGATTCTTGGTATTTCAACAAGTATCGATTATTTCTTAATTTTATTCCTTTTATTTTCACGGGCAAAGAAACCAGGTGAAAAACGCACAATCTATTTTGGACAACTACTTGCTAGCTTTATACTCATTCTCTTAAGTTCGATTCTTAGCCAAGTTGCCAATATTTTTCTAGCTGACTGGATTCTTGGGCTGCTCGGCTTCGGCCCTATTCTACTAGGTGCTAGAATCCTTTTTGAAAACGAAGCAGAGACAGAGATTCCTGATAGCAAAATCGGACTACTATCTATCATTTTTATTTCATTAGCATCTGGAGTAGATAATTTAGGAATATTTACCCCCTATTTTACAACTTTAAGTACCTTAGAAACACTCTTAACTGCTGGCCTGATTTTGCTAGAGACAGTCGCCATTTGCTACCTAGCAGAAAAATTTGGAAGTCTTCATAGCATTTCTGAATTCATAGAAAAATATGAAAAAATGATTCTTCCAACCATTTTTATCATATTAGGAATCTACATTTTATTCGAATTCGGAACAATGACCTACCTACTACAATTACTAACATAAGAAAAAGAACCGTCAGTTTAAGCCGACGGTTCTTCTATTTTTCCATGAAATTCATCTAGTACCTGATTGTGTAAATGCACGAAAGATAGGCCCATCATGACCGCATTCCCTGCGACTGCAATGATGAATTCCTCCTTGGTGGATACCTTCCCCATCCAAATGGATACAATCAAAATGAGATTGTAAAGAAAGATATAAAGAGCTGTCAAGCGAATTTTTCTAAGTAGTATCTTCATAAGGACCTCCTCTATACGATTTATCTACATTTATTATAAGAAATAAAGCTCCAAAAAACAAGTAATTATATGTTATTAGCATAAAAACCGCCAGATTTTCATCTGACGGTTAGGTGTTTTATGAACAATTTTATACGATAGCCTTGCTTGTTTGGTCATCAAAGAAGTGAGCCTTGTTGAGGTTGAAGGTCAAGCGGACTTTATCGCCTGGGTTGTGATAATCACGCGCATCCACACGAGATACAAACTCTGTGCCACCTACTTTAGAGTAAAGCATGGTTTCTGCACCAAGAAGCTCTGAAACGACTACTTCTGCTTCTACGATAGAAGAAGGGTAAGTATCCAATTCCAACTGAGAAGCCTTGATGTCTTCTGGACGGATACCAAGAGTGAAGCTCTTACCATTGTAGCCTTTTTCTTCCAAGTGCTTGCGACGACCTTCTGGAAGACCCACTTTGAAACCATCTCCAACAAGAACACCATCTTGAAGCGTCACTGTGAAGAAGTTCATAGCAGGGCTACCGATGAAGCTAGCAACAAACTTGTTGGCTGGACGGTTGTACAGCTCTTCTGGGCTACCGATTTGCTCGATACGACCGATTGTACCTGTACCTGCTGGGTTTTTAGTTGCAGACATGATAACGATACGGTCAGCCAAGGTCATGGCTTCTGTTTGGTCGTGGGTTACGTAGATGGTTGTTGCACCAATACGGCGGTGGATTTTAGCAATCTCTGTACGCATGGATACACGCAATTTGGCATCCAAGTTTGACAAAGGCTCATCCATCAAGAAGACTTTTGCATCACGAACAATGGCACGACCCATGGCAACACGTTGGCGTTGTCCACCTGAAAGGTCAGCTGGTTTGCGTTCCAAGAATTCTGTCAAACCAAGGATTTGTGCCGCTTCTTCCACACGTTTTTTGATTTCGTCCTTACTGTATTTACGCAATTTCAAACCAAAGGCCATGTTGTCAAATACAGTCATGTGTGGGTAGAGGGCATAGTTCTGGAATACCATGGCAATGTCACGGTCTTTAGGTGCCACATCGTTCATGAGAACGCCATCAATGTAAGCTTCCCCTTCTGTGATATCTTCCAAACCGGCGATCATACGAAGAGTTGTCGACTTACCACATCCTGAAGGACCTACGAATACGATAAATTCCTTGTCCTTGATGTCCAAGTTGAAGTCTTCAACTGAGTAATGCTCGCTGTTAGGATATTTTTTGTAGATATTTTTTAAATTCAATTGAACCATGTTCAATCCTCGCTTTCTTTGATGATTTTATTATATATGAAAACGCTTTATTTTTCCATGTCAAGATGACCAAAAGAAAAAAGATATTCTGTGCAGGTTGCACAAAATATCAGTAAAGTCTGTCTAAGAGGACCTGATAACAGAAACTCAAATCGGTCAGGTCTTTGAGCTGGAGCCCGGTCATATCCTGCCACTTGTCCAATCGGTATTGAAGGGTATTGCGGTGGATATAGAGGACCTGAGCGGTCTTGGTGACCACTGCTCCCTCTGCCCATAAGGCCAGAATGATGTCCTGCATATCTTGCTGGTCAATCAGCTCTAGCATACTAGCTTTTATCAGACCCAGCTCCAAGCCTGCTCTGCCTTGTCCCCAAAGAAAAAGTTGACTAAAGGAGAGGACGGTCGATTGGTGGTAGTGGGCCCGCCATTGAGCGAAAAGGGCTGCCTCTGCTTGATAGAGTTGGGGCCAGCGGTCTGCGAGTTGACGGGGCCAGACCTGGCCGACCAAGAGGGTCAGTCGCAAGCCGAAGTCGAACTCCAAGGCTGACAGGGTGTCTGCCAGAAGGCTTTGATAGTCCGTCCAAGTACCTTGCTCCAGGATAAAGAGGTAGTCCTGAGCCGTCAGCTGCACCTGAGCCAGCTGGCTGGGTAGGAGGTCGGTCATCATAGTCCGCCAAGCGTCCAGCTGGGCTTCCTTCTGCGACCAAAGGTGGACATGGATAAACTGAATGGCTTCAACCGCCTGGGGCAGCGAGCCCTGACCTTGTAGGTAGGACTGCCAAGGGCTAGACGGTTTCTGGTCCTGAGGATGCGACAACAAGGACAAGAGATAGCGTTCCCGGTCCGTCAAGTCCGCATCCGCCAGATTCAGATAGCGACCGTCGCCCAAAGCAAGAGAGTTTTCGCCTGCTTCCTGCGACAACTTGGCCCGCGGAAACCAGCCTTTGACTTCCTTCTCGAACATCTTATCCCCTTTCTATTTTAGCAATACACCAGCCCACCAGTTCATCCAGGCGTTCCATCTGCTCAGTCATGTGCAGATAACCTAAGACCGCCTCAAAACCTGTGGACATTCGATAGGTAACCACATCCGCATTCTTAGCCTTGGTGTGGCTATGGCTATTCCTTCCCCGCTTGTAGATTTCTTCCTCTTTTTCGGTCAATAGCTGAGCTTCTAAGAGGGCTGAGATTAGGCTTGCCTGAGCCTTAGCCGAGACGTATTTGTTAGCCTCGCCGTGCAGTTTGTTGGGCTTGGTCAGCCCCTTGAAAATCAAGTGCCTTCTGATATACATGGAATAGACAGCATCCCCTTCGAAAGCCAGGGCAATTCCATTGATGAGATTGACATCTACTGCCTTAGTCACGTGTCCACCTCACACCATCCTTGGTATCCAAGAGCTTGATGCCCTGAGCTGCCAATTCATCACGAATGCGGTCAGCCGTCGCAAAGTCCCGATTGGCACGAGCTGCTTGACGTTCTGCTATCAAGGCTTCAATCTCGCTGTCCAAGACTTCTTCTTCAAAGACGATGCCAAAGACGGCGAGCATTCTGCCAAAGGCTTCTTTTACAGTTTCATCGTAGTTACCTGAGTTGATCCATTTGGCAAAGTCAAAGATAGCCGTAATCCCATTTGCCGCATTGAAATCATCATCCATTGCCGCTTCAAAGGCCGCCAAATGCAATTCAAGACCTGACTTATCCACAGAGTTTTGCACAGGTTGTGTATAAGTATTTTTTAGATATTTGAGATTGATTTCCGCATCTGAAATAGCCTTCTCAGTGTAGTTGAGTGGACGGCGGTAGTGCTGGGTCGATAGGAAGAATCGCAAGACCTGACCGTCAATTTTCTCCAGCATATCATGGGCTGTCAGGAAATTGCCCAAGGACTTGGACATCTTCTCATCGTTGATATTGAGCATGGCATTGTGCATCCAGTAATTCGCAAAGGTCTGACCTGTTTTGCACTCAGACTGGGCGATTTCATTGGTATGGTGAGGGAATTCCAAGTCCGCACCACCACCGTGAATATCAATGGTATCTCCCAAAATCTCTGTCGCCATAACCGAACACTCGATATGCCAACCTGGACGACCTGCTCCCCAAGGACTTTCCCAAGACACTTCACCTGGCTTAGCAGTTTTCCACAGGGCAAAGTCGAAAGGATGTTCTTTGAGTTGACCTTCTCCCTCAACACGACCAGAAGCCCCAGCTTCTAGGTCAGACAAGGTTTTGTTGGCCAAACGAGCATAGTTTTCCGCCTTTTCCACACGGAAATAGACATCTCCAGAAGCTTCATAGGCGTACCCCTTGTCAACCAAAACCTGCACAAAATCAATGATTTCATCCATATAGTCGATAACACGAGGATTTTTGGTAGCTGGCTTGACACCTAACTTTGCCACATCTTCCTTGAAAGCTGCGATAAACTTATCCGACAGTTCCTTGGTTGTCATGCCTGCTTCATTAGCAGCTTTGATGATCTTGTCATCCACATCCGTAAAGTTAGAAATGTACGCTACATCAAAGCCACGGTATTCAAAATAGCGACGGATGGTATCAAAAGCCACGACGCTACGGGCATTTCCGATATGGATATAGTTGTAAACCGTCGGGCCGCAGACATACATCTTGACCTTGCCCTCTTCCAAGGGCACAAAGTCACGCAAACTGCGAGTCATGGTATCGTAAATTTTAATCATGCTTTCTCCTACTTTTTCTTCCGCTGGCTCCAAAACAAGACCAGTCGGATCACCCAAAAGATTGCCAGGGCAGACCAGATATGACCAATCCCATAAGAACCCCGACTATAATTTAAAACAGCCAACACAATGGCCAACACCAGATTGACTGGATAGAGCCAGTCACTTCCTTTAAATGCTTTCATTTGTTACTCCTTTTGCAATCGCCATGGCTACTTCAAAAAAGGTCATACTGTCAGCCGTTCGCTCCTCTGCGCGCTTGTCCCATTCATTGGCACGGTGGTCGACGTAGTCTGCCGTGTAGAAAAATTGATAGACAGAGGCCTGTCTGAAGTGCGCCCAGGCCATGATGGCTGATGCCTCCATGTCCACCACAGTTGCACCTTGTGCCAACCTACGCTTGACCTTGTCTGCTGTCTCGCGGTAAAAAGCGTCCGTCGTCCAACTCTTAGCTTTGATATGCTTGATACCTGCGACATCTAACGCCTTTTCAGTGGTCAATAGCAAAGCAGGGTCATAGCTGATTTCATCGCTAGCAGGAGCGTAGTGGTAGCTAGTTCCTTCATCCCGAAGAGCAGAGCTAGGAAGAATAATCTTATCCGCAGCAAGCGACTTATCCAGCACCCCACAAGAGCCCAAAACGATAAAGTTTTTAAAGCCCAGAGCTTTTAACTCCTCCAGCTGACCGACTGCCATGGGAGCGCCGATAGTCGCCAACATAACAGCCACCGTCATATCCTCTGTCTCATAAAGATACCAAGGGTGTTTGCCGTTTAGGCTAGAGACATAACCACCAAAGCGAGCCTGCTCACTCTGACTAACACGCTCAACAATCTCCCCATTAAAAGAATAAATCAGCGTATCACAAACCTCGTGCGTTTCTTTGCGCAGGCGACAAACATCCTCAGGCTCAATCACCGCCCTTGTATTTTCAAATTCTTCTAGTAGCATATCAACCTTCTTTCGGGTCTAAGTAGACCACTTGTGTCTGCTTGGTAAAACCAATATTTTCATACAGCCGCTTAGCGATGAGGTTGTCATCTTCAACGGCGATTTGAAAAGGTTTGTCGTTTTTCGTGATAAGGTCATTGATGACAGCTTTGACTAAGTAAGTGCCGTAACCTTTTTGTTGCTGGTCTGAGGCGATAGCTAAACCGTAAAGGTAGTTATCATCAGTCGAGATATCTACTGTGCAAGAACCGATAACTGCTCCGTTATGTTCCAAAAGATAAAGCAAGCTGTTTGCATCAGCGATAGCCTCGCGTGCGTAACGAAGAGCCACCTCATAGTCGCTATCAAAGACCTGTGTCTGAAAACGTGCAATGTCATCTGCATGTTGAGGTTTTGCCAAACTCACGACAAGTTCAGCCTGTTGTGAGAGCTGATAAGGCACTCGTTCACGACCCAACCATGTCTCAGTATCCGTATCTTCTACCAAGTCCCAGGCTGTCGCAAGGTCTGGGTGCTTGTCCAGAAAGATACGTTCGGTCTGAAAGGTCACACTAGCGATAGGATAGTTAGTCGTCTTCATCTGATAGCAATCATAGAGCTTGCGTGCCAGCCCCTGTCTGCGGTAGGCTGGATGTACGAGAATCGCCAGTTCCACATCCTCATCATCGGCATACACAGTCAAGAGCCCCACCAACTGTTCGCCTTGATAAGCCAAGAAAAAAGCTGGCATTTCAGGGTCAAAGTTGAGCATATTTGACAGGTAAGGGGCACGATATGTGCCGTCATGGGATTGTACAGTGCTTATCAGCGTTTTTGCTGCGGATAACTGCTTGGGATTTAGGACATTCCTTGCTATTATCATGCTTACCTCTTATCTCTATAACTACTCACATAGGAAGGCTTTCCTACAAGTGCGACGAATGGTGGCTGGCTTCTCTCAGCTCTGCCAATTTGGTGGTGTAGTGTTCACGGCCACCTTCCATGTCATGAATGACCTTCTCATCTTTTTGGCCATGCACACGGACAATTTTAGCTGGCATACCGACCACTGTCACATCTGCTGGAACATCGGCTAGGACAACAGCAGCTGCACCCACTTTGGCATTTTCTCCGATTTCAACAGGTCCAATAACCTGTGCGTGTGCAGAGACAAGGGCACCCTTTCGGATAGTTGGATGGCGTTTGCCCGTATCCTTACCCGTTCCACCAAGCGTTACCCCGTGGTAAAGCATGACACCAGACTCAATAATAGCTGTCTCACCAATAACCAAACCAGCTCCGTGGTCAATGAAGACTCCCGAAGCAATCTCGGCACCTGGATGAATCTCAATATTGGTCCAAAAGCGCCAAAATTGGCTGTGCATCCGAGCCAAGAGTTTAAAACCTTTTTTCCACATCCAATGGGACAGACGGTGGGCAGCCAAGGCCTTGACACCTGGGTAGGTCAAAAGAACTTCCAAGGTCGTCCGTGCTGCCGGATCTTTTTCTTTTACAATCTCAATGGTGTCCTTCCACCAACCCATAGTCACTCCTTCTAGCGAAAGACAAGCCCGCTACCGAACTTGTCTACTCAGCTTATTTCTTTTCAACCTTGTGGAATTTGAATTCACCAAAGTTATTGTCTTTTTTCTCTTTATGGTCTCTTGGACGGCGAGGTTTGTCTGAACGCTCGCGTTTTTCTGGCTCTACATAGCCTTCTGGTTTTGGAAGAAGAGCTTTCATAGAAGCGTCAATACGTCCTTTATCATCAATCTTGATAACTTTGACATCAACAATATCGCCAATTTCAACCAAATCTTCTGGTTTATTGACACGAGTCCAAGCCATTTCAGAAACGTGGACCAGAGCATCAGTCTTGTCGAAAAGGTTGACAAAGGCACCGAATTTCTCCAAACGAACGACTTTTGCTTGGAAGACCTCGTCCACTTTTGCTTCACGAACAAGACCTGCGATGATTTCCTTGGTCCGTTCAATCGCATCGCGATCTGGTGAGAAGATAGCTACAAGCCCGTCTTCGTCGATATCGATTTTCACGCCAGTTTCTGCAATAATCTTATCAATAGTTTCGCCACCCTTACCGATGACAATCTTGATCTTATCTACATCAATCTTGATTGTGTCAATCTTCGGTGCAGTTGGTGCCAAGTCAGGACGAACTTCTGGAATCGTCGCTTCGATGACATCGAGGATTTCAAAACGTGCCTTCTTAGCTTGTGCCAAGGCTTCTTCCAAGATTTGCGGTGTGATACCATCGATCTTGATATCCATTTGAAGAGCTGTGATACCGTCACGAGTACCCGCCACCTTAAAGTCCATATCGCCGAAGTGGTCCTCAAGACCTTGAATATCGGTCAAGACAGTGTAGTTTGTCCCGTCTGAAATCAGACCCATGGCGATCCCTGCAACTGGTGCCTTGATTGGCACACCACCGGCCATAAGGGCAAGGGTACCAGCTGTGATAGAAGCCTGTGATGAAGAACCGTTTGATTCCAAGACTTCTGCCACCAAGCGGATAGCATAAGGGAAGTCTTCTAGGCTTGGCAAGACTTGCTCAAGGGCACGCTCACCAAGGGCCCCGTGACCAATTTCACGACGACCAGGTGCTCCGTAACGACCTGTTGATCCCACTGAGTATTGTGGGAAGTTATAATGGTGCAAGAAACGTTTCTTGTATTCATCATCCAA
The DNA here is from genome assembly GCF_046032115.1 of Streptococcus suis. Taxonomy (GTDB): domain Bacteria; phylum Bacillota; class Bacilli; order Lactobacillales; family Streptococcaceae; genus Streptococcus; species Streptococcus suis_AJ. Next base: position 43,835 of record NZ_JARQOZ010000007.1, on the reverse strand, counting down.
ACCATCGATGATTTGGGTTTCGCCCATTGGTGCCAAGGTCAAGACTGAAAGTGCCTGAGTTTGACCACGGGTAAAGAGACCTGAGCCATGAACGTTTGGCAAGAAGTCCACTTCTGCGTCCAGCGGACGAATTTCATCCACACGACGACCGTCTGGGCGGACCTTGTCTTCTGTAATCAAACGACGAACTTCTGCGTGCTCCATGAGTTCCAAGATTTCATGAACATCCCGCATGATGCGGTCGAATTCTTCGTGTTCAGCGTATTTTTCTTCGTAGGCTGCGATGACGGTCTCACGCACGGCATTGGTCGCATCTTCACGGGCCAATTTTTCTTCTACCTGCACCGCTTTTTTCAAATCGTCATTGTAAGCTGCGACAATCTCAGCCTGCAATTCTGGGTCCACTTGAAGAAGCTCCACATCTGCTTTTTCCTTGCCGACTGCTGCTACGATTTGATTTTGGAAGTCAAGGAGTTCTTGAATAGCCGCATGACCTTTCAAGAGGGCTTCCAACATGATTTCTTCTGACAATTCTTTAGCGCCAGACTCTACCATGTTGATGGCATCCTTGTTACCAGCTACTGTCAAGTCAAGGAGAGACTCTTCCATTTGAGCCTTATCAGGGTTGATGATGAGTTCACCATTGACATAGCCGACCTGGACACCTGCGATTGGACCGTTGAAAGGGATGTCTGAGATTGCCAATGCCAATGAAGAACCAAACATGGCTGCCATTGGAGCTGAAGCATCTGGATCGTAAGAAAGAACTGTGTTGATGACTTGAACTTCGTTACGGAAGCCTTCCGCAAACATTGGACGGATTGGACGGTCAATCAAACGAGCTGTCAAGGTCGCATCAGTTGACGGACGGCCTTCACGCTTCATCCAGCCACCCGGGAATTTTCCTGCGGCATACATTTTTTCTTCATAGTTGACTTGGAGCGGGAAGAAATCGCCCGTCGCCATTTTTTTAGACATAACTGCCGCTGTAAGGACTGTCGAGTCGCCATAGCGAACAACAACCGCACCATTGGCTTGTTTGGCAACCTGGCCAGTTTCAACGACCAATTTCTTACCAGCAAAAACCGTTTCAAACACTTGTTTTGACATGAATTGTCTCCTATTTTTTCTGAAATTTTTCTTGCGTGTTTTCTACAAAAGACAATCAAACAAGCTTGTTTCACTCTCTTTTGCACAAAACCACGCATACTTCTTATTTTATCATATTTGACGGAAAATGTGGGGAAATGAGGAAGGAATTTGAGGGAAAATCTAACCTGCTATATAAACAACCGAACGAATCGAATACTCTTCAATCAAACGAAGAACACCCAGCTTTTCTGAGTGTTCCTTTGTGTATTCTATTTGAATAACCTCATATAGTCGCTCTTGCTTGCGACAAGATAGCGAACGTTTACGACCTTTTGTGCTTCATCAATGTTATAAATAGCTATATAATCCTTTTTGATGGGTAGTCCTCGCGTCAGCTGACCTGGGACTAGCGGTCCTTTTTTAGAGCGTTCATCTACGTTAAAACCTCGCTCTGGGAAGATTTCAAGGCTTCTAAGTCCTGCTATTAGCTCTTGGATTTTTTTGTCCGCAGCATCAGGACTTTTTAGTTCTTCCCTGATGTAGCTGCGAATGTCAGCTAGTTCCTCATATATAGCTAGAGGTAGGTTTACTTGGTACTTATCCAAAGAGCTTGGTCTCCATTTCGTCCAATGATAGATAGTTGCCCGCATTCATTTCAGCTACATTTTTCATCACTTCTGCTTGCAGTTCGGCAAATAGTCGCTCTTTTTCCAGTTCTTCTTCACTTTTAAGCCCAATTTCTCCTGTTACTACAATATTTTTGAGAAACAGGTTGAGGGCTTGTGTCATGGTCATATTTTGACTTGCCAAGACCTCTTTTGCTTCTTCTACAAGTGATTTTTCTGATTGAAAGTTAATCAATTTCTTTTTAGTTGTTAAGGCCATAAGATGGTACCTCTTTATATTTTTCTTTATTTTAATCTTTATATCTCAAAAAATCAATCCTTAACCCCAAACAACACCCTTTTTCCGAAAAACTTAATCCATTTGAATTGTTAACACGAATTGCCTTCGCTCCACCTCCAACCTCCAACAGTCTAAAAACTCGGAAAAAAGAAAACGGGAAAACAAAAAAAGCCTGATGAACAGGCTCTTTCTGAATTGTTGACACGAACTGCGTTCGCTTCATCTCCAACCTCCAACAGTCTATTCCTAGACTGTTGGAGCGAGCTAAAATCCTAGCGAAAAAGAAAAACTGCCAATGTCCGAAGACATGGCAGTTTCCAATATTAACGACGGAGTCCGAGTGAGTGAATCAATTCACGGTAACGGTTTACGTCTGTGCGGCGTAGGTATGCCAACAAGTTACGACGGCGACCGATTTTTTTCATCAAACCACGGTAAGTTGCGTGGTCTTTTTTGTGTTGTTTGATGTGGTCGTTAAGGTGGTTGATTTCCCAAGTAAGTACTGCTACTTGAACTTCAACTGAACCTGTGTCGCCTTCATGACGAGCATATTGTGCCATGATTTCATTTTTTTTCTCTTTTGAGATTGCCATGATATGTTCTCCTTTGTTTTGAGCTAAATCCGAGTGACAGGTTGGCGACCTGTAACCAAGAAAAAGCTAGATTTGTCCTTTTGGACCTCATTTATTCTATCAAGGAATATCTCTTTTGTCAACTGATTTGAAAAATAGCTGAGCTGCTCTGCTATTTTCAAAAAAAAAGCCAGCCGAAGCTAACTTTCTGCTATTTCTCAAAAAAGCCAGCCGTGGCTGACTTTCACTTTATCTTATTCTGTCTTTTCTGCTTTTGGTAAGATGAGGTTGAGGACGATGCCGACAATAGCTGAAAGAGCTGTTCCTGACAAGGTGATAGCACCAATGTTAAGAACTGCGCCACCGAGGCCCAAAACCAACATAGAACTTGCAATAATCAGGTTGCGGACTTGACCGAAATCAACACGGCTTTCAATCAAAACTTTCAAACCGTTTGAGGCGATAACACCGTAAAGCAAGATAGACATGCCTCCAAGTACGGCACTTGGAATAGTTGAGATAAGGGCTGTAAATTTACCCAAGAATGAGAAGGCAATGGCAATCAAGGCTGCATTACGAATAACGGATACTGATGCGATGCGAGTCATACCGATAACCCCTGTATTTTCACCGTAGGTGGTATTAGCAGGTCCACCGATAAAGGCTGATACGGCAGTCGCCACACCGTCACCAATCAAGGTACGGCTGAGACCTGGATCTTTCAAGAACTGGCGGCCGCAGATTTGGCTGAGAACGGTGTGGTCCCCGATATGCTCAGCTACTGTTACAACAGCAATTGGTAAGATAGCAATCATTTCTGGACCGAAGTAGAAATTGTAGGCCTTGAAGACACCTGTTTCAAATGGTAGGTAGAAACCTGGTAATTCAAACCAAGCTACTTCCAGAACAGGTGTGAAATCAACTAGTCCGAGGAAGATGGCAATCACATAACCACCGATAATGGCAATCAAGAAGGGAACAATCTTGGCGAAGCCTTTCCCTTTGGTATTGACAAAAGCCGCAATCAAGAAGGTCGCGATTGCCACAACGACATTTTTCCAGTCGCCGTCTGCGACAAAGCCTGCCGAAGTCACGGCAGAATTGGCAAGACCCAGACCGATAACGATAATCATAGGGCCGATAACAATCGGTGGCAAGAGGGTATCAATCCACTTGGTCCCGATAACTTTGACCAGAGCCGCAGTCAACACGTAAATCAAACCGACGAAGAGAATACCTGTCTGCGCAGCTGACACATCGCCACCCATTTCCTTGATAGCAAGAGCCATAGCTGAGATATAGGCAAAGGAAGAGCCTAGGTAAACTGGAACTTTAAACTGGGTCGCCACTTGGTAAATCAAGGTCCCGACACCTGATGCGAAGAGGGCAACCGATACGGGCATGCCGAGAATCAGCGGCACCAAAATCGTCGCACCGAACATAGCGAACACGTGCTGGAAACTCAGCAAAATCCCTTGAAGCGGGGCTGGTTTCTCATGGACATCAAACAAAAGGTTGGCTTTTGTACTCATAAATCTCCCATTCTGGGTACACAAAAAGACCCAGACTTTCTAAATATACATAGTCATAGGCCCTTAATAATTTTTCCTGTTGTCTTTCTCACCTCACGGGATGAGTTTAAAAACCTACGCTCTTGGTATTGTAACACAAAGGTTCGGTTTTTTGCAAGGAATTTTAAAAAATTTATTTTTCTTTTATACAAGACAAGCAAACCTAGGGGGAATAAACTGAAAATAAAAACTTCCGAACAGATCAAATGTTTTTCGTACAATCTATAAATTCCTTAACTAACATTAAGATCTTATCTTCATGCCCTCTGATTACCTCACTATTCCAATTGTCGTCAGAATTTCCAGTAAGTTTTGCCATCCATTGCAGTTTTAGACTTTGGTTTCCAAATATCTTTTCCCATTGGCTATACTTGGCCTGAGGTCTAGAGTTCCCAAACTTCGAATTTTGACTGTCCGTGATAATACAAAGGTTTCCGAAAGAATGAAGCAGACTATCAGACATTCTTACCATCCCACTATCTTCAAAATTTGGATTCTGAGGATACCAATGTTCAACGGAACGACGATAAGTGAATCTAAAATTCCTTGAATCAAAAAAGTACTCCTGTAACTTATTTTGATTTTTCCATAAGACATAATCAACAAAATTGAAAGCATAGATAGGCATATTAGGGTAGCATCTAAATTTTTGTCCATCTTCTGTAAATAACCGACCTTCAGCATATCGAACTGCCAACGCTTCTAGAAAATTTACAAACTGGTGTCCAAATGCCTCATCTTGCAAATGCTCAACATTCTCGAATAGATAGACCAAAGTCTCATATAGCCAACGACTATCTCGATTTGATGTAAAGGTCACTGCAAACATAGACTGAAGCATAATAATGGTATCATTCACTGCCTTATCTGGAAAAGTATTATTCTCGAAATGTTCTTCTACAAAGTAATCTGTATTTTTCCGATTGTCTCTTTGATACTCATAGTAAGTACCTTTGCTAAGAAACCAGTCGTTTTTTGACCGCCTTGCTGTATCTTCGCTTGCATTTCTAATGACATAGTTATCAAATAGGTGTCTGATGCTTAATAAAGTTTCCGAGAAGTAAATGACCCAATCCCTTCCTTTTTCACTCACCGTAAAGACATCATGTAGTTTCTTATCATCTAATTGAACATCTTGTGGGGAAATATTTTCAATAATAGAAACAGTATACAAGAGTAGTGTTTCAAAGTTAATAACGGTTGTATATTTTCCAGTTTCTTTGTCGTCTACTATGTCATCAAATACCAATGAACTTGAATCTTCTAGCGTGTCTAATATACTTTTTTTTGAACTATTTCTGCTATCAACAAATTGATAGATATTGGCTAATTTATAATTTGAAAAATGCCAACCAAAAATGTTTTCTCTTTCTTTAAACGTTTCCTTTCTTTTCTTTCTCATTTGAAATGATTTAACTACCGGCTTCTCGAAGTCTGCACAGGCATCCCAGATTTTAGCAAACTTAACAGCTACATCATCGTCAAGCTTCGCCATCAATTGAGCCTTAATAATTTCATGAGCTTCCAATTGCTCTCCTCTTGAATTAAACCGCTCAAAATAAAGATTCAAATCTAAGTCAGTAGGTAGCATATTTCTAAAAATGATAACGTGTTGAAAGAGGTACCCAGCATATACTGTCACTTCCATTTTAAACTGTTCGGATAGAATTTTATTGAGTGCTAATTTGGTGTTTTGGTAACCTCTAATAATCTCATCCATATTCTCAAATGCAGCACCACTATTTTCAAATAACTGCTGCAAAGAAGCATTGGACTGCTTACGTGCTTCAAAATTTAAGAGTTTCAAGCCAGGAATCTGAATGTGATACTCATTTCTCAAAACCAATACTAACAAAGTCAAAGCTGTTGTTCTCTGTTGCCCATCAATAATGTGGTACATATTTCCTTTTTGGTGAACAACCAGTGTTCCGATATAATAATCAGGACGTTTTTCACGTTCGTTGTAGGCATCTGCTATGTCAATAAGCAATTGCTCAATTTCATCATATGTCCATGAAAAATTTCGCTGATAAAGAGGAACAATGTATTCATCTTCAGTCAGAAGTTTTGTAACTGTCAAAGTAGCTGTCTTAGTCATTTATTAAGCTCCTCTTCTTCAAGAATTTTCTCCAAGGTAAAATGTTCAAATTGATCACGATTGATTTTCTGCAAAAAATCGCTTGGTGTACTTGCATGATGTAATAGCTGAAATAATTTTTGAACTGTACGCCGTTGAAAAATTCCACCCGCAGCATAATTGGCTAAAGTGCTATCATAAATGGCACGTGCTTTTATACGTGGATAATAGGCCCATATAAAAATTGTTTCAACAATATCTTTATCTAAAGCTCCCTGACCAAACCTATCCACAAAAAGTAACACTAAATTATCGAATAAATTACGATTCCGGTTATAACGTTGTTTAGTAGAATGTAAAATCTTTAGCATTTTGGAGTCTAAACTGAGATTTTCAAACCAAGTCTCTCTATTTTGAATCATTTTATGTGACTGATTAATATAAGAGAAAAAGTACTCTCCATCAATAATTGGCATCGCTAAAGAAATAGGATAATCAATATTTTGTTCTTTTAATAGTCTAAAGAGATTCAAATAAGGGTAATCGTTATGATGTAAACCGACACCTTTAAAATCATCGATAAAATCTTCTGTAAAGCGAAGGTATGAACCCTGACGACGTTTGGTCAACCCAGTTTCACCAATTGACCACCGTCGCACTCTAAAAAGATATTGGTTAAATAAATCTTTTAAATTGACCTTTTCGTCTGTAACAATTTTTTCCCAATTTTCGATCAAATCTTCACTGATTTCAGAGGCATTTCTCAAATGATAGGCTTTAAGCAGGTCGTGTGGCTCTAAAGCTTTTCCCCGATTATTTTGAGAATCAAAAAGTTGGAAAGCTTCAGATAATCGATTATGTGGCATTGTAATAACAGCAATTTCACAATTTTTAAGAAGAAAGTCACATACTTTTTGCGCCTTTTCATCATCTAGGTCAATCAGTATTTTCCATTCTTCAAAATTTTCCTTAGCATGTTGACACGAAACCACGTCAAATTTTTGATTTAGTAACTGCTGGGCACCGATATAGTCGTTCAACCTCCCTAAAGCCTGTAAAAATAATGCAACAGAAATAGTACGCTGTTGTCCATCAACAATATCTAAAATTTGTTTTTTATCGTGTAATATAAGAGAACCAACCTGATAGATGGCCTTTTTAGAGTCTATAACTTCTTTGACATCATAGAATAAGTGGCGAATGTGTTTACGTTGCCATTTATAAGGGCGTTGATAATTTGGGATATGGAGCCTGTTATCCTTCAAAAGTTCCTCTAACATCATATGCCTCAAAGTAATATCAGTCATTCTGCTTATTCTCCTATTTTTTCTCTACACTTGCATTCGGAATCATTTTCGCATGCATTTCCGCGGCTGTTTTGTCATAAAACGGAGGCTGGGCTCAAGCCCATCACCACTTCTCAGAGTTCATGTCAACATCTCAGCGCAGTGGTTGATTGGCAGATTTGTTCGTGTATTACACTCCAAATCTGACCTAATCAACTGTGCGGGGGTGGGAAGACGAACTCTTTTTAAACCGGTCGAGTTCTTTCCCGCTCCCATTCCCAAATTGATCTACTACAATCCATTCTTGCATTTACTTCTCCTCCTTTCAATTAAGAATTCAATATCTATTTGATACATTCATTCTAATACACAGGGTGGACAAATAGCGTCCTATCTCTCTAATTTTTATAGTTTTCTTGCATATTTTTGAGAAAATGCTTCATATTCTCTACAAGCGAACTCGGAGAAAGCACGGTTAGGGCATCAGCCTGACTCAGTAACCAACGTTTTAAGCCTGGTGTGTCTTGACTGACAAATTCAATCACATTGCCCTCTGAGTTGGTTTCGATAATCTTTGCTGTCGGAAATTGATCCAAGACAATGGTTGGATCATAGCTAAATCTGACTCTTATGGTTCGTTCCCGTCCCATAAAAGAATCCACACGCTTATTCCGTACTTCACCGTCTCGAAACTTTTTGCCATAAGAAATCTCCGGTTTCTTCTCAGTCGAAACTTTCCACTCTAAAATCCGATCTAACTTTAAAGTCATATAGGAGGAATGTTTTAGATTATAAGCTACAAGGTAAAAGTAATGACTATCGTAATAGAGTGACACAGGAAAAACCGTGTGTTTCTTTTCTACATTGTAGGGAGATTGGTAGCGAATATCTAATACCAACTCCTTACGAATGGCCTCCGACCATTCCCAAATCTTATCAATCCTGTTTTGAGTATCTGAAAGCGGGGCATAGTTTAAGAGTTCACTGGCGATAATGGCTGCAATTTCTTTCTGCTCATCTTTCGATACTAGTGCCAATAAACTATCTAAAACAGCCTTATTTTCTTCCTTATTCAAAGCTCGATTTTCTAGCAAAATTTTAGAAATGGTCAGAATGTCCTTTTTGTTAAAAAGAGACTTCCCTTTTAAAAAGCGAGTATGATGCTTGGGATCATATGCTAACTCTGCTGCAATCATCGGCTGACTTTCGATAAATCCTCCTAGAAGAGCAAAATCTCTTTGAATAGTCTTCTCACTAACTCCAAATTCATCTGCCAATTGTGACTTTTTTAGATGTGCTCCTGATTGTAAACGTAAAAATATGGTAAGTAATCTTTCCTGATCGTTCATAGAAACCTCAATTCTAAAAAGATTATAACACTCTTAACAAGTCAAATTCAATAAATTTCCTTGGTAAAGAATCTTGCTCAATGCGTCATTTGAATTATCAAACTCACAACCTGTTACCAGTAATTTTCCGCCTGTTTCTAGATAACTTTCCAAAATTCTTGCCAACTTCTTCTGAATCGCATCGGTACTATTATAAAATTCTTCAATATTTTCAATCATCACAACATCAAATTCTTCTAGAAAATGAACATTTTGTACTATTTCAATCGCTAGACTAACTCCAACTACTCTTTTCACTTTCCTATTCATCTCTCGATAGTAAAATTCTATGTGGTCAACAAAGCTCCTTCTGATGTGATCAACATCTGAAATAATATATAAAAGTTGTCCGATATAGCTCTTTGGGGGAATCCCCAAAAAATCACTCACTTCCCGATTGATACTGTCAAACGAACTTCTCAACCTAGTATCTGAGTCCAAATTTCTGTATAGCAAATCGATAAATATTTCTAAAATTTCCATATCGTTAAACACAGTGTTTTCCTTCAAGTCTTTGTTATTCATATGCATTTCCTTTCTTCTATCTTTGCACTCCAAAGCCTATTAACCGTTGAGTTGATTCCAACTCTGATAATTCTTGGAGGGCGTTTTTAATATCAGCTTCTATTACGACATTCATCTCTATTTCTTCTAAGGTCCGATTGCCTATCTTTTCCATCACCCGAGTCGCCTGTTGATACAAACTAGCCTCTATTAGTTTACGAACATAACGACCATTGCCAAAACGTTCGTTTGTTCCAACTTTTGAAAAATGCGAACGCAATACCCTCTCACAACTAGATTCAAGAGAATACTCTTTTTTACTCAACATCATTCTAAAAATTTCGTACAGTTCGTCCACAGAGTAATCTTCAAAATGAATGATGTTTGAGATTCGAGATTGTAATCCTGGATTCGTGTCTATAAAATTGTGCATCAAATCTTTATAACCAGCAAAAATAACAACTATCTCATTACGACGATTTTCCATTTCTTGAATAATGGTTGGTATAGCTTCATTAGCAAAATCTCTTTCACTCTGTGGAATCAGACTGTAAGCTTCATCGATAAACAGTACACCACCACTTGCACTATCAAACACCTTTTTTATTTTTGGTGCTGTTTGGCCAACATATTCCCCAATAAGATCTGCTCTTCCCACCTCTACTATCTTGTTTTCTGCGATCAAACCATGTTCATACAGGATTTCTGTATAAAGACGAGCTACCTCTGTCTTACCCGTCCCGGGATTGCCTGTGAATAACAAGTGCCCATTACTTTCTTCAACATGATAGCCTCTTTCTTTCCTCAGTTTCGATAGTTGTTCAAAAGCAACTTGTTGTCTGATTAATTTTTTTACAGATTGAAGACCAATCATTTGATTCAGCCTCTTCTCAGCTTGGCCACATTTACTTTTAGATTGTTCCTTTTGCAAACTAAAGTGACCCAGATCCAGCAACCCGTTTTCTTGACAATAATTGGTTGCCACCGCATATTCATGGATTCTCTGAACCATTCGTCGAATATCTTTTGCATTGATGAGATTTGAAGCCTTTTCTACATACTCCCTAACAATTTTCTTGTCTATACTAATTCGTCTCTTTGCTAATAGTTGAATAGCAATTTCAACCAGTTCGTCATTTGTATAAGGAGGAAACTCGATTCTATTTACATTATAGTATTCCTCCTGTAATTCCATTTCTATTTTTTTAGCTTCTTCAGTCGATTGGGCAATTAGAATACAAATATTATTCTCCTTCTTTGTATTGATATTAGCGAAAAGTTCTAATTTAGGACGAGCCCTTGCTTTAAAATAGTCATAAACAACTGGAAATTGTTTTTCTTCAGTCTTAGGAAGAAAGTATTCGCTACAATGAGTATCAACCGCTTGTAAGTTGAACAATCGTTCTAAATATTGAAGGGCATATTTTCGTCCAGTCCCCTTTTGACCGTTGAAAATTAAGAAAAATGGCTCTTTCGTATGCGATTCTAAATCGTTTGATTGATAGGCTAAATAGTTTATAAGATACTGAATACTATTTTTAAAGTCGCTGAGTCCAATCATATTTTCTGACAACACATCTGCATTCGGAGTAAGACCTTGCTTATCTTCCTTTGATTGCTTCAATAAGAAATAACCAAATTCTCCCAAATTTTCACGCCCAACTTTTTCAATAAAATCATCCTCATTTATTGAAGAATAGCCATCTAAATAGACATCCACTTTCCAAAGTGATTGAACCTTTTTTGCTATTTCTCGTTTTGTATTTGCTGTGTCAGTTACAATAAATAAGTCCTGCTTCTCATTCAAAAAATATATCCAATTATTCTCTTGTATAAAAGATTCACTAGAACATTCTAGCTGCTGTACTTCTCCCATAAGCTTGATATGATAATAATTCATCTTTACTCCTCTATTCTGATGTTCTCTATAAGAAGTATATAAAAATAGATGGACAAAATATGTCCATCTATTTTTATTTATTTACAATTCCATCCTACTTTGTCTTCATAGGAGAAAATCTGTCTATGATTTTCAAAAGAGTTCAAACATAGCTAAAAAGTTGTTTCGCTAGCCTACACTCTTAATCCGTTTCTTAATCTTCTGACCAAACTCCATCATTCTCCGCTTTTCTTCTGGCCAGATTTTGGTCACGCGATCCACCGCAATGATAAAGATGACAATGACTGCATAATCTTTGGCACTATTAATCACACCTAGGCTTTCCAAAATCGTCAAGAGTAGATAAAAGCTAAACAAGATGGTTCGTTTGGGCAGAGCCATCAGGAATTCAATACCAGCCTTGTAGCCCAGATAAATCTGCCGATTAAGCCCCTTGGTACGTTCTAACCGACGATTGAGAAAGGCACGAATACGGCTATAAAACCAGTCAGAAGTAAAAAATAGAGACTGGATGGCTATAGCAATTAGGGATAAATTGTTGGCATGCTTCTCTGTCATACCAGACACCCTCGCAATGATGTAGGTCCAATCCCCATTATCAACCCATATCCAAATCGAAAGATAAACAACTGCACCTGCCACCACAATCAAGGGCAGAGCACGAAAAATTTTTTCAATATTTCTCATAATTCCACACCAAAGACTTCTAATTGCTTCAATTCGGCAGCAGTCAACCTGCGGTATTCCCCCAAGGCTAAGCTGTCGTCCAATACCAAGGGCCCCATTGATAATCGTTGCAAGTCTGTCACCGTCTTTCCACAGGCCTGCACCATGCGTTTGACCTGGTGAAATTTCCCTTCTCGGATGGTGATGTCAACGAGTGAAGTCTGCTTAGCTTCATCTGTAGAGAGGATGGTCAACTGGCCTGGCTGACAGGTAAAGTCTTTCAGCTCCATTCCTGCCGCAAATCGTTCGGCATCCTCTTGGGTCATGATCCCGTCAACCTGTGCACGGTAGAGTTTATCAACATGTTTCTTCGGAGAAAGCATGGCATGAGCCAGCTGACCGTTGTTGGTCAAGAGGAGCAAGCCATGGGTATCGATGTCCAAGCGCCCAACGGGAAAAACGTCCTTCTGGCAAGCTGTATCATCTAGCAAGTCCAAGACAGTCCGATGGCGGTCATCCTCGGTTGCTGAAATAACTCCCTTGGGTTTGTTCAATAAATAATAAACAAAGGTCTCATGGCTGAGAACCTGGCCTGCTACTGCAATCTGGTCCGTCTTTTCGTCAATCTGTTGCTTGGGGGACGTCTCTACTTGGCCATTGACTGTGACTTGCTTGTTTTTCAGGACTTTCTTGACTTCTGTCCGACTGCCAACACCACAATCCACTAAAAATTTATCTAATCGCATACGAGTTTCTTTTCCATTTTGATATATTCTGCTTGCTTTTCTCTTTCTGTAAATCCAAGAGCATGAAAGAGGGTTTGAGCTGCTTGATGAAAGGTAGCAACTGTCAGTTTGATACTAGCTGGCTGAACATGTTCCACTATGTAGTCTTCAATCGTCTGGTAGAAAGCTCTGCCATTTCCCTGACCTGTCAAAGACGGTTTCATGCCCAAACGAATGTCAACGGTCTCGCCATCTTGGTCAATACAGAAATAGCCCATGAGGGCGGCATTGCGGATGACTGCAAAAAAGCGGTCCCCACGCGCCTCCGGTGAAATCATCTCTGCATAAGTCTCGGGGTTTGCACTAATCGTATAAGCATCCAAAGGTGGTTGATAGCGCCATTGGTTAGCAATTTCCAATGCCAGATCCTGGGGCAGGGGCATGATGTAAAAATAATCCATTCTTCGGAAATTTTTTGCCAAATTTTTAATCCGTCGGTTTTGGGTGGCGTAATTATCTGTCTGATAGACATAATCCACGTAGCCCAACTGATAAGAGGGAATCATGTCCTTAAAAATCAACTGAACATCCTCGGGAAAACGGAGTATTAATTCATTCAAGCGGTTATTTTCTAACATAGGTCTATTATACCAAAAAGGGAGTGGGAAAGAACTCGACCAGTCTAAAAAGAGTTCGTCTTCCCACCCCCGCACAGTTGATTAGGTCAGATTTGGAGTATAAAGCACGAACAAATCTGCCAATCAACCACTGCGCTGAGATGTTGACACGAACTCTGAGAAGAGGTGCTAGCCTCCTATTTCTTCAGTTGTTTATAAATCAAGCCTGCGCTTATCAAGGCACAGCCGATGGCGTAGATACCAAAGGCTCCTGTTGGGGTTGGGTTGAGTTTTTCCAGATAAGTCGGCAAGATAGCAGATGTGGCACCACCGATATTGCAACCCATAAGGACGATGGTCATGACCGTATTGAGCAAGGCCTTGGGTGCACGGTCTGTTACCTGACTAAAGACAATGGTTAGAATGATGCTGTAGAAAAATCCTGACACCATACCACCGAGCCCCAGCACCCAGAGATTATCCGCAAAGGCAATGCCGACAACCGCGAGTCCAAAGACCACGTAGGAAACAGCTAAAAGCCAGCCCTTCAAACGACCAACCAGGCTACTAAAGACCGTGCCTGCCACAATCCCCATGACCTGCATAAGACTGAGAATCAGACTGGCTTGCTGAGCAGTACCAATGCCCTTGGCTAAAATAATCTGAGGAATACGAATGGTCAGGAAGGTATTGACATTGATAACAAAGAAGGCTAAGAATGCCAGATAAATGCCCATCATCCACATGGTCTTATCCAGTTTGACCTTGGGCGCATTCTCCTCTGCCTTCACCTCCATGCGTGCCAGCAATTCCTCCTTGGGAACAAAGAGAAGGAAGAGGGCCAAGATGACCAAGGCAAAAAGGTAGACCAAGAAGGCAGGTTGCCAACCAAACTGGGTCAACCAACCGACAAGGAGGGTAAGCCCTGCGCTTCCCAAAACCTCTGCTGAACCACGCAAGCCCATCATCTGTACCCGCTCCTGACCGGTGAAAAAATTACCGATGATATTAATAGCACGCGCATTGATTAAGCCAATCCCCAAACCAAGCAAGATACGAGCCAATAAAATCAGAGGATAAGCAGTTAGAAACATGGGCAAAGCTCCACCGATGGCCATAAGCAAAAGCCCTGCAATGATAATGTTTCGTTCAGACAAGAAACAGACAACTAGACCATTTGCTAATAGAGTAACCATAATAGCAAAGGAGGTCACCGTAATCAAATTTTCCACCTGGCCCGCTGCAATTCCCTGCTGGGCAAAATGCTCAATCATCTGCGGAATAGCTGGCGAGACAGCAAATGTCGAAACCAGCATGGTAGATAGGGCCAGCAAACTGGCTTTTTCTAAAATTCTTTTCATTTTTCTCCCTTTCAACGTTCGTCTTTTACTAGTATAACAGATTTGAAAGCGAATGGATAGAAAAGTCCGACTTTTATTCTCTCCCATTTCATGCTATACTTATCTTAACTATATTCAAAGGAGAGAATCATGTCTGTTATTGAACGATTGACAAAAGCTGCCCATTTGATTGACATGGATGACATCATCCGTGAAGGGCATCCAACCCTACGCCAAGTTGCCGAAGAAGTTGCATTTCCTCTATCTGATCAGGAAATTATTTTGGGCGAAAAAATGATGCAGTTCCTCAAACATTCGCAGGATCCTGTCATGGCGGAGAAAATGAAACTCCGTGGCGGAGTTGGTCTAGCAGCACCTCAGATTGACGTTTCCAAACGCATCATTGCCGTCTTGGTCCCAAATCCAGAAGATGAGGAAGGCAATCCACCTGCCCAAGCCTACTCTCTACAAGAGGTCATGTACAACCCTAAAATCGTGGCACACTCTGTCCAAGAAGCGGCTATGGAAGGAGGCGAAGGCTGCCTATCTGTTGACCGCGAAGTCCAAGGCTACGTAGTCCGCCATGCGCGCGTGACTGTTGATTACATGGACAAAAATGGAGAAAAACACCGTATCAAACTCAAAGGATATAATGCCATCGTGGTCCAACACGAAATCGACCACCTCAACGGTGTCATGTTCTACGACCGCATTGACCCAGAACACCCATTTGCCGTTAAAGAAGGCATGTTGGTGATTGAATAAACATAAGAAACTGACTGAAAAATTTTCAGCCAGTTTTTCTTTTTTTATGAAAATAGCAGAGCTAACTGCCTAAAAATTTCCTGCCCATCCAAAATCAGATCTTGAAAGAGGAGGTAGTCCAGCAGAGCCAGCAAACCAGCTAGTAAGATGAAAACCACTAAGCGATTTGAAAACCGAACTTGCAAGAGATGATTGAGACTAACTAGCACAATTTCCAAGACAAGCAAGCCAAACACCATCCACAAGAGATAAGGACCATTTGGAAGGAACCAAGCCCAGAGTTCTTGTCCCCTCAAGAGTTCAAGAAAAATCCCCCTCTCCGAATGGGAAAGCAAGATAAGGCCATCTTCCAGATAACCAATTCCTCCGATCAGACTATTGACTAGGAAAAGACTAGCTAGAAAGAGCATTGTAAAACAAAGAGCCTGCCCCAGTCCCAGCAACCACTTGGTGACTAGAACCTTGCGCAAATCCACAGGCTGGGTCTGATAAAGACGCCAGTTTTTCCCTGCAACCTCCACCGCCTTACCCCGACTGCCAATCCAAACCGCCAGCAAGAGCACCAACAAATAGGCCGGACCATCAAAGAGAGTGCGTAAACTGCCAATCCCCGACAGATCTCTGGAGCGGTCCCAGGAGGGATCGTCTACTGGAACCAAGGCATCATTGGTATCAAAACTATTTTCCAAGCTGGTCAAAACGACATCCTTACCTCGCTTGGTTGCAGGTACCCCAGCCTCCATCAGCTGCTGCCAGTAATACTGACTGACCTGATTGCGAGTCTGGTAACGGCGAAGATTATCCACCGTCTGGCTGGCCCCAATATCACCATTGGCAAAAGCCTTTTCCTCTCTAGCCCATAGATAGACCTGCTCTGCCTCTAGCATAGCAAGGTGACTAGCCGGCAGAGCCTTGGGATTGTCCTGATATACCTGCCATTGCTTGACATAGAGATCTTTATAGATATGGTATTCCTGTAAAAGCTCCACTCTCCACTCCAACTCCTCCTGATAGCTCGCGTCCTCTTTGACCAACTGCCTCAGACGGTTGATTTCCGACTGCAAACTCTCCACATAGACCTCATCCTGCTCATAGGACTGGGCAACCAACTCCATCGAAGCACTCTCCTCCTGGGCAACCTCTTGCTTTTCTAGTCCTGTCAGTAGGGAAAATAGCAGAGCTAGGAGCAAGTTGCCTAAGACGAGCCCTTTCCAAGAATGGAGCCGACTAAGGATGAGAATATCAAAAGACCAAACCTTTTCCAAACGCCCTGTGTCTAACTCCTTCTGATGCCCCACGGTCAGGACCAGCCTTTTCTTTTCTGTCAGCAGATAATAAGCAAAGAAAAGCCCAATGGTCAGCAGGAGCAAGACATCCACCTGTATAAAGACCTGTGAAAATACAGCTGTGTCTAAAAAACTCGGAAAGGCAAGCAAGGGCAGAATTTGACCTGACCAACCAGCTACTGCACCTGCCTGATAGGAAAGCCCCAGAGCTAACAGTAACCCCGTCACCACAAAAGTCAGCCGACTGGCTAACAAGTGGTCCAAAAACCCAAAAAGTAAGCGAACAGCTAGAAGCAAGACCAGCCAAAAACCAAGCAAGATAAGCCCGTAAAGCCAAGAGCCTATCAACTGACTCTGACCCAACATCTCAAGAGGAGCTTGAAAACTAGATACAGCCAACTGACCTGTCAGCCCATCATAGACTAGGATAAAGAGCAAACCTATCCCCACAGCCAGTAAAAGCGAAAGCAAGGAAGCAGCCAAACGCCTGACCCCCTGCAAACTCAGACTATCCCATTGCTGCAACTGCCATACTTGATGCGCTAGTGTCTTTTCCGCCAGCTGATTAGCAAGTAGAAAACCAAGCACCAAAAATACAGGAAGAAAACCAAACAAACTTTCTAAGTAGGCTTGAACAATACGCCCTGTTTCCCAAGCTTGATTTTCAGGACCATCAGGCAATTGGTACTCAAGTAGCCAGTCATTCCATCTGGCCAAACGTTCGACTTCCGTTTGTGTTAAGGAAGTCCGAGCTTGAAAAAGCTGCCGATTGCGACTGATAAAATAGTCCAGGTCTTGATACATGAGTTTGCGGTAGTTGGGGATAACTTCAAACTTCCCCTCATCTAAGGCCTGACCGACACTTTCTATATCGGATTTCAAGCCCAGCATCCGCGGTGCTTCTTCTGACTCCTCCTCAATTTTTATATCTGCCAAGACACTAGCCAATTCGCTCAGTTCTTCTTTATAGGTTTCCACATAGGCCGCTTGATGGGCTTGCCTTTGTGAGATGGGAAGGTAGGCAAGACCCAGAAAACCTAGCAAGAGCAGGCAGTAGAGAGGCGACCAGAGGATTTTCTTGATTTCAAAGTGCAGCCTCATATCCCCTCACCACCTTCCTCCACATAGAGATCACGATAGAGGGATTCCATATAGTCGCTGGCTTTTGTAAGGCCAGCCACCTGCTGGATTGGAATACGATCCAAACAATCCAGTAAATCTCGCTCGGGTAAGAAGATTTCCACCAGACCCTGCTCTGCCTTTTTCCACAAGAGTTGAGGATAATCCCGTAAAAATTCCTGAACCTGCTTGGAGTTTTCCACAGCAAGATGGTAATCATAATCCGACGTCAACTCCACTTCTGTGGCAATCAACTTGCTGGACTTGAGGAAATAAACCTGATTGGTCAGCTTCTCAATCTCCGACAAATGATGGGAAGAAAGCAATATGGCAACACCCTCTGCCTGTAAATTCAGAAGAAATTCCCGCTGCTGGATGATATTGGTCGGGTCCAAGCCGATGTGGGGTTCATCCAGCAACAAGAGCTTGGGCTTGGGAAGGACAGCCATGGCAAAGAGCAGTTTCTGCTTCATACCCATGGAATAACCAGCCACTCGCTTTTTGACATAGTAGCCCATCCCCAATTCTTCCACTAACGCATCCACTTCCTTTTTCCCCAGCTTGTGAGTGGCAGCCACATAAGTCAGATGGTCATAACCCGTCAACTGTGGATAAAGTGCTTGGGCATCCAACATGACAGACATATCCTGAAAAATCGCGCGATCACTATTGGGACGACCATTGATGGTTACCGACCCACGGTCAGCGGTTTCTGTGTTGCTGATGATATTCAACAGAGTTGATTTTCCCACACCATTGGGACCAACTAAAGCCACCAAGTCCCCTGCTTGCAACTCAAAGGACACATAGGACAAGACCTGGTGGGCACCATATCGCTTGCAGACATCAACTACTTTTAGCATAGAAACTCCTTTCTTTGGAGAAATGGCAGAGCGGAACAACAGCCTTTCAACAGCTTATTATTGGCTAGACTACTTCTTGAAAGCCTTATACAGCAAGTAAAGCCATACAAGAAAGCTCAGACTAGCAGCAGGTTTTAAAAATAACACATGAATAAATGAATTTAGCCAGAGCCAAATCTCTCTATCTACAATCTGAATCGGGTCCATATGAAACAATAGGACACTACACGAAAGAACAATGACACTACTTAAAAATAAAGTACTTTTATCAATCTGTTCCATTAGGTTACACCTTTCATCAGCCTATTTTCTATATACAAAAAAACAATATTTCCACATTATTATGATATACTATTTTTATAAAGTTAATTCGTTTTGTTGCAAATAATCACATTTTTTCAAGGAGTAGGTTATGCGGTGGGATTACGGAAGTGTGTATAAAAGCATTCGAAAAAGCAAACATTTGAGTCAGGAGCAGATTTGTGGGGATTATATCAATCGAACGACCTTGGTTCGCTTCGAGAAAAATCAGAACATTCCTAGCTATGAGCTCATGCGGTTCTTGCTCAAGCAGGTGGATATGACCTTCGAGGAGTTTGAATACCTCTGTAACTACTACCAGCCCAGCCAACGCCAACAACTGCTCTATGATATAGATAATCTCAGAAATCCGACCACGAAGACCATGGAGGATTTGATAAAGCGTTGCCAGGACCATTTGAAAAAAGAACCCAATGATATTCCTATTCACAGAAAGTGCCTCCTCCTGGAGACCGTTGTAGCTGTCCGAAAAAGTTCTTCTATCACCCAGCTTTCCGACGAAGCTGAAACCCTGTCCAAACTCCTCTGGTCCCAACTAGAAGGATACGATAACTGGTACCATAACGATATTATCTTGGTCGGTACTCTCTTGTCACATATAATCTCACTTGATAGCCTTGAAGAAACTGCCAATCTTCTTTTAAAACGATTAGAAAAATACAAGGATTACAAGCGAATCCAGCCGACCATACTATCTTTCTACCAACAACTATCCCTTTTTACCCTTGAACAAAAACAGCACAGCAAGTCTACTTTCTTTGCCACCAAACTCATGGAACTAGCCAAACAAGAAAAACGCTATGACCAACTAGCCCGTGCCTATGTTTACCTAGGTCTCGCCCAAAACGAGCAGGAACTGATTGACAAAGGGCTACACATCTTGGAACTGACGGACGAGCAAAGACTAATCGACAACCTCCAATGTCTTATCAAACAGCACCAAACTGAGGCTGGGCAAAAAGTCCAGACTCGCTCCTCATAGTTCGTGTCAACATCTCAGCGCAGTGGTTGATTGGCAGATTTGTTCGCGTTTCACACTCCAAATCTGACCTCTACGACTGATGCGAACAGAGTTCGCTTCATTTCCAACCTCAAAAGGTTCACTGAACCTTTTGAGCTGTGCGGGGTGGGAGTAAAATAGTCCAGTGGACTATTTTAGCCCGAACCTGCATATTATTTGGAAGTGAGGGGAACTCTTTTTTAGACCAGTCGAGTTCTTTCCCACTCCCAGTTTTTTATGTGAGTACGAAAAAACGAACCTTTCGGATCGTTCTACACTATATTAGACCAGCTTTTAATAAATATCTCTACGATGACCAAATTCAAGTGCCAGAATAACCATCCTATCATCCTGAATATCGCAAATCAACCGATAATCACCGATACGATAACGCCACTCATTAGCATGGTCCCCTGTCAATCCCTTGCCATGCAACCTCGGATTAACTGTGCCATCTAAGTGTTTATCCACCCATGCAAATAATAATCTTTGGATTGGCTTATCCAATTTTCTGATTTGTTTTTGTGCCTTCTTAGAATACTCTACATGAAACATACTACAGACCAAGTTCCTTCTTGAAATCAGCATGACTGATGGTTTCAGGATCCTTCTGGTACTCCTCGTAGGCTTGTCGGTAAATGCTCAAATCATACTCATCCTCAATATCACGCTCAAGCGCCTTCTTAAATAAACTTGAAAGACTTTGACCAGTCAATTGAGCATAGCTCTTGAAAAATACTTCTTCCTCTTTGTTTAATCGGATAGTTACTGTACTCATCATCTTACCTCACATCTTTGTGTTACATTGTAACACATTTTATATAAATTGTAAAGCAATACTAGATAGACTAGAGCAAAAACGACCCTTTCGGATCGTTCTACATGTTATTTTAATAATATTCCCCTTGTCTATAATCCCAAGAGTTGAAGTGGTCTGACAAGTGCATCATGATTTTATCGATGTCCAGACCCTTACGGATGACAACTGGGCATGGGCTGATAGAACGGCTATCTGCACCTTGTTCTGGAATCAGTTTACCATCTTTGTCTACCATAGACACCATAACCCCTTGCTCATAGCGGGTTTCAATAGTCTTGTCTGGCTGGATAGATGCCACATAATCATCCGCCTCGATAATCAAATCTACCTTAGACGCGATACGCTCACCGATACCTTCTACCTTACCACGATTTCCCTTACCTGATGGGTTAGCAGATGAAGCGTAGACCATACGTCCTTCTTTTTCCCACATTTCCTTGGCAATTTGCTCGCCAGCCACACCAAACTTGATAACAAAGCATGAAGTACCACGAACGTCGGTCATCAACTCTTCACGACCATCGCCATAAGCCTGCAACTTGGCGTAAGCCTCTGGTTTCCAAGGCAGGATACAACCCAACAAAATGTCCTCATCCCAATGTTTTTGGTAAAAGGCATCAATCTCAGGAGTCAACTGGGCCAACTCACGAAGCTCCTCCATGCTACCACAAAGGACCACGCCCGGCTTATTACGCTTGCGCTCTTTAGCGTCAAACTTACGCTCCAAGCCAGCCTTGTCAGATGTCATGATGATGTAACCAACCTTAGTCGGGCAGACAATCACACCTCCCTCACCCTTGATAATGTCAAGACCTTCTTGTGAAAGTGCGCCATCCCAGTGAATTTGTTTCGTCATTATAATTTCCTCTTTTCTTTTGTTTCATAGCAGAGCGACCTGCTTGTTTTCTTCATATTTAGTTTATTCCTGCCAATAACTAGGCCTGTTCCGTTCATACTCAGCAATCAAATCCTGATACTGTAATGTAATACCAATATCATCCAAGCCATTGAGCAACTTGTGTTTCCAGTCCTGTTCGATGTCAAATGGGAATTCCCCAAAAGGCGTCCGTATCAACTGGTCTGCCAAGTCAACCGTGATTTCCTGATTTGGAGCCAGCTGAGCCAGTTGGTCCCTGACTTCTTTGGGCTGGATAATGGGCAGAATCCCATTGTTCAAGTCATTGTTGTAGTGAATATCCCCAAAGGAGCCTGCAATGATGACCTTGAAGCCATAATCTGCCAGAGCCCAAGCAGCGTGTTCCCTAGAAGAACCTGCTCCGAAGTTATCCCCAGATATGAGGATACTAGCTCCTTGATACTCAGGCTGATTGAGAATGAAATCAGGATTATCCGTGTAGTTATCATCCAAGTACCGCCAAGCATAGAGCAGATACTTGCCAAAACCCTTTTTATCAATCAGCTTGAGAAACTGCTTGGGCAGGAGCTGGTCGGTATCAATATTATCATTCATGAGCGGAACAGTTGTTCCTGTCCATGTGGTAAATTGGTGCATTAAACTCCCTCCTTGAGAATTTCTAGCTGTCGGGTATCGACAAAGTGTCCGTAAAGTGCTGCTGCGGCAGCCATAGCAGGACTACACAAGTGGGTCTTGGCCCCAAAGCCCTGTCGGTCTTCAAAGTTCCTGTTACTTGTGGAGGCACAGTGGACACCTGCAGGCACCTTGTCTGGATTCATACCCAGACACATGGAACAACCCGGATCCCGCCACTCAAAACCAGCCTCCATAAAAATCTTGTCTAGACCTAACTTTTCAGCAGCTCGCTTGACAGGGCGACTACCTGGAACGACAATGGCCGTAACCTGCTCTGCTATTTTCCGCCCCTTAACAATCCGAGCTGCCAGCTGCAAATCGCTGAGACGAGCATTGGTACAGGAGCCTAGGAAGACATAGCCAACGGGAATGTCCGCAACCTTTTGCCCAGGAGCTAAATCCATATAAGCGTAGGCCCGCTCGTCGTTGTGGTCACGGATAGCTGGGAAGGTTTCGTCAAAGCTAACCCCCATGGCAGGCGTGGTCCCCCAAGTGACCATCGGTGCCAAGTCTGATACATCAAGGACTAGGTGCTTGTCATAGACGGTATCGGCATCAGAATAGAGCCCCTTCCAGTCTGCCACCGCCGCCTCAAAATCTGCTGGAGCACACTCACGACCACGCAGATAGTCAAAGGTAGTCTGGTCTGGAGCCATAATGCCCATCTTTGATCCGAACTCAATAGACATATTGCAAATGGTCATCCGCTCTTCCATGCTGAGTCGGTCGATGACTGGACCAGCAAACTCAACCACATGACCCAAACCACAATCCACGCCGTAGCGGGCAATCAGAGCCAGGATAAAGTCCTTGGCATAGACACCTGCTTGGGCCTGACCGACAAATTCCACTAGGAGTCGCTTGGGTTTGACCTGCCAGATGGTCTGAGTAGCGAGAACGTGCTCCACTTCAGAAGTACCAATCCCAAAAGCGATAGCTCCAAATGCTCCGTGAGTCGCTGTATGGCTATCTCCGCAGACAATGAACTTACCTGGCTGTGTCCTACCTGTTTCTGGTCCAACCATGTGGACAATCCCCTGATGTTCCGAACCGTGGGCTGCGTGGGGAATGCCGAAATATTCTATATTCTTCGCCAAGGCATCCATCTGAGCCTTGGAAATGACATCACGGATATTGTGAATATCAACGGTTGGCACGTTGTGGTCAAAAGTCGCAAAAGTCAAGTCTGGACGCCGAACAGGTCGCCCTGTATCCCTCAATCCTTGAAAGGCCTGGGGACTGGTCACCTCATGAACATAATGCTGATCAACATAGAGGAGCTGGGGCTGACCTTCCTGCCCTGTGATCACATGGCGATCCCAGAGCTTGTCGAAAATGGATTTGCCACTCATGTTGACCTCCTTTCAAGCTGTGTAATAATAGCTTCTGTCATTTCTTTGGTAGAGGCGGTCCCACCTAGATCTTTAGTGAAAATGCCCTGTGCAAAGACCGCTTCAACTGCCTGACGAATGGTCTGACCCGCTTGGACCAAATCAAAACTTTCTTCCAGCATCATGGCAACAGATAGAATCATACTGACCGGATTGGCAATTCCCTGACCGGCAATATCGGGTGCCGAACCATGGATAGGTTCGTAGAGACTGGGACCCGCCACCGCATGACTAGCAGAAGGCAGAACCCCTAGCGTTCCTGTTAATACGCTGGCCTCATCCGACAAAATATCTCCGAAAAGATTTTCCGTCACCAAGACATCAAACCGACTAGGATTGGTAATCAAAAGCATGGCTGCGCTATCCACCAACTGGTGCTCCAAGGTCACATCTGGGTAGTCCTTTGCTACCTCATCCGCTACCTTCCGCCACAATTTTGACGTCGCCAGTACATTTTGCTTATCAATGCTGGTGACTTTTTTTCGTCTTTTTTGGGCTAGGTCAAAGGCAGAGCGAACCACTCGTTCAATTTCTTCTGCCTGATAGGTATTGCTATCGCTGGCTTGGTCTGTCTCCAGAATATGCTCTCCAAAATAAATCCCTCCTGTCAACTCCCGTACCATGACCAAATCCACACCGTCCAGTCGGTCGACTTTCAGAGGAGAATAGTCTTTCAGGCTATCAAAAATTTTGACCGGACGGATATTGGCAAAGAGACCCAATTCCTTCCGAAGTTGAAGCAGACCTTGTTCTGGTCGAACAGCTGCATCATCATATTGAGGGCTACCGATAGCGGCCAATAATATCGCATCCGCCTGACGGCAGGCTTGTAAGGTAGCATCTGGTAGAGGATGGCCAGCCGCATCAATCCCAGTGCCACCAAAAGCTCTCTCCTCAATCTCATAATCGAATCCTACTTGCCCAGCAACAGCCTCGAGGACTGCTAGGCCAGCCTCCATGATTTCAGGACCGATTCCATCACCAGCCAAGGCTACAATTTTTTTCGTCATATTTCCTCCTAGATGTGGGGCATGTCTTTCTCAGATAGTTTCTTATCCATCTGACCACTATTTTCTTTCTGTACCATGACATTGGCATGAATGTAAGCAATAGCTGAAGCCTTCACTACATCAAAGTCAATACCAGAGGCGTTAAATACGGTTTCCGTTGCCTTGTTTTCTACAGCGACAAGCACACGCGCCTGGGCATCAATTCCATCGGTAATGGCGTCGATATGGTAGCGTTCCAAGCTGATCTCTTGGTGGAAGAATTGGTCAATGGCATTAAAGACAGCCTCAACCGAACCCTTGCCTGACTCTACAACAACCACTTCTTCCTCATCTTGATTGATGAAGATGACCTGAGCCTGAATGCTTCCGTCAGACTGACTATCCAAACGTAAATCCTTGAACTGGAATCCATCACGATTGCTGATTTCAGTCCCAGCAACTAAGGCACGAATATCTGCGTCCGTGATTTTTTCTTTCTTGTCCGCCAGATTTTTAAAGCGAGCAAAGAGACCTGCAACGTCACTCTCTTCAAAATACAAGTCTAACTCTTTTAGTTTTTCCACAAAGGCATGGCGACCAGATAGTTTACCCAGTGGCAGAGAATTTTTCTTGACCCCTACCAACTCAGGTGTAATGATTTCATAAGTCAATGGATTTTTCAAGACACCATCTTGGTGGATACCTGACTCATGAGAGAAGGCATTGCCACCGACCACCGCCTTATTGCGTGGAATGGCAATCCCAGAAAAGCGAGATACTAATTCTGAAGTATTGAGCGTTTCCTTAAGAACAATCGGACTAGTCACATCGTAAAAATCTTTCCGAATTTCAAGGGCAACAGCTACTTCTTCAAGGGCCGCATTTCCTGCCCGTTCACCGATACCGTTGATAGTTCCCTCGACACGACCTGCACCGTTTTTGATAGCTGAAAGGGTATTGGCAACAGCCATTCCCAGATCATTGTGGCAATGGGGACTGAAAATAATCTCACGGTCCGACTTGACGTTGCTTGTCAAGTAACGGAAAATTTCTCCGTAGTGCTGTGGTGTCGTAAAGCCGACTGTATCTGGAATGTTGATGTAGGTCGCACCTGCATCTACCGCTGTCTGCACCACTTCAAGCAAATAATCCAACTCCGTCCGTGTCGCATCCTCTGGCGAGAACTCGACCACCTCAAAACGCTCACGGGCATAGCTGACATGTTCAGTGATTTGTGCCAAAATTTCTTCTTTGGACTTTTGAAGTTTAAATTCACGGTGAATGGGACTGGTCGCAATGAAAACATGGATCTGCGGGTACTTAGCATCTTTCAGAGCCTCATAACAAGCATCAATGTCTGACTTGACTGACCGAGCCAAGCCTGTCACAGCCGTCTTGGTCATAGCCGCCGCAATCTGACGAACCGCTTCAAAAGAATCAGGACTGGCCGCTGGGAAACCCGCTTCAATGGCAGAAATCCCCCATTTCTCCAACTGCTTGGCGATGGTCACTTTTTCCTTGATAGAAAAATTCACACCCGGCGTCTGTTCACCATCCCGTAAAGTCGTATCTAAAAATTCAATCACACGCATAAGAATACCTTTCTAAACAACCCTAACTTTAAAATATCATTAGGTTCTCCTTCTTGGTCCGTTTGATAAACCAAATAAAAAGAAAACACCTCGAGGATTACTACCTGCGAGATGTTGTCAACAGCGCCCGCTTGGTAAGCCAAACAGGACTAATGCTACCTAGTGCACTAGCCCAACCGTCGCAACAACAAAGCAAAGAATTTTGTAGTGACAGGTTTCATTTGACTTTTTCCTCTCTGTGTTTTACTTGTTTTCTATGATAACCCACTTTTTTTCACTTGTCAACAGAAAAATGGAAATTTTCTGAAAAATCCGAACAATAGAGCAATTAACGCAAGTTCCTCCACAAATAAAACCAAACCTCATCCAAGTTTGGTTTCACAGTTCATTTTAATTCCGTCTGGAACTGCTAAAAATGGCCACTAGCAATACTGCTCCAAAGACTGACGGTACCAGGGCCATACCAGCAAATTGTGGTCCCCAATCACCAAAGAGCAACTGTCCAATCCACGAACCAGCAAGTCCAAGGATGATATTTCCAAGACAACCACGACGGTCATCTGATGAGGTCAAGGCTCCGGCAATCAAGCCAATAATGGCACCTGCGATAATACTTGTTAACATCTTGTTTTCCTCCTTATTTACAAAATAAGACTGGTCGCCCAGTCTTATACACATATCATTAGATAGCCCACTCACCGTCACGGAAGATGGGCACACGAGTACCGTCTTCACGGATACCGTCAATGTTCATCTTGTTAGAACCAATCATGAAGTCCACGTGAACATCTGAGCGGTTGAGACCAGCTTCTTTGAGCTCTTCTTGGCTCATTTCCGTACCACCTTCGATAGAGAAGGCATAGGCTTGCCCAATCGCCAAGTGGTTTGACGCATTTTCATCAAAGAGGGTGTTGAAGAAAGTCACACCTGATTGAGAGATTGGGCTCTTGTCTGGCACAAGGGCAACCTCACCGAGACCACGTGCACCAGCGTTATCAAAGACTAATTTCTTCATGACTTCATCGCCTTTTTCAGCCGTCACGTCTACGATTTCACCGTCTTTGAAGGTTACTTTGATGCCTTCGATGATGTTACCATTGTAGCTGAGTGGTTTTGTTGACGTTACATAGCCGTCTGCCACACGGTAGTCAGGTGCTGTGAAGACCTCTTCTGTTGGCATGTTGGCAATAAAGTGTTCACCTTGGGCATTAACCGAACCAGCCGCTTCCCACAAGTGATTCTTCGGCATACCAAGAACGAGGTCAGTTCCTGGTGCTATGTAGTGCAATTTGACAAACTGCTCATCGTTAAGCACCTTAGCCTTAGCCACCAAGCGTGCTTCGTGCTCTTCCCAAGCCTTGATTGGATCTTCCTCGTAGATACGGCAAGTCTTGAAGATTTGGTCCCAAAGGAGGTCCACTGCCTCTTCGTCAGACGCTGCATTTGGGAAGACTTTTTTAGCCCATTCCAAACCAGAGGCTGCACCGAGTGTCCAGCTGATTTTGTTAGCTTGGGATGCTTGCCGCATTGGGTTCAAAGCCTGGCTGAGTGCACGAGCGTTGCGAGACAATTTCTCTGGATCAACGCCATCGTAAGCACCTGGATCTTCTGACAAAACAACCAAACGGCTAGCCTTACGCTCCAAAAGGTAGTTCATTTCAGTGATGCGTTGTGGATGAACTTGTTCCAAGAGTTCCACATCGACATTGACCAAACGCTCACGCGCAATCACGTCGTCCAACCAGTTGACCAAGACTTCCTTAGCACCGTGGGCGTAAGCTTCTTTGACAATCAAACGAGCCAACTCAGCCTGTTCTACACCGATAGTCAATTGAACAGTGTGACCAGGTTGCACATTGATACCTGTTGAAACCAAGAGTTTGGCATATTTAGCGAGATTTTCTTTAAAATTTGGTAATACCATGATTTTCTCCTTTGTACTTTGAAATACCCTATTATTGTATCATATTTTGAAGCTAGACTGACAAAAAAACTTCCTGCTGATACAGGAAGTCTCAGAATCTATCCGACAGTCTTACACTCACCTGGACAGACTGACAACGGATATTTCCAATTTTCGCAGAGTAAAGTTTTCAGTTTGCATTTAGTACTAGCTCAAACTGTCTGGGAGACAGTTTGAGGTTGGAGATAGGGCGAACTAAGTTCGCTACAAAACTATCTGGGAGATAGTTAGAGGTGGGAGATAAAACGAACAGAGTTCGTGTCAACAGCCGCAGGCTGCCTCAACAGTCAGGGTAGTGACTGTTGAAGGTTGTAAATCTTACTTACGATAGTAA
The DNA here is from genome assembly GCF_046032115.1 of Streptococcus suis. Lineage (GTDB taxonomy): Bacteria > Bacillota > Bacilli > Lactobacillales > Streptococcaceae > Streptococcus > Streptococcus suis_AJ. The sequence goes on along the minus strand of NZ_JARQOZ010000007.1, from coordinate 15,196 downwards.
GTAACGCTCGTAAAGTACGCCAAAGCGAGTCCAAATAATCCAGTGGATTGTTTGAAGTTGGAAATAAGGAAACGAAGTTTCCTCATCTGCCGACGTAATAAAGCAAACTGTAAGTATGTATACTCAATGAAAATTGAAGTCAGACTAGGCGACGCAGATGTAGATAGAACTTAAGTTCATCACATCAAGTCAACAACGTCTGATCCCATCGTAGAGTAAAGTTTGCAGTTTGCATTTAGTACTAGGCAACGAGCTGCAGACAGTACTGGAGTACGGCAAAGCGAGTTAACGACGTAATAAAGCAAACTGTAAACTTTACTAGTTACCAAAAACCTTTACACGGTCAGAATCCGCCATGTAGTCTTTGTCTGCTGCTGGAGCTACAATGCTTCCGAATGGTGCTTGGGCACGGAGTTTCCAGTTAGCTGGGATACCGTATTTTTCAGCAACTTGTGCATCAACCAATGGGTTGTAGTGTTGTACGTTCATACCGATATTTTTCTCAGCAAAGGCCAACCATACTGCGTACAAGTTGATACCATGAGCTTGTTCAGACCAGATTGGGAAGTTTTCAGCGTAAAGTGGGGAGCTTTCTTGCAAGCCTTTGACCACATCTTGGTCTTCGAAGAACAAGATCGTACCTGCACCTGCTGCAAAGCTAGCCAAACGACCTTTTGTGCCTTCAAAAGCTTCTGCATGCGTTACTTTTTCTAATTCGCTGTAGGCAATTTCGTTCCAGAAAGCTTCTGACTCCGCACCGAAAAGTACTACTGCGCGGCTTGATTGTGAGTTGAAAGCAGAAGGTGACTCTTTCATAGCTTTCTCAACAAGTGCGACTACTTCTTCATTTGATACTGGCAAGTCTTTACCAAGTGCGTAGATTGTACGGCGAGTTTCTTGAAGTTTTGCAAAGTTTGACATATAGTTTCCTCTTTTTTTCTATTTGTTACTACCTAGTAGTTTTTATCACTATGTAGAGATTATATACCTATCAAAAACATTAGTCAAGAGGTTTGACTTCATTTTTTTAAAAAAATTCACTGCTTCCAAAAGAAACAGTGAACAAGTTTAAAACAAATCATCAAATAGACTGAGTTGGTTGTCCTCTGGCAGTTTGCCCAGAATACCCATCTCATCCATTTTTTCGACAAGGGTGCTGGATAGACCGCCCCGCTTACGGAGTTCTGTCTTGGAGAGAAATTCTCCTTCAGCACGCGCCGATACAAGCTGCTTAGCAACGTTCTCTCCCAGACCATCCATGGCAACGAATGGCGGGATGAGGGTGTCGCCTTCAATCAAGAAATCGGTCGCATGGGACTTATAGAGGTCCAACTTTCCGAACTTGAAACCACGTTCCAGCATTTCATTGACCAATTCAAGTGTGGTATAGAGATCCTGCTCCACGTTTGAGGCTTCATTGTTTTTCTTCTTGAGGGCAATTTCTTCCATCTTGGCCTTGACTCGTTCCAAGCCACCGGACATGGTTGCCAAATCAAAGGCCTTGGCACGAATAGAGAAATAAGCACAATAATAGTAGATTGGGTGGTGAACCTTGAAGTAGGCTACCCGTAAAGCCATCATAACATAAGCTGCCGCGTGGGCTTTAGGGAACATGTACTTGATTTTTCCACAGGATTCGATGTACCAGTCTGGCACCTTGTTATCCTTCATGGCTTGGATGTAGCCATTTCGCTCTTCCTCGGAAATCTTGAGCCACAAGCCCTTCCGCACCCGCTCCATGATGTTAAAAGCCATCTTGGGTGGCAAACCTGCGTGCATAAGATAAACCATGATGTCATCCCGACAACCGATAACCGTGGATAGATCGGCAATTCCTGCCTTAATCAAGTCCTGGGCATTGCCCAACCATACGTCTGTACCATGGGATAGACCAGACAGCTGCAAGAGTTCCGCAAAGGTGGTCGGTTTGGTTTCCTCCACCATCCCCCGTACAAAGTTGGTTCCAAATTCAGGAATGCCCAACATACCTGTCGGCGTCCCAATCTGTTCTGGGGTAACTCCCAGAATTTCCGTGCCAGAGAAAAGGGCCATCACTCCCTTGTCATCAGCAGGAATGGTCTGCGGATCTATGCCAGACAAGTCCTGCAGCTTGCGAACCATGGTCGGATCATCGTGTCCCAGGACATCGAGCTTCAAGACGTTTTCATCAATATCGTGGAAGTTAAAGTGGGTAGTCTGCCAGTTGGCCGTCACATCATCGGCAGGATATTGGACAGGCGTAAAGTCATAGACATCCATGTAGTCAGGGAATACGATAATTCCCCCTGGGTGCTGACCAGTCGTCCGTTTGACCCCGGCCGCACCAGCAGCCAAACGTTCTACTTCTACATCACGGTAGAATTTGCCATAATCCCGCTCATACCCCCTTACAAAACCATAGGCAGTCTTAGCCGCCACCGTACCAACCGTTCCTGCACGGAAGGCATTTTCTTCACCGAAAATATCCCGAACATCCAAATGGGCAGAGGGTTGATCATCCCCTGAGAAGTTCAAGTCAATATCGGGAACCTTGTCTCCATCGAAACCAAGGAAGGTCTCGAAGGGAATGTCCTGACCATCTTTTTTATACTTAGTCCCACATTCTTCACAGTCCTTATCTGGCAAGTCAAAACCTGAACCGTAGGAACCATCTGTGATAAATTCACTGTATTGACAATTTGGGCAGACATAGTGAGGAGGCATAGGGTTTACTTCGGTAATCCCAATCATGGTCGCAACGAAACTGGAACCAACAGACCCCCGTGAACCAACCAGATAGCCTCGTTCATTTGACCGTTGCACCAACATCTGCGATGCTAGGTAAATCACGGCGAAACCATTACCCAAAATGGAAGTCAGTTCCTTTTCAATCCGCAGGTCAATAATATCTGGAAGAGGATTGCCATAAATTTCAAAGGCTTTCTGATAGGTCAATTCCGCAACCGTCTCCTCGGCCTTCTCAATATAAGGCGTGTAGAGGTCGGTCTTGACTACCTGGACATCTTCAAACCGATCGACCATGGCATTGGGATTGGTAATGACAATCTCACGCGCCAGACTTTCTCCCAAGAAAGCAAACTCGTCCAACATCTCACTGGTCGTTCTAAAGTGAGCCTTAGGCAGAGGAGCTGGTTGAGCATTCTCACCATTACCAATGGTCCAGTTAATCGGTGCCCCTTGACCTAGAGCACGGACAATGATTTCCCGATATATCTCTTCTTCTGGGTCAATATAGTGGACATTTCCTGTCGCCAGAACTGGCAGACCTGCCCTGCGCCCCACCTCAATCAACTGCTTGATCGTCTCTTCAATCTCAGCCATGTCCTTGAACTGCTCCTTGGCAATCATAGGCGCATAGAGAGCTGGAGGCATAACTTCGATAAAATCATAATAGCCCGCGGTCTTAACCGCATCATCCATGCCCTTAGAAAGCAGGTCATCAAAAACCTCGCCCTCCTGGCAGGCTGTTCCTAGTATCAAGCCTTCTCGGTGGGCATCCAGAACCGTTCTGGGAATCCGTGGAACCCCCTCAAAATACTTGGTATTGGACAGGGAAACCAGCTTGAAGATATTTTTCAAACCAACCTGATTGACCACATAGAGCGTAGCGTGTTTGACACGGGCCTTCTTATAAGAATCCTCCGCCACCAATTCTGTATTGAGCTGGTTGAGATTGGTCAGATTGTGTTTCTCCAAGGCTTCTTTTAGGAAGATAAAGAGCAGGCGACCAGTGGCCTCCGCATCGTAGTTGGCCATGTGGTGGTGCTCCAACGCAACACCAAATCGCTTGGTCAAGGCCGCTAGACCATGCCGCTTGTAGTCTGGATAAAGATTACGTGCAAATTCTAGCGTATCGATGACCGGTTGGGTAATGATCGGCAAGCCAGCTCGCTCGTAGTTGACATTCATGAAACCAACGTCAAAGGTCGCGTTGTGGGCAACCATGATGGAATCCTGACAGAAATCTTGAAATTCACGCAGGACTTGTTCCAGAGGTTTAGAACCACGCACATGCTCATCTGTAATCCCCGTCAACTCGGTCGTAAACTGACTCAGAGGATGACCTGGATCGATAAATTCATCAAATTCCGCAATGATATTGCCCTTGTGCATCTTAGACGCCGCAATCTGAATCAGAGAGTTGTTGACCGCCGAAAGACCGGTCGTTTCCACGTCAAAGACCACATAGGTGGCATCAGATAAGACCATATCCGCTTCATTGTATACAATCGGAACCGAGTCCTCAACGATATTGGCTTCCATACCAAAGAGGGGCTTAATACCAGCCTTACGAGCAGCATGGTAGCCATGGGGGAAGGATTGAACATTGCCGTGGTCGGTAATGGCCACCGCCTTGTGTCCCCAAGCCGCAGCACGTGCCACCAAGTCCTCAACAGCAGGTAGGGCATCCATGGTGGACATGTTGGTATGGGCATGAAACTCGACCCGCTTCTCCCCTTCAGGCATAAGGTCCTTACGGATTTCCTTCTTGACCTCCTGGACCTCCTGGACATTCATAGTCAAATCACGAGTGAAATTATTGGTTTCCACATTTCCACGCACCCGCAGCCAGTTGCCCTTTTTGACCATGTCAAATTTCTGGGCCTCTTCCTCATTCTTAGCCCACTTCTGCAAGGTGAAGGACGAAGTATAGTCGGTCATCTTAAAGTTGATAATGACCCGCCCCGTCTTGGTCGTCTTCTGCTCGACCTCAAAGACCAGTCCCTCAAAGACAATCCGATTCTCCTCGCTATCCACCTCAATCATAGGCGTAATTTCAGCTTTTTCTATATTGACCTTGGCAGGACGATTTTTCTTATATTCTGGGACAAATGGCTGAGCTGCCTCTGGTGGTGGAGCCATTTGAGCCAGTTGTTCAAGGGCCGCCAGGTTTTCTTCATTAGCCTGCTGGTAAATTTCCTCATTCTGCGCATGGAAAGCTGCAGCCTGCTGCTGCGTCATCTCTTGACAAACTTCAATATCCACCGCAAGATTGCCAAAACCAAATCGCTTGTATTGTTCCACAAGATTTGGCAGGTGATTCTTCCGAAAATGAACGGTATCAATAGTTTCAGGCCCCTTTATCCACAGAGTATTCTCCCGATAAACAACCTCCAAAGATTGAAACAGAGCCTTAAAACCTGCACTCTGGCACAAATCTTCTGTAAAAGCCTCTGGATAATAGGCCTCTACTAAGCCCGCTTCAAAACTTTCCGCATCGCTGACAATAGAAAATTGAATCTTATTGCCCACCTTTTCAAACTCTGTCGCCAAACGAGCCTTGAAGAGTTGATAGTCCATGAGCGGCAAGGGGGTTTCAAAACGGAAGGTAAATTCCCAAAGTTTGCTGACCTTGTGCAAGACTACTTTCTCAATCGTTGCAGTCGAAAAAGCCCCTGATTGTCGTGTATCAAGAGGCATCCCGATTTGTTGTAGCAAGAGTTGAAACTTATCTGACATACTTATTTCCTTTGTAGTTCGTTAGAAACATTTTACCATAAATGGAAGAATTTTTCTTGAGGGAGGCAGAAAATAAATATCCCACCTTCTCTCTAAGAAAAGGCAGGACATTATAGTCGAGTGAATTAGAAACAGGACATATCTAAGTTTGTCAATTTGAGAACTCTAAAGTTATTTTAGGAGTGGGTTATTAACACTATAACTTAAAATTGTCCCTTTCCTAATTCAAGTCACTACAATATATATCATTCTTCTTTTGGCAGGGAATAAAGCCAATCGGACAACGATGTTTCTGTCTCATCTAACAAATTGTAAGTCCCATCTTCCTTGAGATAAATGAGGGCTGGTACTCCCACAATCGGAAATTTGGTCAACACTTGTTTTTTATCCTCTTCAGTCATCCCCTCTACATTATAGTAATAAACTGTTTGTACTACATCTAACTTCTGCATAGTTTCTTGAAAAAGGGGTAAAAAATCTCTACAGTATGGACAGGAGGCTTTCCCTAGAAACAACAAACTATCTCTGGGAAAACTGTCATTCACTAACTCTTCAATAGTCAAAGGAGTATACTGCGAGACAATACTATGGTATTGTTTTATGGCGGATTCTTCCATAGCTCGAGCAGTATCCTCTGTACGTGATGAGGTATCAAGGGAAGGAGTTGCTACAGCCTGTTTAGAAAAGCTACACCCCTGCAACAACAGACACAAGGAAAGCAGTAAAAACACTAAAGTAAGCCACTTATCCCTCGCTCTATCTAACACCGGTTCCGTCAGTGCTAGAAATAATTGGAATACCAATAAACCGACAGCTAGTATAGCAATAACCATTGAACGCTGAAATAACCCCTGTTTTAAAAACAGAATCGAACTAAAAATAAACAGATAAAATGATGGAGATTTGTAGAAGGCTTTGTTAAATGAAACGTTCATAGCTCCCTCCTTTGTCTACCCGAGTACACAGGTTAACAGAGCTGGTCCAAATGTAGAAACAACTTGCTTCCATGTGATAGGATTAGACCAAGTTAAAATACCAAATGCACCACCTAGGAATGCAATCACACAATTTCTTTCTCTAGCAGTTAAATTCCTACCAGGAGGGGTCGGCCGATTACAGTAACGGTTATGAAGCCGCGGAACATTTGCAAAATCTCCACAAACTCCTCTATCCAAAGGAACAATCCCTCCCTTTTCAATAGGTACTTCACGAGACGAAACATAATCTGTTATTGCCCCGCCTGCATATACAACTGGGACATAACTGGATGCAAAACTAGTAAAGAGAACTGCACACGCTGACAACACAACAATCAATTTTCTAAGTACTTTCATGATATTACTCCTTTCACAGTCCCCACAAAATGGATACTATAGCTTAGTTTCGTCGTACATCGGACATCCCCTCCACTTCTATTCCTGAGAGTCATTGAATCATTTTAACGAATTTATACACGATTAGAAAACGTTTTCCGTTCCATCCTTATTATAACACTTCGAGTTTGCAAATTCAATAATAAATAAGTGAGATTGATAACATCTCACTTATCCAGTTACCAAGCCGCAGCTTCTGTCGGTGCTTCTAAAAAGTCCAGCCATTTTTGATCCTTGACACGACAGAGGGTGACAGAAATTCCTCCCATATCTAGACTAGTCATAAACTTACCTGTTTTTATATAGGAAAGCTTCAGACCTTCTAGTTCTAGAAATTGGCAAATGTCGTTCAAAAAGATTCCTTGCTCAACCTCGGACATAGATCCAAGATTATTGACCAAAAGAATATAGTCTTCCCCCTCCTTCCAGCGGAATTTTAATTTTAATTTGTTCACAATTTCGTTGGCTAACTGCTCAGAGGATTCAAAACGAACGGTCCGATAGCCTTCTTCTCCATGGATACCGATGCCGTAAGATATCTGTCCCTCCTCCAAATCAAACAAAGGCAGGGCAGCATTGGGCAAATAGGCCGACTTGGTTGCAAAACCGATGGTCGCAATCTCTGTTGCCAGAGACAGTCCCAGCTGTTCCAATTCATCCAGGCTATAGCCAGTAAGGGCAGCAGCTCCTAATATCTTATGAAGTAGAATAGTCCCTGCAAGCCCCCTATGCCGCATACGGAAATTATTCTTAGTATCAACCGAAATATCGTCATGGGATACGATGTACTTGACTGCAATTCCCTCCTGCCGAGCCAATTCGATGGCTTTTCTAAAAGAGACAAGGTCTGCCTCAAAGTTTTTTACAATCAGAAAAACTCCCTTGCCCTTATCTACTGCACGAATGGCTGCCAAGACTTCTTCAGCAGTTGGTGGAGTAAAAATCTCTCCATAAACTGCTGCAGTCAGCATTCCTTTACCGACGAAGCCAACATGGGCTGGTTCATGACCAGAACCACCGCCAGAAACAATCGGAATCTGTTCCCCATTTTGTCTTCTTTGCAGAACAATCGGAAGCCCCTTCACTTTCTTCACTTTAGGATTGGTTCGACAGAAACCATCCAAATAATCTTCAATAATTGTTGCCTGTCTATTTCTAATAAACACCATATATTAACTCCTACAAAATCAAAAATGACTCGCGAACCAGAGCCACCATTTGCTTCCAATAACTGTGAATTTGACAAGGCGACTGCGTCAGTCCTTCCTTTATCAGTCCAATCCAAGCATTAACATGATAGAGAATCAAAAAATGCTTATCCTGTTGGGAAATCATTTTCCCCTCCTGAAGCAGGTATTCGTTGATAATTTTCTCCATCAAAACCATAAAGTAGCCTTCTAAATAGCTGACAAAATCATTTTGCCCCTTAATCTCAAAGAGTTGCCTGTAGAAAGATTGGTTACTCTCGATGTAGTACAAAAGCTCATCCAGAAGCTTGATTCCACTAATATAGGTCAGATTGTCAGTTACTTGCTCCTGCAATTCTGTTTCAAATATCCAGTCCAGTAACTCATACTTGTCTAAAAAATGGTTGTAAAAGGTTTGACGACGAATCCCTGCTTCCTGCATGATGTCGACAACTGAGATTTTATCAAAGGATTTTTGGGATAGCTGTTTTTTAAAAGCCTTTGCAATCCTTTTCTTTGTAATCAACGAGGTTGGCATATGTCACTTCCTTTCGCTTCCTCTTTATTATACCCTATCATGCTTTTCTTTGGAACAAAAGGGACACTTTGGACAATCTGTCCCTTCCTTTTTTCTTTCGGACAATGTAAAATGAAAGCGCAAACAAAAAACAAAGGAGTTTTCTCATGAAAAAAATTATCAATCAACCCGAACATGTCGTTGATGAAATGTTAAAAGGACTTGTCTTTATGCACCAAGATCTTGTCGATCGAATCGATGGATTTGATGTGATTATCCGCAAGGCCGAAAAATCTGGTAAAGTCGGCATTATCTCAGGAGGTGGCTCTGGTCACGAACCTTCTCATGCAGGTTTTGTCGGCAAGGGCATGTTGTCTGCCGCTGTATGTGGCGCAGTATTTACCTCACCAACACCAGACCAAATCTTGGAAGCCATCAAGGCTGCTGACGAGGGAGCTGGCGTCTTTATGGTCATCAAAAACTACTCTGGCGACATCATGAACTTTGAGATGGCGCAAGAATTGGCGGAAATGGAGGGCATCGAAGTAGCCAGTGTCGTTGTGGACGATGACATCGCTGTGGAAAATAGCCTCTATACCCAAGGCCGTCGTGGGGTAGCAGGTACCATCCTTGTCCACAAGATTCTCGGTCACGCTGCAACAACTGGCAAATCCCTAGCAGAAATCAAGGAACTGGCTGACCGTCTCGTCCCACAAATCAAGACTATCGGCTTAGCCCTATCAGGCGCTACTGTACCAGAAGTGGGCAAACCAGGCTTCGTCCTTGAAGAAGATGAATTTGAATACGGTGTCGGTATCCACGGCGAACCTGGCTATAAGAAAGAAAAACTCCAACCATCTGCTAAATTGGCTGAAGAATTGGTTGAGAAATTGGCTGAAGGCTTTGATATACAAGATGGCGAACACTATGGTGTCCTTATCAACGGTCTCGGCGCTACCCCTCTCATGGAACAATATGTCTTTGCCAACGACGTTGCTCAATTGCTGGCTAAAAAAGGTGTTGTCGTTGACTACAAGAAAATCGGTAACTACATGACATCGATTGATATGGCTGGACTATCATTGACCTTAATCAAATTAGAAGACCCAATCTGGATTGACGCTTTGCAGGCACCTGTTGAAGTGGTAGCTTGGTAGGAGAAAAACTATGGATGCAAAACAAGCATTACTCTGGATGGAGACATTCAACAAGAAAATTCAAGAAAACAAAGATTATTTGAGTGAGCTTGACTCTCCTATCGGAGATGGAGATCACGGGGGCAACATGGCGCGAGGAATGGCTGCCGTCATGCAGGAGCTATCTGAAAAAGACTATGAGACTGCGGACCAAGTCTTTAAGGTGGTTGCCATGCAACTTCTCAGCAAGGTTGGCGGTGCTTCCGGTCCTCTCTACGGCTCTGCCTTTATGGGGATTACTAAAGCCAGTCAAGCCGGCTCGGATTTAGCTGATATGCTTCAAGCAGGTTTGGACATGATCCAAAAACGCGGCAAGGCTGAATTAGGCGAGAAAACCATGGTAGACGTTTGGATTCCTGTTATTTCTGCCCTAAGAGAAAGCCAGCTGACAACAGAAATTATCCATAAAGCCGTTCAAGGAACAAAGAATATTGCTGCAACCAAGGGACGCGCGTCCTATGTTGGAGAAAGGTCTATTGGACACATTGATCCAGGCTCTTTCTCATCTGGACTTCTCTTTGAAGCTATGTTGGAGGCAGGACTATGACAAAGGTTGGTATCTTACTCGTATCCCATTCAAAAAATTTGGCCCAGGGAATCATCGACCTAGTATCTGAAGTCGCCAAAGATATTCCCATTACCTACTGTGGCGGATTAGAAGATGGTAGCATCGGTACTAGCTTTGAAATCGTACAAGAGCGAGTTGAAGCAAACCCTGCTGATACCCTCCTTGCCTTTTTCGATCTAGGTAGCGCCCGAATGAACATGGAACTTGCTGCCGATTTTACAGACAAACAAATTCTTATCCAAACCGTACCAGTCGTCGAAGGTTGCTACACTGCCGCAGCTCTCTTACAGGCTGGAGCTGACTTGGAGACTATTCTTGAACAATTAAAAGAACTGACAATCAATAAATAGGAGGTCATTATGAATCTGATTGGAGAATTACTTGGAACTTTCATACTAGTATTACTTGGAAACGGTGTGGTTGCATCCTGCATCCTCTCTAAAACCAAGGCTGAAAATAGCGGCTGGCTGACCATCGTACTAGGATGGGGCATCGCTGTAACAATTGCCGTCTACGTATCAGGAATTTTTGGACCTGCCCACCTGAATCCAGCTGTCACTATCGCAATGGCATCTATCGGCTCCCTACCATGGGCTCAAGTCCCAGGCTTCCTACCATGGGCTCAAGTCCCAGGCTTCCTACTTGCCCAATTTGCTGGAGCAATGTTGGCATCCATCGTCCTCTATCTCCATTTCTACCCACATTGGCAGGAAACAAAAGATAGCGGAACAATCCTTGCTGCCTTCTCTACTGGACCAGCTCTTCGTCACACAGCTTCAAACTTGCTCGGCGAGGCTCTTGGCACAGCTGTCTTAGTCATGGGAATCCTTGCAATCGGCCCTAACAATGTCAGCTCTGGTCTCGGCCCAATCATCGTGGGACTTATCGTATTTGCAATCGGCTTCTCACTAGGATCTACAACAGGCTACGCAGTCAATCCTGCTCGTGACCTTGGTCCTCGTATCATGCATGCCATCCTTCCAATTCCAAACAAGGGAGATTCTGACTGGTCTTATAGCTGGATCCCAGTTGCTGGCCCAATTCTTGGAGGAGTCGCAGGAGCTATCCTCTATAACCTCCTACTAAATATGTTATAAAAAAATAGGCTTGGGTGACTAGAACCAAGCCTATTTTATCAACAAAGACTGGCTATCATCAACCAAGTCTTTTTCTGATTATTCATTTTCTTTTGTAAGGATTTGAAGGGTTTCAAGGAGTTGGTCCACATGAACTTCCACAGTATCACCTGTGCCCTTGATTTTCACTTCGACAATGCCATCAGCTGCTTTCTTACCGACAGTCACACGGATTGGCAAGCCAATCAAGTCACTATCAGAAAACTTAACGCCGACACGCTCATTACGGTCGTCAGTTAATACTTCATAGCCTGCACCAACCAAACTTGCTTCGATAGACTGAGTCAATTCCATTACCGCTTCATCTTTGACATTAACTGGAATCAAATGCACATCAAACGGTGCCAATTCTTTAGGGAAGTTGATCCCCCAAGCGTAACGGTATTCGCCTTTTGGTGTCTTGTTAACAAAGAGGCGAGCGTGTTGCTCAAGAACGGCTGACAAGAGGCGGCTAACACCGATTCCGTAGCATCCCATGATAATCGGCATAGAACGACCATTCTCATCCAAGATGTTGGCATTCATGCTGTCTGAGTAACGTGTACCGAGCTTGAAAATGTGACCAATCTCGATACCGCGGGCAAAGTTGAGAACACCGTGTCCATCTGGAGAAGGTTCGCCTTCCTTGACTTCGCGAATATCCACATACTCAGTCACTTGGAAATCACGCCCTGCATTGGCACCTGTGTAGTGGAAACCGTCTTCGTTGGCACCGACAACAGCATTTTTCACATCTTGAACCTTGCGGTCTGCAATAATCTTGATGTTTTCTGGCAAGCCGACTGGTCCAAGGGAACCAAAACCTGCACCGAAGATTTTTTCCGCATCCGCTGGGCCTGCTACATCAAAGAAATCTGCTCCAAGGTGGTTTTTTAACTTGACATCATTCACTTGATCATTGCCGACGAGGAGGGCAACAACTGGCTCACCGTCTGCCATAAAGAGCATGGTTTTGATAGTTTGCTCTTCCGCGACATTCAAGAAGGCAGCCACTTCGTCAATGGTTTTGGCATCTGGTGTCGCTACTTTAACCAAGTCTTCTTCGACGACAACTGCTGTACTTGGTTTGTATTCGCTAGTTGCCATTTCTAGGTTGGCAGCGTAGCCTGATTCGCTTGAGTAAGCAATAGTGTCCTCACCAGACACAGACCAAGCCAAGAGTTCTGCCTTGATCGCTTCAAGAACATCCTCTGGGATTTCTTCAAAAGAAGCAACCGACTTGTCCAAGACAACCCAACGGTCCAGGTCAGTACGGTCTGGAGTAATAGCCATAAACTCCTGGCTATCCTTACCACCCATGGCACCACCGTCACCGATGATAGCTTTGAACTCCAAGCCTGCACGAGTGAAGATTGCCTCGTAAGCCGCCTTGTAGTCATCATAGGTCTGGTCCAAGCTCTCATAACTAGCATGGAAGCTGTAACCGTCTTTCATGATGAACTCACGACCACGGAGAAGACCGTTACGAGGGCGTTTTTCATCACGATATTTTGGCTGGATTTGGTAGATGTTGAGCGGCAACTGTTTGTAAGACTGGACCGCATCACGCGCCAAAAGAGTCACGGTTTCTTCGTGGGTTGGACCCAAGATAAAGTCAGAACCCTCGCGGTTTTTGAGCTTGTAGAGGTCGTCTCCATATGTTTCGTAACGACCTGACTCACGCCAAATGTCCGCTGACAAGAGAGCAGGTGCCAAAAATTCAATGGCATCAATCTTGTCAAACTCCTCACGCATGATATTTTTTGCTTTTTCAATCACACGGTTAGCCAATGGCAAGTAGCTGTAAATACCAGCAGAAATCTGACGGACATAACCCGCACGCAACATCAAAGCGTGGCTAATCACCGACGCATCCGAAGGCATCTCCCGCAAAGTAGGGATAATCATTTTAGACTGTTTCATATTAAGATATAAGTGCGTTAAGAAAACGAAACGAAAATAGGAAACCTAACGCAGTGCCGTTGGCACTAGGCAGGTTTATCTTTTTCGTAAAGTTTTTAGCACGCATTCAGTTCCTTTCATCATTTGTTTGACAGGAAGACACAGGTTTCAGCCCGTGTTCAATTCCTTTCGTAGTTTTCAGAACATCCTGCGTTTAGCACGCATTCAATTCCTTTCGTAGTTTAACTTGATTAGGAATCACAGAAGTCGCTTATCAAAACCCTCGCTGACGCTCGAGTTCAAATATGAAAACTCTCTGTTCCTTTCTTTTTCTTAGTTTTCAGAACATCCTGCATTTAGCACGCATTCAATTCCTTTCGTAGTTTAACTTGATTAGAAATCACAGAAGTCGCTTATCAAAACCCTCGCTGACGCTCGAGTTCAAATCTGAAACTCTCTGTTCCTTTCTTTTTCTTAGTTTTCAGAACATCCTGCGTTTAGCACGCATTCAATTCCTTTCGTAAATTTCAAATTATCTTAGAAGAAGACTCTTATAATATCATTCCAAGTGACTACTATCATAAGAACCACCATAACAGCTACACCTGCTAGAGTGATATAAGATTCCGTCTCTGGTTTGAGTGGTTTTCTGCGAATGGCTTCCAGAATATTCATAACAATCTTACCACCATCCAAGGCTGGAATTGGAATCAAATTGAAGATTCCAAGGTTAATGGAGAGCGCAGCCATTAGCCCCAATACAGAAACCAAACCAAATTCAGCCGCTTGAGAACTTACTTTGTAAATAGCAACCGGCCCCCCCAACTGCTTAACATCAAAGTTTGCAATTAGATTCTTCAAAGCTGTTACAACCCTAAGAGCTGTCGCTCCCGCTTCTTGGAAACCACCGACAATTTTATCAACGAAACCAGTTTTCAAAATCGGTGAGATACCAATTCGATAGGCCCCATCTACTTGTTCAGCAGTAACGGAGACATGACGTTTTTTCCCATCATGCTCAACAACCAAATCAAAGCTTGGGGCTGTTGTTGCATCTGTCGCTGCTTTGCTAATAATCGTTGCAACTTCTGTGTAGCTATCTGTCGTGTTCCCATTGACCGAAAGAATCTTGTCCCCTGTGACAACACCCGCAGCCTGCAAAGCACCACCTTCAGTAATACTTACTGCATTGCTTGATGGGTTGGCAACCCCGCCTTGCATGAAGAACAAAATAATAAATACTAGAATCCCTAAAATAAAGTTATTCATGGGACCCGCAAAGTTGGTCATCAACCGACCCCAGACTGTCGCATTTTGATACTGAACATCAAGTGGAGCAATCCGAACTTCTGTTCCATCCTCCTCTACAATCGTGGCATCATGATCAACCTTATAGGTCTTGCTTTCTTCCAAGACCAAGCCTGTGATTTCTAATTTTTCTTCAAAGTCAAAACTGGTTACATTCATTGGCAAACTGAGACTATCCAGTTGCTTACCAGACAAATTAATCCGCGTCACAACACCAGCTTCATTTAAACTGAGGCTGGCAGGACTACCTGTCTTAATCTCTGTCTTATCTTCACCCCATCCAGCCATTCGAACATAGCCACCTAGAGGAAGAATACGGATGGTGTAAAGTGTCCCATCCTTACCCGTATGAGCGAAAATTTTGGGACCCATCCCAATCGCAAATTCCCTCACAAGGATACCCGCTTTCTTGGCGAAGTAGAAATGACCAAATTCATGGACAACCACAATCACACCAAATATAAATATAAATGCTAAAATTCCCTTCATAGTACCTCCTCGTAAAATAAGTTTATGGGGATTTTTCAATCCCAAATTTTTAATGAGTGTAATAATGTTAACTTGACTATT
>NZ_JARQOZ010000006.1:0-91193 GCF_046032115.1 Streptococcus suis | reverse complement strand
TCCCAAGTATGACATAGAATAAATACTTGGGAGTAGACAGTGTAGATGTAATGCCGAATGTTAACTTAATGACATTGATCGGCGAGATAGTTTTTTTATATTATCCTTTTTTGACTTTCTACTATATAATGTATAATAACATTATTTGGAGGTGCCTTATGGCTATTTATCAAAATATTACGCAATTAGTTGGAAAAACTCCGATTATCAAACTTAACAATATTGTACCTGAAGGAGCTGCTGAGGTCTATGTCAAATTGGAAGCTTTTAACCCAGGTTCTTCTGTAAAAGACCGTATCGCCTTGGCTATGATTGAAGATGCTGAAAAGGCTGGTACAATCAAACCTGGAGATACTATTGTTGAGCCAACAAGTGGTAACACTGGTATCGGTCTTGCTTGGGTTGGAGCAGCAAAAGGTTATAAGGTGATTATCGTCATGCCTGAAACCATGAGTGTTGAGCGTCGTAAGATTATCCAAGCTTATGGAGCTGAACTCGTCTTGACTCCTGGTAGCGAAGGGATGAAGGGGGCTATCGCCAAAGCAAAAGAGATTGCTGAAGAAAAAAATGGCTGGGTTCCTTTCCAGTTTGCTAATCCATCCAATCCAAAAGTTCACGAAGATACAACAGGACAGGAAATTTTGGAAGACTTTGGAACAACTGGTTTAGATGCCTTTGTTTCTGGTGTTGGTACTGGTGGAACTGTTTCTGGTGTTTCGCATGTATTAAAAGATGCCAACCCAAACATCGCCATCTATGCCGTAGAAGCTGATGAATCGGCAGTCCTATCTGGTGAAGCACCTGGTCCACACAAGATTCAAGGCATTTCAGCTGGTTTCATTCCTGATACGCTGGATACAGCAGCCTATGATGGCATTATTCGTGTTAAATCAGATGATGCTTTAGCAACAGGTCGAGCAATTGGTGGACAGGAAGGTTTCCTTGTGGGTATTTCATCTGGAGCAGCAATTCACGCTGCTATCGAAGTCGCTAAGAAGTTGGGAACTGGAAAAAAAGTGTTGGCAATCTTGCCTGATAACGGAGAACGTTACTTGTCTACTGCCCTCTACGAATTTGATAATTAGAAAAAAAAGAAGGTTGGGAGTTCAATTCCCTAAACCTTCTTTTCTTTTTGCTCTTTGAGATAGGCTTTAGCTTCCTCAATCCATTTCGGAAGTTGTTTTGCTAAAGGGGAAAAACCAATTTTATTCCGTTCATTTGTAAAACGATGATGACGCGGAATTTTTTGTTGTTCTTCTTCTAAGGTCCGGATTGATAAACTAGCCTTTTCAGTATATTCATCAAAGTCGACTACCTGTACCAAAACCTCTTGCCCCAATTTTAAATGATCATAAATATTATCAACAAAACCTGTTTTGATTTCCGAGATATGGATTAGGCCCGTCGTCCCATTCTCTAATTGTACAAAGGCTCCATACGGCTGAATGCCCGTTACCGTCCCCTTGAGTTTATCTCCGATTTTCATCTTAATCCTCTATTTCGATGGTCTCAATTACAACATCTTCATGTGGACGATCTGCTGAATCTGTTGCAACCGCTGCGATAGCATCCAAGACGACGAAGGAGTCTTCATCAACTAGATGACCAAACACTGTGTGGCGTTGATCTAGATGTGGTGTCCCGCCATTTTTGACATAGGCTTCTGCAACTTCTTTAGGCCAACCACCACGTTCTAATTCTTTGGCATTGTATGGGAAGTTTTGATTTTGAACGATGAAGAATTGACTTCCATTTGTATTTGGTCCAGCATTGGCCATAGACAAGGCACCACGAAGGTTGAAGGCTTCCATTGAAAACTCATCTTCAAAAGACTCACCATAGATAGACTCACCGCCCATACCTGTACCAGTTGGGTCCCCACCTTGAATCATGAAATCCTGGATAATTCTATGGAAAATAACGCCATCATAATATCCATCTTTAGACAGTGCGACAAAATTTGCTACTGTCTTTGGAGCAATTTCTGGGAACAATTTTACAGTTAGCTCACCATGATTGGTCTTGATATGGGCAACCGGTCCGTCAACATTTTCCAAATCTAATTGTGGGAAGTATTTTTCTTTTTCTACCATACCTAATTTCTCCAAGGCATCAAAGATGCCATCTTCTTCTACTGTTTTTGTAATATAATCTGCACGCTTTTGCAATTCTGGATGAGAATGCCCCATAGCAATGCTAATGCCTGCATAATCGAACAACTCAATGTCATTCAGTCCATCTCCAAAGACCAGAACATTTTCAGGTTTCAAGCCAAGTTTTTCAACAACCTTAGCAACACCAGTTGCTTTGGAAGAGCCTTTTAGCACAATGTCCGATGAAATAGCATCCCAACGAACACTACGCAATTCCGCTTGCAACTCTTCTGGAAGTTCTACTTCGTGACCATCTTTCTCGAAAGTTAGCAATTGGTAGATGTCATTTTCTTTATAAAAAGTTGGGTTTGTTTCCAAACCTTCATAAATCAAGTCAATTACTTGACTAATGCGGTCAGTTCGTGCAGAAAGTGTCCCTTTTTGACTACCAAGCATACCATATTCGATTCCAATTTCTTTAGCCCAATTTAATACAGATTCTACTAAATTTTGGGGCATCGGCTGATGGTACACTACCTGACCTTTGGCATCTTCTACGTAGGAGCCGTTAATCATAGCGAAAAAGTCTGGCTTTAAGGCCTTGATTTCTGGCACCAAACCATAAGGAGTTCGTCCTGACGCAATTCCTGTCAAAATTCCCTTTTCTTTTAGTGATTTGAAAACCTGCTGAATTGATTCAGGAATGTAGCCTGTATTCTTTACACGTAGCGTGTCGTCAATGTCAAAAAAGACTATTTTTATTTTTTTTGCCTTATATCTGAGTTTTGCATCCATATAATTCCATTATCCTTTGGTTGAAAATTAACTAATTTTCATTATACCACTATTGGTCCTCTTGCGCCACCAAACCATGCTGGAAAGCATAAACAACTGCTTGAGTACGGTCGCTCACAGCTAGTTTGGATAAGATATTGGAAACATGGGTTTTAACAGTTTTTAAGGAAATGAAGGATTCATCTGCAATTCGTTGATTATCATACCCCTTGGCTAACAGCGTCAAGATTTCGCGTTCACGGGCTGTCAAGTCATCATGTAAATCTGGGTGGCGTTTATGGTGCTCTACTTTTTTCTCTACTTCTGTCTCAATAGCATATTCTCCAAGAGCTACCTTGCGGATGGCTGCTAAGATTTCGTCAGCACTTGACGTTTTCAACATATAGCCACGAGCTCCTGCTTCCAGCACAGGATAGATTTTCTCATTATCTAGGTAGGAGGTCAGGATGACAATCTGCGCTTGCGGCCATTCCTTCAGCAAGGCCAAGGTTGCTTCTACGCCAGTCATCTTGGGCATAACCAAGTCCATCACTACAACATCGGGTTTAACCTCTAACGCTTTAGCCAAACCTTCCTCGCCATCACTAGCTTCTGCAACTACTTCAACATCTGGCTGTAAATTTAAGTAACTTTTCAATCCTAGACGGACCATCTCATGGTCGTCAACCAACATCACTCGAATCGTATTCATCTTCTTTTCCTTTCAATAGTGGGATACGAATATCAATCGCCACTCCCTTATTTGGAGCAGTGCGAATTTTTATCGTTCCAGCCATGTCTTCAACCCGCTCACGTATGTTTTGAAGACCGTAACTTAATTCATCATCTGCACCTTGTTGGAAGCCGATACCATCGTCTGTCATTTTCAACTGCAGTTCTGTTTCCTTCTGCAAGAGGTAGACATCCAAATGCTTGGCCTTGGCATGTCGCAAGGTATTACTGATAATTTCTTGCGCAATGCGGAAGAGATGTTCTTCAATTAGTTTCGGTAGCTCCTCTACTTCATGTTGGAAATGAACGATAATATTACTTTTGTCGCTAACTTCACGCAAAATCAGCTCAAATCCTTCAACCAAGGTTTTACTTTCAAGTTCACTTGGGCGTAGATGTAATAATAGGATGCGTAGGTCTCGTTGGGCAGACTCAATCATGTCTTTCACGAGCATCAGCTGTTCCTGCAAAGTTTCCTGCGGAAGAGTGGATAGATTGGACGATAATCCTGACAAAATCATGCTCGTTGCAAATAACTCTTGACTAACCGTATCATGCAAATCCCTGGCAATCCGTTTCCGTTCTCCCTCAACAATCTCTTCTTTCTTGACTAAATCTTGATTGTCAACCAGCTGTACCTGACGCGTGAGGTTTCTGACCTTATCAGATAACTGGAGCAAGAGCTGATCACTCTCGGTATCTGTTCGAATACTTTTATTCTTCAAGATAGCTTGTAACTTCGTCCGCATAACCTGAGTGGAGGCCAGGCTGACAGTTTGTACCATTACAGCTAGAAAAAGGGTCAAAACAATAACCAGTAGAATGAGAGTAAACACGAGCTGCTCCGTTGAAATCCAGAGCGTAACATCTAGTAATGAATAATTTAAAAGTGGGAGGGTGGAAGCAATCACCACAAAAACAATAAGACAGGCAAACCAGGCTAGGAGTAGGTAGGTACGTTTTCTCATACGCGAACCACCTCCACATCTCCCAGTATATTGTTGGTAACGACTTTTACACGTTTGTGTGATTCTTGATAATCGGGACTATTGACCGCTATACTTTCATTCCGCAAATCCCAGTATGATTCACCCAAGAAACTTACTCGTCCATAGATACTAGTTGCTGAAAGTGCAACCTCAACATCAATTGGAACAATAATTTTTGTCCGTCCGAACGTTTTACGAATTACAACAATATTATCTCTGCCAACTAATACAGTCTTATCCAAATCAACTACATCATTGCCAAACAAGCGTACAATGTTAACATCTTCAAAACCAAACCTATCTTGAGAGTGATCGTGGTTGCCAAACCATCTATTTTTCTCTTTTTGAACCTGTAGAGAATAGTCACTAAAAACAATGTGGGTATATTGGTTTCTCTTTTCATAACGTGAAAAGAAATTAATCAGCATGTAGACGACTAGTAGCATAATCCCAATAATGAAGAAGGGATTTAAAACAAAGACCAAAAATAATAGAGATAAGGAGCTGACCAGTAAAACACTGTTGACTTTTCTTCCTAGGAAGTACCAAATGATGAGTAATAAGGCAGAGAAAAGTAGCAGGGTCCGACTGGCCTCATTGGCTACCACATCAAAGGCTGCCATCGTAAAAATCATACTTTCTATTAGTAGAAAAAATTGAACTTTCCGCATCTTCTCCATCCTTTCTATACTATTGTAACAAAAAATAAGTAAAAGAACTCCATCTAAAGTAGGAAATATAGTCGAATGAATTAGCTTTCAGACAAGGAACTGAGGTGCAGGCTGTACTAGAGTACGGCAAGCCGAAAGTGACGATGTATCAAAGTTAATTCAAATGACTATATTAGTTCAAAGCAACGAGATGCAGGCTATACTTGGGTACGGCAAAGTAAATTAACAAGACAAGCAAAATAAACTAAACATACTACAAACTATGCAAATCACTCCTAGGCCATCACCCTTGATGGACAGAAGGAAACAATTTTGGCATAGGGGACCGCTCACAAGCTACGCTCTCTAATCAAGAGAAAAAGGTCCGGCATCTGCCCAACCTTATTCATCTTTATTGTCCGCTATCTGTCGAAGTACTTGTGCTAGTGGAGCTTCCTGTTGAGGAATCGCTACTGGTGCCGGTTGATGCAACGGAGACATACAAGGTAACTGTTCCATCAATTGTTGCGCCAGCAGTAGGATATTGTCCAATGACGATATCACTTGTCGTTGAATAATAGCTTCTATCTTCTTGTTTTTCAATACTTTCCACATTGACACCCAGTGCTTGTAATTGACTACGTGCCTGTGAATAGGTGTACTTGCCAGATGTTAAATCAGGCATAATCAATTCTTTTCCTTTTGAAATAACTAGATTGATGATAGAACCTTTTGTCAACTCTGTATTGGCAACGGGATCTGTACTGATAACTTGACCCGCAGTAACAGATGAGCTGTATTCCTGAGTAATAGTTCCAATACTGAAGCCTGCTGTCTGAAGAATTTGAGTAGCATTCTCCTGAGTTTTTCCAACAACGTTTGGAACAACTTGTGGCGCTACTCCTTTGGAAACGTAAAGGGTAATTTTTGCCCCCTTCTCAGCAGAACTATTTGCTCCTGGATCTGTTTTGATGACGAGACCTTGGGCAACTTTTTCGCTATATTCTTCTTTTGTTGTCACTTGGAAACCAAGAGCCTCCAATTCCTGCCGTGCAGTATCAGAATCCTTATCTGTCACATCTGGAATAGATACCATCGTAGCCGTTGCTACTACAATATCAAT
This sequence comes from Streptococcus suis, assembly GCF_046032115.1. Lineage (GTDB taxonomy): Bacteria > Bacillota > Bacilli > Lactobacillales > Streptococcaceae > Streptococcus > Streptococcus suis_AJ. The sequence goes on along the minus strand of NZ_JARQOZ010000006.1, from coordinate 84,832 downwards.
CTTACTTCCTTGACGTCTGGTCGTCTTTGCAGCCGGAGAGGTTCGTATTACCAATCCTTCATCTACAGTTGCGGTCGCTTCTTCTGTGATATTTCCGACTTCCAATCCTGCTACTTCAATCATTTCTGTAGCTTTTTCAACGGTTTGACCAGACACATCAGGGACGGTAACTGTCCGTGGAGTGTTGAAAAATATGAGTCCAACCGCTATGACTGTTAACAAAATAGCCCCTATCAAGACTTTGTAGCGTGTACGCATACCTGGTCTTGGTTTTGAAACAGGCTTATTTCCCGACTTCGCCACTTCTTTCTTACCAGACCCCTTATCCGTCGCAGAAACTTGGGCAGAACTGTTTGTATGCAGTACTTTCGTTTCAACATTGGCCTGGGAGAGTTTTGGCAAGGTTTTTGTATCAACCTTGTTCCCTTCTAGTTCAACCCTGGGTTCATTCCGACGATCCATGGATAGAGCCGAAGCTAAATCTGCGTACATTTCTGCAACCGACTTATAGCGCTCGTTTAATTTTTTAGCCGTGGCTTTTAGTACAACATTTTCTAAAGCCTGAGGTACGTTTGCATTCTCTTCTCTAACAGATGGGAGAGGTTTTTGAAAATGCTGAAGAGCGATCGTCACAGCACTATCTCCATCATAGGGAATGCGACCCGTCAACATTTCAAAAAGGATGATTCCCATCGCATAAATGTCACTTTGAATGGTCGCTTTCGAACCACGCGCCTGCTCAGGCGAAAGATAGTGAACAGAACCCAACATGGAGTTGGTTTGTGTCAAACTCGTTTCAGCGAAGGCAACTGCAATACCAAAGTCTGTTACTTTAGCGACTCCATTGGAAGTCAAAAGGACGTTCTGAGGTTTCAAATCTCGATGGACAATTCCTCTTGTGTGCGCCATTCGCATAGCAAGGAGAATCTGTCCCATAATTCGCACCGCAACATCGTTGGAGAGTGGTGCATTTTCTTTTATATAACGTTTTAAATCGAGGCCATTGACATATTCCATAGCCAAATACTGTTGACCATCTTCTTCACCGATGTCCGAAATACGAACGATATTGGGATGGTCCAGTTCTGCCATGGCACGCGCTTCACGTTGAAAACGCTGGATAGCAATTTGATCTGTCTGATAGTTGGTCCGAAGAACTTTAACAGCAACCTCTTCTCCATCTAAAATCAAATCTCTTGCTAGGTAAACATCTGCCATACCGCCTCGACCAATTTGCCGAACGATTCGATACCGACCGGCAAAGATCTTACCGATTTGAATCATTACCTAGCCTCCTCCGTAATGTGAAGCAAACCTACTGTAATATTATCTAGACCGCCTGCATTATTGGCAAAACGTACAAGTGTTTCTACCTTGCTTTCAATTGAAACATCACTCAATACAATATCACGAATGTCCTCGGTTGGTACCATATTGGTTAAGCCATCGCTGTTAATAAGGACATAATCTCCAACCTCAAGAGTTTTCAAAGCAATGTCTGGTTCAATTGGTTCGGCTTGTCCGATGGACTGCGTTACAATATTTTTTTGAGGGTGACGCTGTGCTTCTTCTTCTGTGAGCTGACCAGCTCGAACAAGGGCACCTACCAGCGAATGGTCGTTGGTTAGACGTGTATATTCGCCATCTCTAATCAATCCAACTCGTGAATCTCCGACATGGGCATAGATCATTTGGTTGTCGATGACAACAACTGCTTCAAGAGTTGTTCCCATTCCCTTATATTCCTCTGTTTGACCCAATTCATAAATCTTTTGATTTTCTGCATCGATGATGGCAATCAGCCATTCACGGACATCATTTAAGGTCACTAATTGAGTATCAACCCAAGCAACTCCCAAATCTGTCGCTGCCATTTCACTGGCAATATGACCAGCACGGTGACCGCCCATACCATCTGCCAAGACTACCAAGTCAATACCTGCACGGTTCTTATAACAATTAATATAATCTTGATTGTTTGAACGTTTTTGTCCAACATCAGTTAATAATGCAATTTCCATACTGTTTTCGTTGCTAAGCAACTTCCTCCTCTTACTTCTAGGATTTTCTTCTAAATTGACCGATGAAAAATCCATCAGTCTGGTATTGTTCCGGTGTAATCAACAAGCAACCATCAACCATAATATCTGTTTGAGGGTGTTCTAGTGTCACCTGTTCAAAATCGGGATGGTTTTGCAGAAATTCTTGAATAACCTCTTGGTTTTCCTTAGCAATAATCGTACATGTGCTATAGGTTATTATACCACCAATTTTCAAGCTTTGGCAAACACTGTCCAGTATCTGCAACTGGATAGTCTTTAGAGAATCAAAGTCCATCGCTGCCTTGTTATAACGAATATCTGGCTTACGGCGGATAAGTCCAATACCTGAACACGGAGCATCGACTAAGATTTTATCAAAGGTAGCTGGACCGAATTCCTCATGAACACGACTGGCGTCCAGACGTTTGGTCTCAATCTTATCTTCTAGACCTAAACGAAGTGCGTTTTCTTCAATCAGGTTTAGTTTATGATCATATAAATCCAACGCATAAACTTTTCCATCCGTAAGATAGCTTGCCATATGACAGGTCTTTCCACCCGGAGCTGCACAAGCATCCAAGATGATTTCATCCCCTTGAATATCCAAAGTCGGAGCTACCAATTGACTGGTTTCATCTTGAATGGTGATGAGCCCTTCCCTAAAATAATCTGTCCCCGCAAAGTGTCCATGGGATTTAACTAGACCGACAGGCGATAACTGAGAGCGTTGGGCATCTAGTTCCGCTGCCAATCGCTCCACTTGTTGACCATCCGTCACGCGTACGCTAGCCTTATTCCGTTCATGTAAGCTTTGGAAAATCTTCTCTGCACGTTCATCGCCATATTCTGCAATCAAGGTTTGGACCAACCAAACTGGCACAGAATACTGAACGGATAGACGTTTGTTCTTTCGTTTGATTTCTGCAGGATTGGGCAAGGTCGATTGGCTCATTTTGCGCAAAATAGCGTTGACAAACTTATCAGTTCCAGGCTTTCGCTTAGCAATATTAACTGCCTCATTGACAACTGCGTGGGGGGGCAATTTGTCCAAATATACCAACTGGTAGAGGCTCAACATGAGGAGATAGTAGACCCAAGTGTCCAACTTTTCCCTATCTTCGATAAAATGTGCCAAATACCACTCTAGGGTAATTTTACGAGAGACTGTCCCATAAACCAACTCGGTCGCCAAGCCCTTGTCCTGTGCTGATAAACAAGAAGATTCTAGGGCCTTATTGAGTGCGATATTGGAATAAGCTCCTTGATCGAAGACTTGTTCCAATACAGTTAAGGCTAGACTTCTTGCTGTTTCATGTTTATTGAACACCAAATTGATCTCCTACTGCAATATCTCGACCTGCACCATTTAAAAAGTCTGCAATGGTCATTTTTGGCTTACCAGCTGGCTGGACAGTTTTCAGAGAAAGGGCTCCCTGACCTGTCGCAATGACCAATTCTTTCTTGCTTCGAGCAATAACCCGACCGACTGGTCCTTCACCTTCTGCTTCTACAGCTTCTTGAATTTTAAACCGTTCCCCTTGCCAATAGGTGTGGGCAACTGGCCACGGATACATACCGCGAATGTGATTAAATAGTTGACGAGCTGTCTTATTCCAATCCAGTACCTCTTCTTCTGGCTGAATATTTGGTGAGAAGGTTACCTGTTCTGGATTTTGAGCGACTGGTTTCAAGTCACCAGCAATATAGGCTGGTAAGGTTTGTAATAATAAATCCCTACCAACAACAGCCAACTTTTCAAACAAGGTGCCGACATTGTCACTTTCTTCAATAGCAATGCTATCGCTGGAAATCATGTCGCCGGCATCCATTTCTTTGACCATTTCCATGATGGTTACGCCGGCACGCTCATCACCGTTAATCAAGGCATAATGGATAGGGGCACCACCACGGTATTTAGGAAGAAGAGAAGCATGAACATTGACTGCAAAGTCAACTGAGTTCAATAATTTGGTTGGTAGGAATTGCCCAAAAGCTGCCGTCACAATCCCGTCTGCTCCTAAATTCATCAACTCATCTAGTTCTTGGCTACCAGATAGCTTTTCAGGTTGATAGACTGGTAATTGGTATTCCAAGGCTACTTCTTTCACAGGTGTCATTTGGATGACTTTTTTTCGTCCAACAGCTCGGTCTGGCTGGGTGACAACAGCAAGGATTTCATACTGGTCATCCGCCAAAAGTCCTTGTAAGACTGTCGCTGAAAATGCTGGTGTTCCCATAAATATCAACTTTGTCATGTTTGCTTTCTCATCTCCTTTACGTGATTCTTACAAATTCTATTATCCCTTAATTATACCATTTTTACTTATTTTTTCCTTAATTAAAGGTTTTCCAGCTGGAAAAAAGTAAGTACAAAGATACCCTTCTTCCATTTTACACACGTTAGAAAAAGTAGTAGAATATGTAGCAAGCAACTAGTATTCAAATATCGAATAGTGAAAAGGAGACCAGATGTTACAACTTCAACAATTAGAACAACTCATCGCCTTCGCGGAGCAGGGAACCTTGTCCAAAGCAGCAGAAGTTTTATTGATTTCTCAGCCCTCGCTAACGCGCAATATGCAGAGCTTGGAAGATGAATTAGGGGTTCAACTCTTTCAACGAAGTAAAAATAAGCTTGTCTTGACAGAAACAGGGGAATACACTGTCAAACAGGCAAGAAAATTGTTGAAGCAAGGTCAAACTTTTCTCGAAAATGTCCAACGCTTTTCGATGCAGGCAACTACCTTGTTTGGCGGCATCTGTGCTCCCGGGGTTGAATGGGAACTACGGTCCAGACTTGCTGAACAAAAAATCAACCAAGAAATTCATCTGGATTTACAAGAAAATGAAGCATTAATTTCTGGCCTGTTGGACGAACACTATCAATTCATCGTAACAGATTTTCTTCTAAATGAAGACGGTATCCTATCAACTGGGTTCTTCATGGAGCAACTCTACCTCTCTGTACCTCCTGCTCATCCATTTGCTTTGCGAGAAGAGATACAACTTTCTGATCTTGCTGATTTGACCATGCTATTACGGTCTGATTTGGGAATATGGCAACCACTCGTTGATAGTTTGACTGAGACAAAATTCATTGTTCAAAAAGATTGGGATGCCTTTGAAGAATTGGTTTCAGCTTCTGCTCTGCCAAGTTTCTCTACAAACATCACCCAACAATCGTCAGAAAATGATAGTCAGAGGGTTCATGTTCCCATTTCTGATAAGGAAGCCACAAAAACTTTCTATATCTCTGTCTTAAAGAAAAACAAAGCTATTTTGTCACAATTAACAGAAAACTAGACACTTCCGTCTAGTTTTTTTAGCTATTCACCATTCCCTGATAATCCATTCCATAAAGTCCAGCATAGCGACTCATAGTATAGTCCCCCATGTCTAACACTTCTTGTGTTGGAGCAGAGCCTTGAAAAGTTTTTTCCAACCAACTCGTCTGTCACCACATCGTATTAGCGATCCAAAATTTTTCGGACCAAACCATTAATACTGTGCCAATAAACGGGCGAGCCAATGAACAAAGTATCCGCAGCAAAGACTTTTTGGATAACCTCCTCGAATTGATCGTCCGAAAAATCTTGACCGTAATCATAAATTTTGTAATCTACTAAATGTAGGGTTTCATATTCCTGATTAGCAAGTAATTTTTGAGCTAGTGCAACTGTATTCCCATTTTTATTTGGACTGCCATTGATAAATAAAGTTGTCATTGCCTTTCTCCTCGTAAAAAAAATACTCTGTACTGTTCAACAATTGAACAATCACAGAGTATAGTATCTTTTTTCTTAGAACGATTTGCCGACAAATCCAGCAATAATTTCGACAGCTTTTGCAGAGTGATGATCTTCAAAAAGTGTTGTATTTGTATTTAGAGTAGTGATTTTTTTCATGTCTTCAGCTGATAATTCAAAGTCAAAAATATCAAAGTTTTCTTGAATGCGAGTTGGCGTGACGGACTTAGCCAATGAAACTAGGCCTGATTGCAAGTGCCAGCGCAACATAACCTGAGAAGTCGTTTTCCCATATTTTCCAGCAATTTCAACTAAGACTGGATTTGAGAAGACATCGAATTGACCAGCAGCCAAGGCTCCCCAACTTTCCGCAACGACACCTTTTTCTGCCATATAGGCACGTTCTTCATCCCGTTGGTTAAAGACATGGAGTTCGATTTGGTTAACTGCTGGGGTTACCTCATTAAAGACAGCGAGGTTGGCCAGTTGGTCTGATTTGAAATTTGATACACCAATCGCACGAATCTTACCTTCTTTGTAGAGCTCCTCCATAGCACGCCAAGCTCCAAAAATATCTCCAAATGGTTGGTGAATGAGATAAAGGTCTACATAATCCATGTCCAGTCGCTCCAAGGATGTGGTAAATGCCTCTTTAGCTCCCTCATAAGAGAAATCTGAAACCCAGAGCTTAGTAGTGATGAAAAATTCCTCACGTGGTAGGCCTGAAGCTTTGATCGCTTTGCCAACAGCGACTTCATTGCCGTAGATTTGAGCAGTATCAAAATGACGGTAGCCTACTCGAATCGCTTCTTCAACAACTTCTTGACATTGCTCTAGGTCTGGAATTTGGAAAACACCAAAGCCAACCACTGGCATTTGAATTCCATTGTTTAAAGTGACTGTAGGTTGATTGAATAACTGTGACATAACTTACTCCTTTTCACATTCAGTTAGTGATGTGATTTCTTATTTTTTTATAGTCTTATTGTATTAAAAAATGCTAATCATGTATAATACTTCTTTGTTATACAAGTATTCATTTTTTGCATACTGTTTATTTCAACATAATAGACTCCGAAGTCCAACCTCTGAGCCTTTTACCATTATAGATTTTTTTCAAAGAATGGCAAGATAGCATCAAAAGCTAGATCTACAAATGGATGAAGGTCATACATATCAAAGTGACTGGCTTCTGGTACTACAACCCATTCTTTTACCTCACTTTTAGCTGCATCAAAAATTTCACGAGAAGCTGGCTGGCGCCAAGCATTTTCAGCAGTTACAACCAAATATGGTTTTCTCATATCTTTCATGATATTTGTGACATTGTAATTGAGGAGTTCCAATTGACTCCAAGCTACAACTTGGTTGCTCCAACGAGCACGAAGGGCAGCTAATTCTTCAGCAGTCAATTCAAAATCAAAAACAATTACTTTACCTGGCTCAAGGCTAACCGCTTCTTTTCCTTCTTCTTGATACCAGCCTTGACCTAAGGTACTGAGTTTTTCATATTTCTCCACATGGTAAAAACGAACCCCACTCTCATTTTGAGAATAGGGTTTTAGGAGACCAATACGATCATAGTGCCGCAGGGTTTCGGAAGTTACCCCGCTCTTTTTTGCAAATTGATTGATTGGTAGTAGGCTCATAAGTTTCTTTCTAGTGAAGGTATCACATCATATTCTGCGGTTCATTGTCAATAACCAACCGTAAATCTTGATTTTCTCTCTCCTGTGTCCAATCCAAAATCTGATTGAGCACCTCTTCCAAACGGTCTTCATGCCGGTATTTCAAGATGATCTGGTAGTGGTAGAGATTATGGGTTCTGGCAATAGGCTTGGGCGTCGGTCCTAGGATTTGAATAGCCTCCGTTAAGTGTTGACGGAGAAAGGCTACTGTTTCATAGGCTTTTTTCACGACAAATTCTTCCGACTTGTGCGAAAAGGTTAGACCAACCGTAAAATAGTAAGGTGGATAGCCAAGATTTTTCCGAATGCCCATCTCATAACGATAGAAACCTTCATAATCCTGCTCTTTGGCAAAGGCAATGGCATAATGATTGGGGTTGTAGGTCTGAATCAGGACTTCCCCTTCCTTATCAGCTCGACCAGCCCGACCGGCTACCTGAGTTAGCAACTGGAAGGTCCGCTCAGAAGACCGAAAATCAGGCAAATTGAGGGCCGTATCAGCATTGAGCACCCCAACCAGCGTCACATTTGGAAAATCCAAGCCCTTGGCAATCATCTGGGTTCCCAGAAGAATATCCGCTTCGCCTCGACCAAACCGTTCGAGCAAGTCCTCATGAGCACCTTTTTTCTTGGTAGTATCCACATCCATACGCAAAATTCTAGCCTCTGGCAAGAGCTCCTGCAATTCATCGTAAGCCTTTTGCGTACCCGTCCCATAATAACGAATGGAACGACTTTGACAGTTTGGACAGGTCTGAGGAATCCCCTTTTGAAAACCACAGTAGTGGCAATTCATCGTTTTTGTGTCCATGTGGAGCGTCAGGGAAATATCACAGTTGGGACACTGATCAACACTCCCACAATCACGACACATGACAAAAGAAGAATAGCCTCGGCGGTTTAACATAAGGACAACTTGTTCATTGCGGTCTAGCTTTTCTTTAATCTTATCAATTAGAACAGGCGTAAAATTACTAGCCTCCTGCTGACCGATATAATCACGGAAATCCACAACTTCCACTTCTGGAATTCGAGCCAAGGGATTAGCCCTCTGGTTAAGAGTCAGTCTTCCATAGACTCCTCGACTAGCCCGAGCCCGTGTTTCAAGACTCGGCGTAGCAGAACCCAAAACCAAGGTGGCTCGATTATAGTCTGCCCGCAACTTTGCCACATCACGTGCATGGTAGCGTGGATTGCTGTCCTGCTTGTAGGTCGCCTCATGCTCCTCATCAATGATGATAACACCTATGTTTGTCAATGGTGCAAAAATAGCTGATCGAGCCCCGACAACCACCTGGGCATTTCCAGCCTCAATCTTTCTCCACTCGTCATACTTCTCACCGTCAGACAAGCCCGAATGCAAAATAGCGACCTGCTGGCCAAAACGAGAAATAAAACGATTGGTCATCTGAGGAGTCAAGGAAATTTCAGGTACCAGCATAATAGCCGTTTTCCCCATCTTCAAGACCCGATCAATGACCTGGAGATAAACCTCCGTCTTCCCAGAACCTGTCACTCCTTGCAGTAGAAAGGTCTGACTTTCCTGACCGATAGAGGCCACAATCTCACGAACCGCAATGGCCTGCTCTGGATTCAAATCCAAGGCCTGAGTTTTTTCCACCTTATCAAAAACTCCCTGAGTCCGCGATACTTCCTCTTCCCAGACTTCTATATAGCCATTTTCTTGGAAATAGCGGAGCGTATCAGCTGAATAATCCGATTTTAGGTTTGAAAGGAGCTGGTCTTCCGAGTGTTCCAGAAGAAATTCCCTTAACTGCTGTCGTTTTTTAGCTCGATTGCTAATGTCTGCTTCTCGTAATTTCTCCAGACAAACTCGGTACCATTTTTCCGTCTTGATTTGCTTCTTATCCTTGGCCACATAGTCTACCAATATTTTTCCTGACTGGGCCAGACGCATGATTCTCCCTTGCTCTTTTACATCCAAGTCAGAAAAACGAATCTGCTCCTTATCACCAAACAGACTAAGTTGCTCTGCCATTTCCAAACCAAGCCCTGGACGGAGCAATTTGTCATAGGTCGAATTGAGCAAGCTGGGCAGCATGGATTTTAAGAGAGTAATTTTATAGGAGAAGACCGACTTCCTCATCTGGTCCGCCAACCAAAATTGCTCTTGATTGAGAACAGGACTATAGTCCAAAACCTCGGCAAGCTCTTTCAAGTCTTGTACCTTATTTTCGTCATCTTCATCAATCAAGTCAACCACAATCCCTTGAATCAGCCGATTTCCCTTACCAAAGGGTACATGGACACGCACGCCAACCTTGAGCCCCTCTTCCAACTCAGCTGGAACGCGATAGGAATAAGCTTGATCTGTCTGCATCAAAGGGACATCTACAATAACCTGTGCTAACATACTTCCTCCTTTCTGTAAAAAATCTAACAATCCGTAAGTGAAAAGAAACCCGGATGGTAATCCCAACCGAGTTTTTTATTAAATCTTTTCGCCTTCTTCTTTTTCTTTAGCGATTTGTTCTTTGATTTTCTTCTCTTCTTCTTCCGCCAAACGCTTCGCCTCTTCGGCACGGCGACGAACTGCCTCACGTTTTGCTTCTGGGTCTGGGTGGATAACCACATTACCAGATTCAATTTCTTCCAAGGCACGAAGGGTTGATTTTACAGAAGTAAATTCTTGAGTTGGTTTTGCTCCCGCTTCCAATTCATGGGCACGTTTGGCCTCAAGAATAACCAATGAGTACTTAGATGGTACCTTATCCAACAAGGTATCAATAGATGGTTTCAACATCATAGTTCTATTCTCTCTACTTTCTATCTATAGTTCCTTACTTGTTCACATCACGAATCATTTCATCATAGCGTCCGATCACACGGTCCACACGGAAATGCTCCGCTTCGATAATGCGTTTCACACGTTCAGCTGCCAATGGAACTTCATCATTGACAACCGCATAGTCATACTCACGCATCAAGGCAATTTCTTCCTTGGCACGTTCGATACGCTGGGCAATAACTTCCTCGCTATCCGTTCCTCTACCAACTAAACGATCTTGTAGTTCTTCCAAATCTGGTGGTGTCAAGAAGATGAAGACACCGTCTGGAACCTTTTTCTTAACTTGAAGAGCACCCTGAACTTCAATTTCTAAGAAAACATCAATTCCCTTATCAAGCGTTTCGTTGACATAGGTCAGAGGTGTTCCATAGTAATTTCCAACGTACTCTGCATATTCCAACATTTGACCCTGGCGAATCAAATCTTCAAATTCCTCACGACTACGGAAGAAATAGTCAACTCCATCAACTTCTCCCGGTCTCTGTGGACGTGTCGTCATGGATACAGAATATTCAAATTTATTATCAGAGCTTTCAAAAATTTCCTTTCGAACTGTTCCTTTTCCAACACCAGATGGGCCAGAAAATACGATGAGTAAGCCTCGCTCTTTCATGATATCTCCTTTAAAATCTTTCATTCTAGTGTAACAAAAATCCCTAGGAATTTCAACTGATTTTAAATGAGCAAGGCATTTTTTCAAACAGAAAGGGAGCCAACTTAGCTCCCCCTCGTTTATTTAGCAACATCTGTTGCTCTTGTTTCACGGATAACTGTGATTTTGATATTTCCTGGATAATCCAGATTATTTTCAATTTTCTCACGAACATCATGGGCCAAGATGGTAATCTGATCATCAGTGACCTTGTTAGGATGAACGATAATCCGAATTTCACGACCAGCCTGAATAGCATAGGATTGTTTAATCCCTTCGAAACTGTTGGCGATTTCTTCCAAGTCTTGCAGACGTTTGATGTAGGCTTCCATAGATTCACGACGCGAACCTGGACGAGCAGCGCTCAGAGCATCTGCCGCAGCCACAATAACTGCAATAGTACTTGTCGCTTCTACATCGCCATGGTGACTAGCAATCGCATTGATAACAATTGGATTCTCTTTATATTTCTTAGCCAATTCTGTACCGATTTCAACGTGGCTTCCATCCACCTCACGGTCAATAGCTTTACCAACGTCATGTAGGAAACCAGCTCGACGTGCCAAATTCACATTCTCACCCAATTCAGCAGCGAGGACTCCTGCCAATTTAGCCACTTCAATCGAGTGACGAAGAACATTTTGACCATAAGAAGTACGGAAATGCAAACGTCCCATAATCTTAATCAAATCTGGGTGAAGGTTTGGTGCGCCAACTTCGTAGGCAGCAGCCTCACCATACTCACGGATGCGATTGTCCATTTCCACACGGTGTTTTTCAACCAATTCCTCAATACGAGCCGGATGAATCCGACCATCTTGAAGCAAGGTTTCCATGGTCATGCGAGCAATTTCACGACGAATTGGGTCAAAACCTGATAAGACAACGACTTCTGGCGTATCATCAATGATAACATCAATACCAGTCAGACTTTCAAAGGTACGAATATTTCGACCCTCACGCCCAATAATCCGTCCCTTCATCGCATCATCCGGTAAATGAACCGATGTAATCGTCTGCTCAGCCACATATTCACCTGATATGCGTTGCATCGCTTGGGCTAACAAGTCCTTTGCCATCTTGTCAGAACGTTCTTTTACTTCACGCTCTGCTTCCTTGATACGAGTCGCAATTTCATGCGTCAATTTATCACGTGTATCGGTAAGGATGATTTCCTTCGCCTCTTCTTGACTGAGGGCCGCCACTCGTTCTAACTCCAAAGCTTTTTGCTCTTCGAGTTTTACAACTTCTTGTTCACGCTCATCAATGTGCTTAGCTTTATCGGTCAGACTTTGTTCCTTTTGTTCCAAAGTCTTTTCCTTGTTGGTCAAATTATCGTCTTTGCGGTCCAAGCTGGTCGCCCGCTCTGTCAAGCGTGATTCGATTTGCTTCAACTCTTGACGTTCTGACTTAAATTCTTCTGCAATTTCTTCTCGGTACTTACGAGCTTCTTCCTTAGCTTCCAAGAGTAATTCTTTTTTCAAGGTCTGGCGATCGCGCTCAGCTGTTTTTAGAATAACCTCAGCTTGCTCTTCTGCTCGACCACGAACATTACTAGCTTCTTGTTCTGCATTTAAAAGGGTTAATTCTGCAGTTTCTTTTGCAGATTTCATCTTCAAAGAAATGGCAAAGTAGCCAATTACTAAACCAATGAGAGCAGAAACAAGAGCCACTACAAATGCAATGATTCCCATATTTCTACCTCTTTTTTTATAATTCGATTTTCACAAAATCTGTATCTATTTTATCATATTTGAAACGATTTCACAATTCCAAATTGTCAAATATGGTATAATAAATTCATCACTTATTTGGAGGAAACCATGAAAAAAGAAGTCACTGTCGAAAGCTTCGAGCTAGACCACACTATTGTAAAAGCACCTTACATCCGCTTAATTTCTGAAGAAGTCGGACCCAAAGGAGACATTATTACAAACTTTGATATTCGCCTTATCCAACCCAACGAAAATGCAATGGATACAGCTGGTCTACATACCATCGAGCATCTATTAGCTAAACTAATTCGCCAGCGCATCGATGGGCTAATCGACTGCTCTCCTTTCGGGTGTCGGACAGGTTTCCACATGATTATGTGGGGAAAACAAGACTCTGAAAAGATTGCTCAAGTCATCAAGTCGAGTTTGGAAGAAATTGCAGAAGGTATCACTTGGGAGGATGTTCCTGGGACAACCATTGAATCATGCGGTAACTACAAAGACCACAGCCTTCATTCAGCTAAAGAATGGGCCAAACTAATCCTTTCTCAAGGAATCTCTACCGATGCCTTTGAAAGAAAACCAATCTAACAAAAAAAGCGGATAAACCGCTCAGAACGTAGACAAACTCCTAAAAATATAAAAAATTGAAGAAGTTTGCGAAAGATAGCAAGTCATTAAACTCTTAGAAACATTGATATTTCGGCGTTTCTGAGAGTTTTTTTATTTTCAACATAAAGAAAAAGATTGAAGAAAATTGTCCAAAATGGACTTTTTCTTCAATCTGAAGTGGCTAAACCGCTTTTTTGCTTAATAATCCAAGGCATCAGAATGACCAGCACCATTGCCGACAAAGTAGCCTGTCTTACAATTTATAGAGAACAAGTAGGTCCCATCTGGCTTAAACATATTATAGTAGCCATTGCCTTTGATAATATTAACTTTTTCCAAGATATATTGATTGCCTGTTATATACCCACGTTGTTGCGAAATAGTCACAATATTTTCAAGAATACCTGGATTGAAATTCCATGCTTCATTGTTTACATCATCAATCATTGCTTGATTATAAGGAACACGACTGCGGTCACGTTGCAAGACAACACCAGCTGGCAGGGCAATACCAAAGTCGGTTGTTGAGCCTGAAACCGTTGTTGAAGCGACTTCTGTTGTCGCTGGTACACCAGTAGACACAGTTTCATCAGCACCTTGGTTGCTTGTGACTGCAGCCTCACTTGCTACCGTAGCCGAAGCGACTTCCTGTTGTGAACGACCAAAATTCACGACCGATGCCAATAGACTGTCAACTGCACTAATCCCTGTCGTTGTCGCAGAAAGAGATTCTCCTGATTTAACCGTCGCCGTTGTATCAATTTCACCATTAACAACGACTTCTTTATCAAACTGACCATTAATGGCCTGAATAGCTGCAATGGCTTTTTCAAGATGATCATACTGTTCTTTAGCTTTGGTATAACTGTCCGAATTCTTATCCAATTTTTCCAACAGCACTTTCAGTTCTGCTAATTTACCAAATTCTGAATTTTTTAGCTTGGTCAAACTACTATCCGTAAAGAAACTATTATAGAGCTGTTCAAAAGCGGTCACATTCGCATCTGTCGAACTTGATGCTGTCGATGACGTCTGGCTTGTACTTGTTGAACTTGAAGAAGTCGCAGTATTCGATTTGTTAATCGAATTCATCCAAACCAGCGCCGTCGCCATTACACCAATCATTGAAAGCCCTACTGCTGACCAGAAGTAAAATTTCTTTTTTTGGTCCCTATCTGCGCCCTCACTATGGTCCAAGTCTTCGGATTCATCTTCTTCCAATTCTAAACTAGAATCATCTGCCACTGAAGATACCCCCTCCATTGCTACAGTACTTGCAATCACTGTTTCTTCCAAGGTTTCCATCGGAGTTACCGAAAGTTCTTCTACAATAGGAGCAATCTCCTCACTAACTTCCGTAAGAGAAGACTCATTTGCTTCTACCTCTTCCGCGCTTTCATGTCCTTGACTTTTTTCCTCATCAGCCACCTCAACTAAAGGAAGATGATTGATTTTGGTTTCAAATTTTTGAGATTCAATTTCTGCGCGGTGTTGCTTGATATAACGATCCAAGAGACCATCATCTTCTGTCACACCCGCTTCAATTTCCTTATGTTTTTTGACTGCTTCTTCGATTGTTAAATCTTTCGCCACTTCAAAATCTAAAACTTTCTCCTCATCCAAAGGAAGATGATGACTATTTTTTTCTCCCACGATGTCCTCCTATCCTTGCACTTCTTGCACTTGACGTTTCACTCGTTGACCAAAAAATTGATAAAGATCCACTTTTAGAGTACCATTATACAGTTTGCGTTTCTTATCCGCTTGCTGTCCAAAACGGGTTTCAAACAACTCATCACTAGTTAGAATAAACTTAGACCATGTTTTGAGTGGTTCAAAAGTCTGCCCCATTTCTCGATACAGGGTAACAATGGCTTCATCATCCAACAAACGTTCTCCGTAAGGTGGATTAGAAACAATGACACCATTAATTTTATCTGTACGCAAGTCTTGCACACGCATTTGCTTGAAAACAATATCCTGCTCAACTCCTGCCGCAAATGCATTCTTCTTCGCAATTTCAATCATACGAGCATCAATATCTGATCCAGCAATATCTAATACCAAATCTGCCTTGATAGAAGCTTGTGCTTCTTTGCGTAATGCAGCCACCAATTGATCCTCAACCCACGGCCATTCCTCAAATGCAAAACTTCTCTTCAAACCCGGGGCTATATTTTTGGCCAACATAGCTGCCTCAATACAGAAAGTTCCCGATCCGCAAGTAGGGTCAATAAGCGGTTTATCTGGATACCAATTCGATAATTGCAAAATAGCAGCTGCCATATTTTCTTTGATTGGGGCGCCACCTTTTTCCACCCGATAACCACGTTTGAACAAACTAGAACCTGTCGTATCAATCATGACTGTCGCCACATCTTTCAAAATCGACACTTCAATTTTAAACTCTGCCCCCACCTCTTGCAAGGGAACCCCTTCGGGACGAGAGAAGTGTTTCTGCAGTTTCTTAACAACTGCTTTCTTAGAAATAGCCTGCACACTTGGTTCATTATGCAATTTCGATTTGACACATTTGGCCTTGGAAATAGGGAACTTGCAGCCTAGAGGCAAGTAATTTTCCCAGTCCAAGTTAAAAACTCCTTGGAACAACTCTTCAAAAGTCTTCGCTGGAAATTGTCCAACAATGATTTTAATTCTATCTGCTGAACGTAGCCAGATATTGGTTTCGATAATGGATTTTACATCTCCTTGGAATCGCACACGGCCATTTTCCACTTGACATTCATAGCCGAGATTACGAATTTCTCGACCCACAACCGCTTCCAGACCTGCTGCTGCCGTTGCAATCAACTCAAATTGTTTTTTCATTTTTTTCCTCTACAATAAAAGCTAGCAGAGCTAGCTACCTATTTTATGCAATTTTCTGTAAGCCATGTTTTGTTCCAGTGGTACTAGGTTCTACCACCTTCGATAACCATCTGTCTACTGTCTAAACAGTCAGGATTTCTGTTCATTTCCATCCATCCCATGCCCCGACCAAAGTTTGGGTTGCTAGCTTGAGGGGTTTACCGCGTTCCATTTTTTACGTTTCCATAAAAACTTCGTCACTGTGGCACTTTCAGATCTACTCTGGCATATCAAAAGACTTAGCCATTTTAACCGCCGTAACGCCCAAGGGCGTCCCTAGGCTTATTGATTCGCCTAGCACAAACACTACTGACATCTCAGCCAGTGCTAGCATGGACTTTCCTCATGGTAGAAAACTACCACGCGATTATCCAAAAATTGCACCTTAATTATCTTAGAAGTTGTATCTACAAAGCAAGCCACTTTAAATCAAGGAATATCTTTGACACAAATACAGAATATATTTGTGCGCAAGAAAATAACTGCGAATAAAGTGTCAGTTTAGGTGTACAATTTTCTATTCTTGATCCTGAACGATTTGTTTTCCAAATACTTCTTTCTCCAGACGGTTCAGACGGCGGAGAATATCAAAGTTTGTCGCTGAAGATGAACGTTCTGTACGCAATACGTCGTTCGATTCTTCAGTAGAAAGAGTTGTTTTGGGAGAATTTGCTGCCTGCGCTTTCAATCGAGCAATTTCACCTTTTAATTCCTTGATAATCGCTTCATAAGCATCGTAGTCTTTCATAATATCATCAAGAAAATCGTTCACTTCATCTTGATCATAGCCACGAAAACCAATTTTAAAATCTTGCTCAAAAATATCTTTTGTCGTAAATTTAATACTTGCCATCTCTCTCTCCCTAATCTAAAACGTCACTACTCCTATTATATTAAAAAAAATAGGGAAAAATCAAGTCAAATCACTCAGAATTTGAAAAATTTTCAGCCTCCTCATTCAATTCTTCAAAGGTAAGCGTTTTTCTATTATATCCTTCTTTCTTTAAGACCATGTGATATAAATATTTCAAATTGGTTTCATTTTCAGAATCGTAAAATAAATAACAACCTGTCGTATTATCCAGTAGAAACTGGTTATAGTCTCTAAATTGCCCTGGGTTTTCATAGCGTGGATAGGCATACTTTACAAAATCAACCTGCTTAAACCGTGCTAACTTTGCTTGGTTAGCCTCATTCCACTGTTCGCCATGATTTTCAAATGGAAATATGGTTGCAATACTCAGTTGATACCCCTCGGCTCGTAAATCTTCTAAGACTTCTAAGGCCCAGTATTCAAAGCCCAATTGACCTGTCAGTATAAACCAACTGACACCCTCTTCTAAAAAACGAATAAAATTCCTACGAATTGCAGATTTGATAATGTGCAATCGAGGATCTTTTTCTGAAAAAATTCCCAGGTCTGTATGTCTATAACCTGTTACCAAAAGGCTCTTAGTATCCATTTCTTGTACTCTTTTCGCTAATTATGGTATAATATGCTGATATTATTTTATCAAGAAGGAGTTCTATGGTCAATTATCCTCATAAGGTGTCAAAAAAAATCAATAGAACCAGTCCTATTTCATCCCAGCGAGTAAACTTTGCTAATCGCGGAATGTCTTTTGAGGCCGCTATCAACGATAGCAATCAATATTACCTTGCGCACGGCATTGCTGTCATTCACAAGAAGCCAACTCCCGTGCAAATTGTAAAAGTTGATTACCCCAAACGGAGCCGTGCTAAGATTGTCGAGGCATACTTTCGACAGGCATCTACCACAGACTACTCTGGTGTTTTTAAAAGACATTATATTGATTTTGAAGCGAAAGAGACACGCCAAAAAGCATCCATGCCCATGAAAAATTTTCATGCGCATCAGATCGAACACATGAAACAGGTTGTAAAACAAGGTGGCATTTGTTTTGTCCTTCTTCACTTTTCAACATTGAAAGAAACCTATCTCTTGCCTGCCACTCATTTGATCGAATTTTATCAAGTAGACATGGGTAGTAAGTCGATGCCTCTAACCTTTATTCGACAATACGGCTTTGAGATTCAAATGGGGCGTTTCCCCAGCATCCCATATCTGGAAATCGTTGAAAAAAATCTATTAGGTGGTGAATCTTTTGAAAACTACAACAATTAAAAAAGCTCTTCTAATCACTGCAAATATGTTACTGGCGGGGGCTATCATTGCCTGCCTGGCCGGAGCTGCATTGGTTGTTTACTACATCCAAAGCGCTCCAGAATTGACAGAAGAATCTTTGACAGCAACTGTGTCAAGTAAAATTTACGATAAGAACGGAAATCTTATTGCAGATTTAGGAGCAGAAAAACGTTCGAATGCCAAGACTGAAGAAATTCCAACAGACTTGGTAAATGCGATTGTCGCAATCGAAGACCAACGCTTCTTCAATCATAGAGGGGTTGACGTGATTCGTATTGCGGGTTCCCTGATTAATAACTTGAGCGGAGGACGTTTGCAGGGTGGCTCGACACTTGACCAACAGCTTATCAAGCTGACTTATTTCTCGACATCCGTAGAAGATCAAAATCTAAAACGGAAAATTCAAGAGGCTTGGCTGGCTACTCAATTGGAACGTCGCAATACCAAACAAGAGATTTTGACCTACTACATCAACAAGGTGTATATGTCAAATGGTAATTACGGTATGAAGACTGCTGCTCTTGCTTTTTATGGAAAAGAGTTAAAAGATTTGACTCTTCCTCAATTAGCTCTTTTAGCAGGAATGCCTCAAGCGCCAAACCAATATGATCCTTATACCAATCCAGAAGATGCAAAAACACGTCGCGATTTGGTATTGGCTGAGATGCTGGAAGAAAAGTACATTGATAATACCCAGTATGAACAAGCTGTTCTAACACCTGTAACAGATGGTTTGCAACCATTATCTAATGCAGCTGCTTATCCTGCTTATATGGACAACTATCTGAAACAAGTCGTTGAAGAAGTTGAAGCCAAAACAGGTTACAACTTGCTGACAACAGGGATGGATGTCTATACGAACGTCGACCCTGCCGCCCAGCAACAACTTTGGAACATCTACAATACAGATATGTATGTCAGCTATCCAGATGATTTATTACAGGTAGCTTCAACGGTTGTGGATGTTTCTAATGGTAAAGTCGTTGCGCAATTAGGTGGTCGTAAACAAGAAACAAACGTCTCATTTGGTACCAACCAAGCCGTTGAAACCAACCGCGACTTTGGTTCTACAATGAAGCCAATCACTGACTATGCTCCTGCTTTTGAAAATGGCATTTATACATCTACAGCAGATTTAATCTTAGATGGTCCTTATAATTACCCTGGTACAACAACTCCTGTCAATAACTGGGATAAACAATACTATGGTAATATCTCTGTTAAGACTGCTATTCAGTATTCTCGAAATGTTACAGCCGTTAAAGCATTGGAAGCTACAGGCTTAGAAAATGCCTTGAAATTTTTGAATAGCGTTGGTATCAATTACCCAGATATTCATTACTCTAATGCTATTTCAAGTAATACATCCGACACTGGTAGCCAGTATGGGGCAAGTAGTGAAAAGATGGCTGCTGCTTACGCCGCTTTTGCCAATGGCGGCACATACTACGCTCCGCAGTATGTCAATAAAATTGTCTTTAGTGACGGAACAGTAACAGAATACGCTCCTCAAGGGACTCAAGTCATGTCTGCCGAAACAGCCTACATGATGACCGATATGATGAAGGCTGTTATGTCTTACGGTTATGGATTAAACGCTTCTGTTAGTGGAGTTCCTATGGCAGGTAAAACAGGTACATCAAACTATACCGATAGCGAAACGGATACTATTCTAGCTTCAATTCCAGAAGCAAATTATAGCTACATGGTCGTTCCTGATGAAAACTTTGTTGGATATTCTAGTCAGTATGCAATGGCTGTTTGGACCGGATATACCAATCGAATGACTCCTCTCCTTGATAACAGCATGCGAATTGCAACAGATGTCTACCACAATATGATGCTCTTTATGCATTCGGACTATACTGCTACCGATTGGGAGATGCCAAGCGGACTCGTACGTTACGGTTCCAACTACTATCTCAGAGGTAGTCGCTCACTCTCCAATGCTTATAACACGTACACTAGCTCTAGTACAAGTTCTTCTAGTTCGACTGAAACTAGTGAAACAACCGAAGCGACGACAACATCAAGCGAAACATCATCTGGAACTTCCACCGAGACTGCAACTTCTTCAACTGAAACTGCAACAACAGGAAACAATCCTGCGACGGGACAGACAGATGGTCAATAAGAAAATTCCCAGACTCTTCTGGGTTTTTCTTTTGCTTAAATTATGATAAGATAAGATTATGAAACCTGAAGTATTTTATAAAACCTTGGCAGACCAAGGTATTCAATTAACCGACCAACAAAAACACCAATTTCATCGCTATTTCCAACTATTAGTGGAATGGAATGAAAAAATCAATCTGACAGCTATTACCGAGGAAAGCGAAGTCTATCTGAAGCATTTCTACGATTCTATCGCTCCAATCCTGCAAGGCCATATTCAGAACGAACCTCTTCGGCTTTTAGATATTGGAGCTGGAGCTGGATTTCCTAGCCTACCTATGAAGATTATCTTTCCGCAACTAGATGTTACCATCATTGATTCTCTTAATAAACGAATTAACTTTTTACATTTGCTTGCCGAAGAACTAGAGCTCGAAGGTGTTCATTTCTATCATGGTCGTGCAGAAGACTTTGCACAAGATAAGAACTTTCGTGCACAATTTGACCTTGTCACAGCACGCGCAGTTGCCCGCATGCAGATTCTTTCTGAATTGACTATTCCTTATTTGAAGCTCAACGGAAAATTAATCGCACTCAAGGCGTCCAGCGCAGAAAATGAATTGACCCAGGCAAAAAATGCACTCAATCTCCTCTTCGCAAAAGTCATCGAAAACCACGACTATACTCTTCCAAATGGCGACCCTCGAACATTGACCATCGTCGAAAAGAAAAAGGAAACTCCAAATAAGTTTCCACGCAAAGCTGGTATGCCAAATAAAAGACCCCTTTAAACATAAGAAAAGCGAGTTTCACTAAGAAACCCGCTCTTTTATTATCCAATTTTTGTAATATTGGTTGCTTGAAGACCACGTTGGCCTTGCTCCACTTCAAATGTCACTTTTTGACCATCTTCCAAAGATTTAAAACCATTAGACTGAATTTCAGAAAAGTGTGCAAATACATCTGGACCGTTTTCTTGAGCAATAAAACCAAATCCCTTTTCTGCATTAAACCATTTAACTGTACCTTGTACCATTTGTGTTACCTCTTTTTATTTATTTGTAAAACTTATCAAGAGGAAAAACAAAAGATGAAACTGATACTTAAACTCTAAACTTATTTACATTCCCTACTGTAACAGTATATTTCCTAAATGTCAACGATAAAGGGTTAATCGGCCCAATAAACTCAATAATCATCCCCACGGATTATAGAATCGACCCTGATTAACAAAAAATAGATAGATTGTCACGACTACTAGAGCAAGAATAAATAGCAAGACAGCGTAATCTATTCTCTGTAGAGGCTGTTGGGTATACCATGTTCTTTTTTTATTCTTTCCAAAACGCCGCAATTCCATAGCCGTTGAAATCGTATCAATCCTCTCCAAGGAGCTGAAAATCAGAGGAATGACAAGGGATAGATTCCCTTTTATACGATCCATCAATTTTCCTTTCCTTGACAATTCCAAACCACGCGCTTCTTGAGACATTCGAATCGTATAAAACTCTTCTTGAATATCTGGAATATACCTCATGGTCAAACTGACTGCGTAAGCAACTTTGTAGGATACCCCAATTTGATTCAAGCTGGAAGCAAACTGGCTAGGATGAGTGGTCATGAGAAAGATAATCGCTAAAGGAACTGTACAAAAATACTTCAAGAGAAGATTCACCAGATAAAATGCTTGCTGACTCGTCAAGGAATAAACTCCCAGACCTGATAGCAAGGGGGTATCTGCTCCGTAAAGTTCCACTCCATACCGTGGTGCAAACAAGTGAACCATCAGGGCATTCATTGCAGCAAAAATAATCGTCAGAATTAAAACAAGAGAGATTTCTTTATAACGAATCCCTGACATTTTGAACAAGGCTAGAGAAAATACTGCGATAAAAAGAATCAAGCGGGTATCGTAAGTAATCATAGCAAGAATGGAAACTATGAGAAAAAAGAGTAATTTACTGACAGCCGATAAACTATGAATAAAGCCAGTTCCTGGATGGTAACCAATTAGTTTTTGTTGACTCATCTTCCTCTCCTTTCTTCCTGCATATAAAACGTCGTTAATTCTAAAGGATTAACTCCCAACCTCTCCGCCAAGTGAAAAATTGATGTTTCTTTTAAATTGGCTCGCTCAATCACCGTATCATCAGATAAAATTTCTGCTGGACTGGCATCTTCAATAATCTGCCCATCCACCACAACAACAGCTCTATCTGAATAATCTAGCATGAGTTGCATGTCATGGGTAATCATGACAATGGTGTGTCCTTGAGCATTTAATTGGTCCAAAAACTCCATCATTTCCCGATAATGTCGTTGATCTTGTCCTGCTGTTGGCTCATCTAGCAAAATAATTTCGGGATTGAGAACCAAGATAGATGCTATCGTTACCCGTTTTTTCTGCCCATACGAAAGTGCCGAAATCGGCCAATTACGAAACGGATACAGGCCACATACCTTCAAGATATGGTGAACTCGGTGTTTGATTTCTTCTTCTGTCACCCCTCGCATGCGCAAACCAAGGGCAACCTCATCAAAGATCATCGTTTGGCTAATCATTTGGTTGGGATTCTGAAGAACATAACCAATCCGTTCTGCTCGCTCTTTAACAGAATCTTCTTTGATTGACTGCCCCTTCCAGAGAATCTCACCTTCACCCTGAATAAAACTACAAAGCACCTTGGCTAAAGTAGATTTCCCAGCACCATTTTTTCCAACAATAGCTAGACGTTCCCCCTTATGAATCGTCAGTTGAATGTCTGTAAGAACTTGTTTATTAGGATAGGAAAAATGAAGATGCTTGACTTCTAACAAAGCCTCTTTCTCTCCATTTTCAAAGTGTAGAGTCGGTAGGGACGCTATATTCAAAGCCTCAATATCAATTTCCCAAACTGAGGAGAGGTGTTCTGCCTGCGCAATCGGATATCCTAAGGCGCGAAGAGTCGATAGATATAAGAGTTCACGGATGCCGTTTTCCTGTAACAATGAGGTACGTAATAAATCATCAGGTCCTCCATTGAACAAAATCCGACCGTCATTAATCAATACAACTCGGTCCACCTGACGATACAGTACGTCCTCTAAACGGTGTTCGATAATAATGGTTGTGGTCCCTTCTTGCTTGTGCAGACGGTCAATCAAATCAATCGTATCTTGGCCCGATTTGGGATCTAAATTAGCAAGTGGCTCATCAAACAACAAAATAGGACTCTCATCAATAAGAACTCCGCCCAGACTGACACGTTGCTTTTGACCTCCAGATAAATCTTGTGGTCGATGTGCCAGCAAATCGGTCAAAGACAGTCTTTCTGCCCAATCTCCTACTTTTTGCTTCATCACCACCTGGCTTTCCATGTCATTTTCCAAAGCAAAAGCTAGGTCCTCGGCAACTGATAAGCCAATGAATTGACCATCTGTGTCTTGAAGAACCGTTGATACGAGCAAGGACTTATCATAAACTGAAAGATTAAAAGCTTCCTGACCATCCAATAGTAAACTTCCGCTATGTTCTCCCTTGTAAATATTGGGAATAATACCATTAAGACATTGTCCAATCGTCGACTTTCCTGAACCAGATGGACCAATAATCAGAACTTTCTCTCCCTGATAAATCGTTAACTGAATGTCTTTTAAAGTGGGTTCCTGTTGCGCTTGGTATCTAAATGTAAAATCTTTAAACTCAATGATTTTTTTCATAGGACTATTATAGCGTAAATTGACTCTGAAAAAAAGGAAGAATCATCAGTTTCTCCCTTTTCAAATACCTTCATCCATGATTCTAGAGCAGATGGATTCTAACTTCTTACATCACAATCACATTAAAATGATGCCCATCCAAATCGGTAAAGCTGACACCATAAAAGCCATAAGTATCCGTTGGACGACCTGTAATTTGCCCACCATTGGATTCAACACGTTCAATAAGGCTATCCACTTCTTCCCTACTCGCCACATTAAGCGAAATCAAGACTTCATCTCCTTCTCTTTTCTAATTGATAGGCTTCGTATAGAATGGACTGAAAAAATATAAAGAATTCTGTTTACACAAAAACATTGCACTGATTTCTCAATGCAATGTTGATATTATTAGGCATTTGCTGGAGCCAAAGTTTCCCCAATCGCTTCCAAACGTTCTGCCCATTCTTGACGGGTCAAGCCGTTTTCAGAGATGTAACGGTTGCGCTCGTGGGCACGACATTCTGCTGAGCAACCACGAACATACTTGTGCTCGTTTTCTTCTGACATAAGGGTGCGGCGGTTACAGAATGGGTTGCCACAGTTGACATAGCGTTCACATGGTGTACCATCGAACCAGTCCTTACCAACAACAACTGGGTCTACATGGTTGACATCAACCGCGATACGCTCATCAAAGACATACATCTTACCATCCCATAGTTCACCACGAACTTCTGGGTCTTTACCATAAGTTGCGATACCACCATGGAGCTGACCGACATCCTTGTAGCCTTCACGAACCATCCAGCCTGAGAATTTCTCACAGCGAACACCACCAGTACAGTAAACAACCACGCGCTTGTCCATGAATTTTTCTTTGTTGTCACGAACCCATTGTGGCAACTCACGGAAGTTGCGGATGTCTGGGCGGATGGCACCGCGGAAGTGACCAAGGTCGTACTCGTAGTCATTACGGGTATCCAAAACAACTGTATCTTCGTCCAAGAGAGCTTCTTTGAACTCTTTTGGTGACAGGTAGGCACCTGTTGTTACAAGTGGGTCAATGTCGCTGTCGAAGTCGTTGTCTTCCAAACCAAGGTGAACAATTTCTTTTTTATAACGAACAAACATCTTCTTGAAAGCTTGCTCATTTTCTTCATCAATCTTAAACCATAAATCGCTGAACAATGGGTTTGCATGAACATAGTCCATGTATTTTTGAGTTGTTTCGTAGTCACCAGAAACAGTACCGTTGATTCCCTCATCAGCAATCAAAATACGTCCTTTGAGTCCGATAGACTTACAGAAAGCTAGATGCTCAGCAGCATAAGCTTCAGCATTTTCAATTGGGACATATTTATAATAAAGTAATACACGAATGTCTTTTGACATGATTTCTCCTTCTCAATCTTTGCAATAGATGATAAAACTCTGTCATTTCTAATAAATGATACCTTACGATTATATCGTTTAGCCCCTCAAAAGACAAAAATCTGAACTGAAAATTTAGAACCTCTATTCGCAGATTCAGTGCTTATATGTAAAAAATACAGTAACATGGATGACATGCTACCGCATTTATTGAAGGTTCGCTATAACTTCTTAGTCGTCTAATTCTGTTTTCAGCTGTCGGAGTTTTTCCAAGGTATCATGTCCGATAAGTTGGTCCACTTTTCGCTTATGGCGTCTAGCAATATTTTCCTTCCATTTATCTTCAATAGGATTATGTGGCTTCTCGATTTTCCTTTGCTCTTTGATTTCTCTTGCCTCCTGCCACTCCACTCCTTTAATAACTTCTTCCCAATAGCTGGCAATAGCAGAGCAGAGATAGAGTTGGACCTTATTCAACCAGTGTCCAAAAAAAGTTTGCGGAGCACTTTCCTCCACTAGCCGATAGGTCCTTTTGATTTCAATAAGTTGACTTTGGTATTTTTCCCACTGGAGCATAGCTTTACTCGGCTTTTTTCGATAAAGTTGACGCTGTTTGATTAGAGCTATATACGGTGCAACAAAACGACTCGTCCGTATCTTGATAAAATTTCTGGAGGAGCGAATGGCCACCAGCATGCCTGAGGCCAATAAGCGTTCAACCTCCCTTGCCTGATTATCTGGAAAACGGTAATGGACTTGCCACCCCTCTTCTTCAACCACTAAGCGAATCTGTATCCTGCCATTTTGCCAACTCGCCTCCACCTCTTGCTTTTCATCCCATAACTTTTGAAAAAAGAGAAGAAGGTAGTAGCTTTGCTTACTAAGTTCATACCAACTGTTCGTGTGGTAAAGGTAGGTCCGAATCGCTCCTTTCATATAAAATTCGCCATGGAAATCATAAAAAGTTGGCTGTTTATATGTAGATTGTGATGGGTGGTTACTAACTCGGAAAACCTTATAATAATAACTATTCCAAAGAATGCAGCCATAAATTGATTTCGTCGTTTTCGATTGATAAAGACTTAAAACTTCCTCGTCAGGATTGAGTATAGAATGAATAATCGGTCCCAACTTTTCTTCTGTCCAGACCATACTTCTCCCCTTGAACACATGTATTTATTTATTATATATTATTATATCATATTTGTGTTATTTGGTATTGAAAAAACCCTAGAATTTTTTCTAGGGAAAATAAAAACTTAATCTTTAGACAAACTACCTGTCTTCGTTTGAGATTTTGCATAAACAGCCAAAAGGAGTGTCCCTGCAATAGCAACTGTAATACTGTTTGTAATACCTGCTACAAGTCCCTGTGCAAAGACCTTATTCGCCGCCTCACTGTAGATAAGAATATCTAAAACTGGGGCAATGACTCCCCAAGCAATGAGGTTAGCTACTACTTGAAAAATATTGAAAGCAAAAATATCTTTTCCGTCAAAAATTCCTTCTTGAATACGCAGACGATTTCTAGCAAAACCTAACACCAAGCCAAAAACTGCTGAGGCTAGAACCCATGACCACCAAGGCGAACCACCTCGCAGTGCGTCTATAAAGGCATGACCAATAAGCCCTACAAAGAAACCAACAATTGGTCCAAAAACAATTGACAAGAGCGACTGAACTGCATACTGCAATTGAATGTAGGTATTTGGTACAAAGGTTGGAATACTAATCAGCAAACCAATAACCACAAAGAGGGCTGCGCCGATACCAGTAGCAACGACTGTTTTGATTGAATTATTTTTCATAACTATCTCCTAAAATTTCTTTAATTACTAATACGTTTGATTTCAATATGCCAGTTTTGACCTACACCGACATTATAAGCCTTGGCAAATGAGCCCTGATTAATCGCAACACCTACACGATAGAGGGAATTGATATAAATCAATGGCTGTCCGATACGTACATCCGCAAAGGACTTGCCATAGGTTACTTGGTTTTGATACACAAGCATGTCGTTATTGTATATGGTCACTTCAAAGCGATCTTCAAACTGCGGTTGCAAGGTGTAAAATTCCTCACGCGTGATGGAGGTCCAAAGTGAGCCGAATCGAACATCTAGAATATCAATTGCACCTTTTACATAATCTGAACCAACTTCCGTTGGGACTGTTGGAATTTCCACAATCTTATCCACGCTTAATTCTGGACCAACTTCTTCAAAGCTAATGTGTCCAGAAGCCAATTTAGCTCCCGTATAGGCATAAACATCTCGACCATGGAAGGTGTACGAATGTTCTGTATTGGCACGGCGATTGGCCACCTCTGAAATTTCTCGAACCGCCTTTATCCCCACATATTTTTTGATGAAGGATAGCGTCCCATTATCTGGCGTTACAATATAGTGATTTTGTTCGGTCAAAGCCACTACACTCTTACGTTTTGAACCAACTCCTGGGTCAACAACCGAAACAAATGTTGTTCCCTCCGGCCAGTATTCGACCGTTTGAAAGAGGCGATATGAACCCTCAAAGATATTGTACGGAGTAATATCATGAGTTAGATGGTGAACAACTAAATCTCTCGATTCTTGGAGAGCAACACCAATCATCGCTGAAACTGCACCATCAACTAAACCAAAATCTGATTGTAAAACAAGTAAATTATTTGACATATATTCTCCTAATCTTATTACCGTTCTATGATAACAGAAAACCCGTGACCATTCAAATAGATATTTCCAAAGCCTGGCTATAGTTTTTCCTTATACCTCATCTGTCAAACACTCTACTATCAGCCACCGAAAATTTTTCCATCGTACCTTCTTCGAACTTAAGATAAAATCCCCCACTCTCTAGTTCCAACCAACTATCGTCTTTGAGCAATTGGATACAAAGAAAACTGCCTAGCGCAGCTCTAATTTCCAACCTTCTAATAAAAATGACTGTCCCCCGGACATTTAGATACAAAGAAAACTGCCTAGCGGCAGTTTCAATCTCCAACCTTTTAAGCCAAAAATTGTCCTCATGGACAATTTTTGTTGCTTAAAAGCCATCTACATTCGTGTAGATTTTTTGGACGTCTTCGTCGTCTTCGAGGGCGTCGTAGAGTTTTTCAAATGTTGCGAGGTCATCGCCTTCAAGTGATACTTCTGATTGCGGGATCATTTCAAGTTCAGTGACGTTGAACTCTTGGATTCCTGATTCTTTAAGTGCCACGATTGCCTTGTGCAAATCAGTTGGGGCTGTATAGACAGTGATTGTGCCGTCTTCTGCTTCTACATCATCGACTTCAACATCTGCTTCTAAGAGTAATTCGAAGATGGCATCTGCATCATCACCAGCAAATACAACCACACCTTTTTTATCAAACATGAATGATACGGAACCAGATGCACCCATGTTTCCACCGTTTTTACCAAAGGCAGAGCGAACATTGGCTGCGGTACGGTTTACGTTTGATGTCAAGGTATCAACGATAATCATAGAACCATTTGGTCCAAAACCTTCGTAACGACCTTCCACGAAGGTTTCATCTGTGTTTCCTTTTGCCTTGTCAATGGCCTTGTCAATGATGTGTTTTGGAACCTGCGCTTGCTTAGCACGGTCGATAACAAATTTCAGCGCTGAGTTTGTTTCTGGATCTGGGTCACCCTTTTTCGCTGCTACATAGATTTCAACACCAAATTTGGCGTAAACTTTTGAGTTAGCACCGTCTTTTGCGGTTTTCTTGGCTACAATATTGGCCCATTTACGTCCCATGGGGAACCTCCTACATTTTATAAAATCGCTTTATTATACCATAAATGGCAAGGATTGAGAAGATTTTTAAAATCTGAATCATTCCCGTAGTTCGTATTTTATCCAATTTGTTATCATCCAAAAGAGGATAGTGACGACTTTCCTTATCTCACAATTGGTCTACACTATTCGCTGGTGCCCTTTTTTCCAATAAAATGCAAAAAAAGGGCGCAATAACCCCTTGTTTGTGTGGTGATTTTTTTGAACCAATTAAACTACCCAGCTCGCAAGGTGAGTCCTTGTCCCAGACTTAGCTTTCCTTAAAGCAAAGCCAATCATGACTAAAAAGCTCATGGCAACAGCCAAACTCATCTTCTTTAACCCTCGAATAGTATGGGTCTCAAACCTAAAGTCTCTGTCTAAGCGTCCATTCACTCGCTCCACAGCGGTTCGCTTCTTGTATAGTCTCTTGAATTTCTTACTATCTCTGGCTACTTGGTTAAAGATGATGGGTTCTACCGACCGTTTTAAACGGAAGATACGCTTATCTTGATACTTTGGGTGAAAACCATAGCGTAAACTATCACTAGAAGAATCATAGCCCTTGTACACGAGCTGAATGGCTTGGCCTCTATCATCTACCCAAAATACTTGGCCTGATTGGTTATAAATCGAATCGGTATCCAAATATTGCCTTGGGCTATCCTCTTTCCACTTATGTGGGTTATCAATGATGGTGATGATCTGAGCTTCCTCTAAAAGAGCTTGAAGAGGCCTGCCACTATAGCCTTTGTCTGCCATTAGGTACTTCCCTGTTTCAAGCGTCGTTTGGCTTAGGTTCCTGATGAGCTCTTTCGCAACCCTCGGCTCCCCTTTTGAGGCTGGTGTCACACTCCAAGCCACAGGTAATTCATAGGTCGTATCAACCATGAGATGACAACGATAGCCGTAATGTTTTTCTTTAGTCACTGTCCCGTTTTTAAGAGGACGTTGTTTGATTCCAATATCGGCATCACAGTCAGAGCGTCTATCCTTTCTTTGTTTCTTACCATATGGTGTTGCATAACTATCAATGAACTTACCATCTAAGGCCAAGTCAACACCGAAATTTGGAAGAAGGTCATATAGTTCAGATATACCAGATGAAACCCATTCTTCAATATCAGGACAAACCTCTTCCAAGTCTTGGATGAAACGGGAGTAAGCAGATTTTGAGGGGGCATGGACCAGTTTTATCGTCCCGTTTTTTAAGTTAACCCCGTGGGTTTCAAAACCACAGATTTGACGTAGTTGACTGTTCATGTTTAACTGACGAAGCAACTGTTGATCCGTTTCCAGTTGAAGAACTATTTTAGCAATATAGGCAATGAAGTAGGACTGGATGCTGTAATCTTTACGACCATGTTTTCGTTTGGATTCTAACTTGTCAAAGAGATCCGTTTCCGGAAGACCATCTAGTACCATCAAAATTTTTTCCAAATCACCCAGTTCCTGATCCTCAAAAAGGTTAAGCTGTGTTATAATTTTCATAGTGAGACCTCGCTAATAGAGATTTTGCTTTAAAACTATTATAACGCTTTGACGTTTCATTGGGGCTCACAAAAGGGAAAAATCGCTACTTACCGTGGCGATTTTTCTTTTTGAGGGAGGGAAAAGCTATGATGGGGAGGGGATAACCAACTACGGGAATGATTCAATCTTCTTCACTATACAGTTGACATGTATAGTTTTCCGATATATAATATATAGTACAACTGTACATTTGAACTACAGAGGAGAAGCCAAATGAAAAGGAACAAGCACCTCCCCTTAACGGAGACAACCTACTATATTCTATTAGCCCTCTTGGAACCTGCCCATGGCTACCATATCATGCAAAAAGTAGAGGATATGAGTGATGGTGATGTGAAAATTGCTGCAGGAACCATGTATGGAGCGATTGAGAATCTTTTGAAACTAAAATGGATTTGTTCCGTTCCAAGTTCCGATAAAAGAAGAAAAGTCTATCAAGTAACAGCAACGGGACAAGAGATTATTAAACTGGAAACACAGCGTATTCAAAAACTACATCATATTGCAAAAGAATTAGGTTTTTAAGTCTAGGAGGAAGCCATGATAAAACACAAATTATTCACCAGTTTACAAGAGGAAGAACATTGGATTAATTCGATTCAATCTGAAGGCTACCAGCTTGTCAAAGTAACACCGTGGACAGCAGCCTATCATTTTGAAAAATGTAGTGTCATCCCTCGTCCCATACGCCTTGATTTTCATGAACATATTGCAAAAGGAGAATATTCAAATTACCTCTCTCTATTTGAAGACTGTGGTTGGCAACCTATACAAGGTAGTCGTAGATGTGGCATCCATTATTTTCAACAAACAATCGAAGCTTCAAGCACAGAAATTTTTTCTGATACCGAATCGAAAAAAGCATTCTATTCACGCTACCAAAATTATGCCTACTCCTATTTCGGATTATTTCTGACTTTATTTTTTATCCATTACCAAGTTGGACTCCAAAATGGATACACACTTTGGAATCCTAAATCCTGGTACCTAACTCCAGGACTATGGGAACGAACTGGTACCAGTTTTTGGTTTGGTTTTCTCTTTGAAACCCCATTCGCATTGTTTAGAAGTGGCATTATTCCCTTATTTTTCCTTGCTTGGTCTATTTATTTCCTCCATATCGCTGAAAAAGGTAAAAAAGAAGCGAAGAAATTAGAAAAATACTGACGGCATACTATCCAAAAGAAAAAGATTGAAAAGAATTGACTGCAATCGTCTTTTCAATCTTTTTTTACTTTTTACAACTCAACTGTCGCAACTTGGCTATCTTTACTTACTTGTCCAAGATTTTCAAGGCTGACAGATTTGATTTCAGCTGTGTTTGTGAAGGCAACGACGATAGTTGTTTCACGTCCTGCTGAGCGAATGGCTTCAAGGTCTGCGACAAGGAGCAAATCCCCTGCTTCAACACGTTGGCCATCTGTTACCTTAGCTGAGAATGGAGCACCGTTTAGCGCAACTGTATCTAGGCCGACGTGCACCAAGACTTCTACACCCTTGTCAGACAAAATACCGACAGCGTGTTTGGTTGGGAAGACACTGGTTACAATACCTGAAACTGGTGCGTAGACATTACCGGAGCTAGGCTCAACTGCATAACCATCTCCCATCATTTTTTGTGAGAAGACTGGGTCTTTTACTTCTGTGATAGCAATGGCTTGACCTTCAGCAACAGAGTAAACTGTCTCCGTCACACCTTTGAACTGAGTCTCAGGAGCAACTTCTTCTGTCGCAACAATTTCCGTACGAGGAATGGCAACGCCTGATTCTAGCAAGTCTTGAATGTCTGATTTGAGAACATCTGCTTTTGGTCCATAGACTGCTTGAACACCTGAGTCTTTGATAATCAAGCCCATAGCACCAGCCTGTTTCCAAGCATTTTCATCTCCAACCTGTGCCACATCTTTAACACTAACACGAAGACGAGTCATACAAGCATCCACATCAGCGATATTATCACGACCACCAAGCAAGTTGATGATTTGAACCACTTGTGAATTGGCATCAGCAGTATCTACGTTTGAGTTAGAAACTACATCTGTTGTTTCTGTATCATAGTTACCATTGCGTCCAGCTGTTGCTAGATTGAATTTTTTAATCATAAAGTCGGCAATGAAGTACATACCAACTGCAAAGAGGGCTGTTACCCAAATGAAGTTAACTACATCCATACCGATACCGGCTTTAATCGCCATCGGTGTACGTGTAAGGAATTCGATATTACCAAATGAGTGCATACGCAAGTTAACAACGTCAGCCATGGCAAAGGCCGCACCTTGCACAAAAGCATAAACGACATAAAGTGGCATTGCTGCAAACATGAACATGAACTCGATTGGTTCTGTTACACCTGTCAAGAAGACAGCAAGTGCAGAAGATAAGAACATACCTTTGTATTTTTTCTTTTTATCTGGGTCAACATTGCGATACATAGCCAACGTCAATCCCATAAGGATACCAGATGAACCAATCATTTGACCAACTTTGAAACGAGCTGGTGTTACATTAGCAAGGAGATCATTGTACTGAGCCATGTCACCTGTATCTTTCAGGTTAATCAAGTCTGTGATCCAAGCCAACCAGAGTGGATCTTGTCCAAATACTTGTGTACCTGCTTGTGCACCTGTCAAGATGTCATAGGTACCACCAAGTGACGTATAGTTCATTGGAATGGTCAACATGTGGTGCAAACCAAATGGAAGAAGCAAACGTTCCAAGGTACCATAAACAAAAGGCGCAAGAATTGGTGCTGTATCCTGTGAGCTTGCAATCCATTTACCAAAGCTGTTGATTCCTGTTTGAACAACCGGCCAAAAGATAGCTAATCCTAGCGCTACAAGAACTGAGCGATAGATAACCACAAATGGTACAAAGCGTTTACCGTTAAAGAAGGTCAAAACATCAGGTAATTTGCGGTAATTGTAGTATTTGTTATAGGTTGTTGCCCCTACAAAACCAGCGATGATACCAACGAAGACACCCATGTTCAGAGCAGGTTGACCCAAGATATTGACGAAGTAGCCTGAAACTGGAATCTCTGTTCCAAAAACAGTGGTTACGGTTGCCGCTGCATCTGCAAGCATGTCAGTCGTCACACCAAAGAAGTGACCTGTAATCAAGTTAATAAGGATAAAGGCAAGACCTGCTGAGAAGGCACCACCAGCCTTTTCCTTAGCCCAGCTACCACCGATAGCCAAGGCAAAGAGCAAGTGAAGGTTTCCGATAATTCCCCAACCGATTTGGGCGATAATATTCCCAATACGAATCAAGAGTTCTGATTCTGGGCTGATTAACGGAATAGAGTTTCCGATAGAAACCATAAGACCTGCTGCAGGCATAACTGCAATCACGACCATTAAACACTTACCGAATTTTTGCCAAAATTCGAAACTAAGAAATTTTTTCATTTTTTCTCCTTTATTTTTTGGCTCTGTGCCATTTTATACATTAATTTCAACTTCCACACCAAAATGGTCTGAAATAATCGGACGATTCTCTCCATTGAAAATCACTAAGCTGGATAAAACTTCCTTTTTCTGATTTAAGAAAATGTAATCCAATCGTTTTTCCTGACTGTGACCAGCCCAGCCATCAATAGCCTTTTCAACCGTAATCCCCTGGTCTTTTTCCATCGCTAGATTGTATGAATCATAAAGTCCAAGCTCTGTAATCGCTTCGTAGGCCTCTCGATCTGAGAAGGCATCGGTATTAAAATCTCCCATGAGAATCTTAAAACGTCTATTGCCAGTCCGTTCCACAATCGTACGAATGTTATCAAGCTGGTCTTCCTCTTCACTCCCCGGAAGATTGATGTGACAAGAATACAGGTCAATCAACTGGTCTTGATAGAAGACCGTCAAGCCCATAATTTTTCGTGATAGGATGGAATCAACAGATTTATTCTGACTACAATAAAATGGATCCACTTCATAAACTGGCAACTTGGTAAGAAAGGCAATCCCTTCTTCGTACTTATCGTAGCCGATATGTGAGTTACTCCAATAATATGAATAGTCAAATTGTCCCAAGGCTCTTAATTTTTCTAATAAAATCAAGCCATAATTATCCGCCTTCAAGTCTTTC
This sequence comes from Streptococcus suis, assembly GCF_046032115.1. Taxonomy (GTDB): domain Bacteria; phylum Bacillota; class Bacilli; order Lactobacillales; family Streptococcaceae; genus Streptococcus; species Streptococcus suis_AJ. The sequence continues at coordinate 49,968 of NZ_JARQOZ010000006.1, read as the reverse complement.
GTTACCAAATCAGCAGTTATGAGCTGATTGACTTCTTGAAGAGCGATGACATCATAAGCCTTTTCGGCTATTGTTTGGGCTAAAATATCTAGTTTTTCATCCTGCCTTTCTTCTAACCAGGCATGGACATTAATTGTTAGTAATTTCATTGCTCCCCCTCTCTCTGAAAATGCGTAACCGTTTTCTTTTTATAGAAATAGTATAACGTAAACGTTTGCATTAGTCAATAACTTTTCCGTAATATTTTAAACTTTTACGTAAAAGTCGTGTGTTCTACTAAATAAAATAGATGTATTGCCCCTTTCTGGCTCTTTTATGATACACTAATGGGTAGAAAGACAGGAAACTATGAGTAAGTATAAAAAAGTTTATCAAGATATTAAGAAAAAAATCGAAGAGCAGGTTTGGTCAACTGGACAGGCCCTACCGACAGAAAATGAATTAATGGAAGTGTATTCTTACTCCAAGGACACCATTCGCAAAGCACTATCTCTTCTTGAAATGGATGGTTATATTCAAAAGAAACAGGGGAAATCTTCTATTGTTATCGAACATGGTCTAATGAAGGACCAGTATCTTTCTGAAATTAAAACAGCGGGCGAATTGAACAAAAAATCACAGCACCAAATTCAGACCCAGCTTACTTCGCTTTATATTATTCAAGGTCAAGAAGATTTAATGTCAACTTTCGAAGTTGATGATAAGGTAGATTTCTATCGAGTGAGTCGGGTACGGACAATTGATGGTGAGCGGTTGGAATATGACATTTCCTATTTCGACCGTAGGGTCGTCCCTTATCTCAGCAAAGAAATTGCCGAAAGCTCTATTTACCGCTACTTAGAAGAAGAACTCCATTTAACAATTTCTCATTCCAGACGTGAAATCTCCTTCCGTTTTGCAAACGAAGAAGAAAAACAATTGATGGACTTAGGAGACTATGACATGGTCGTCGTGGTCACTAGTATCACCTATCTTTCAAATGGTCAAGCTTTCCAGTATGGAACAATTAGTTACCGTCCAGACAAAGTTAGCTTTGTTTCTATGGCGAAACGGTAAAAGGAAACTTTCGATTTTTTCGACCAAGTGTACAAAACTTCTAGAATTTTATAGTTATAAAAAGAATGTCTCCGCTTTTTTGCAGAGACATTCTTTGCATTTATATACTAAGGAGAGCACCAATAATGGTAAAAACTGATAGTTTTTTATTCTTCAACACATAGGAAGAATTGATCTGATAAGTTTTGGAGTGGTTCAATCAACTTTCCTACTAATTGTTGGAATTCAATTAGTTACTGTGCCAGATATCTTGGTTGTACTGTTCAATAGTACGGTCAGATGAGAAGAATCCTGCTTTGGCGATGTTGTGAACAACTTTCTTGTTCCATGAATCTTGATCTTCGTAGTCTGCAAAGACTTGCTCTTTTACTTCGATGTATTCAGCCAAGTCAATCAAGGTCATGAACCAGTCTTTAGAAATCAATTCATGGTGCAAGCGACCTAGACGCTCTTCATTACCGAGGGCAAGCACTTCATCGCTGACGATAAAGTCTACCGCACGTTTGATGTTGGCATCACCATTGTAGTAGTCTGCAGATACGTAACCAGCCTTGTCGTACAAGTCGATAATAGTATCTGAGTCCTTACCAAATATGTAAATATTGTCCATGCCAACCAACTCCGCAATCTCAACGTTGGCACCGTCCATAGTACCAAGTGTCAAAGCACCGTTGAGCATGAATTTCATGTTACCAGTACCTGATGCTTCTTTAGAAGCCAATGAGATTTGCTCAGAAATATCTGTCGCAGGGATGAGTTTTTCAGCAACAGTTACATTGTAGTTTTCAACCAAATGAACATTGAGGTATTTATTTACTTCTGGATCATTATTGATCAACTCTGACAAGCAAAGAATCAAATGAATGATGTCTTGAGCGATAATATAAGCTGGGGCTGCTTTACCACCGAAGATAACAGTGATTTTACGTTTTGGAAGGTTACCATTCTTGATTTCAAGGTATTTATGGATAACATACAAGGCATTCATTTGTTGGCGTTTGTACTCGTGGAAACGTTTGATTTGTGTATCAATGATAGAGTTTTCGTCCAATTCGATACCCTTGTTATCTTTGAGGTAACGTTTAAGAGCCAACTTGTTCTTGTGTTTGATTTCCGCCAACTTAGCATGAACTTCCTTGTCATCTGCAAAGGCAAGCAGTTTCTCAAGTTTCGTCGCATCTGTCAAATACTCATCACCAATCAATTCTTTGATGTAATCAGCAAGGTCTGGGTTAGCAAATTCCAACCAACGACGGAAGGTGATACCATTTGTTTTGTTGTTGAATTTTTCTGGGTAAAGCTCGTAGAAAGCTTTCAATTCAGAGTTTTTAAGAATTTCTGTATGGAGCGCAGCTACACCGTTCACTGAGTTAGAGAAGTGGATATCCATGTGAGCCATGTGTACACGACCTGATTCATCAATGATTTGGACTGCTGGGTCTTTGATTTCTGCACGAATAAGGGCATCCAACTCTTTAATAATACCAACTAGGTGTGGGACTACTTCTTCAAGGAACTCAAGTGGCCATTTTTCAAGCGCTTCTGCCAAGATTGTATGGTTTGTGTAACCAGTCATATTCTTAACAATCGCAACAGCTTCCGCAAATTCAATACCATGTTTTTCAGTCAAAAGACGAATCAACTCAGGAATCACCATTGATGGGTGAGTATCGTTGATTTGCACATAGGCGTAGTCTGCCAAGTCATGTAAGTTTGACCCACGCTCGATCGCTTCGTCAATCAAAAGCTGAGCAGCGTTTGATACCATGAAGTATTGTTGGTAAATGCGGAGCAATTCACCATTCTTGTCTGAATCATCTGGGTACAAGAAGAGGGTCAAGTTTTCTTTGATGTCTGTCTTGTCAAATGAGATACCATCTGTAATCAAGTCATAGTTGACAGACTCGATGTCAAACAAGTTAAGGTAGTTCTTGGTTTCTTTTTTATAGCCAAGAATATCAAGACGATCTAACTTAGATTTCAACGTGAAGTTTTTAAATGGCACGTCATAACTGATATCTGTTGGAATCAACCAAGAATCATTTTCAATCCAGAAGTTTGGCTCTGCAACTTGTTGGTTATCCTTGAAGACTTGCTTGAAGAGACCACAGTGGTAGTTGAGACCAACACCCTCACCGTTGATACCAAGTGTTGACATAGAGTCCACAAAACATGATGCCAAACGGCCAAGACCACCATTACCAAGTGAAGGTTCTGGTTCCACGTCTTCAACCTGTGCCAAAGACTTGCCAGCTGCTGCCAATTCTGCCTGAATGTCCTTGTAAACACCCAAGTTGATCAAGTTGTTTGACAAGAGTTTACCGATAAGGAACTCTGCTGAGATGTAGTAAACCTTGCGTTTACCAGTGTTTTTTGGTTTTGTCGCTGCAGCTTCTTTTACGTAGTTTAACAATTGAAGATAGATTTCTTCGTTTGTTAAATCAGCTAATTTTTTCGAAGTATTTGTTTCTGCAAATGTTGTAAAGTTAATCATGATTTTCATTTCCTCGTTGATATAGTGTTGTCATTTTGACTAAGAAGTCTTTGCGTTCCTGGGTTAAATCTTCAGCTTTCATTCGCCATTCCCAGTTGCCTCCGACAGTTGAAGGCATGTTCATGCGGCTTTCTTCGCCCAAGTCAAGAACATCTTGCATGGTCGCAATAGCTGTGTCGCTGACAGTGGCAAAGAGTGTTCGAAGCATGGCTTGGGTCACTGGTTCAATCGGCTTTCTGTTGGTATAGGCATCTACAAACTCCTGTTGTTCAGGCTCTAGATTGTTATACCAACCATTGACCACCTCGTTATCGTGTGTGCCTGTGTAGGCGACTGAGTTTGGTACGCAACGGTGTGGGATGTCAATGCTTCTCCCTGTCACATCGAAGAAGCCAAATTCTAGAATCTTCATTCCTGGATAGCCGCAATCTGCAAGCAACTTACGAGCCTTGGCATCAATATTTCCTAGATCCTCTGCAATAATTGGCAAGTCGCCGAGGGTTTCCTTGACCGCCTTGAAGAGATTGTAGCCTGGACCTGGCTCCCAAGTACCAACCTTGGCAACTTTAGCATCTCCTGCTACCTGCCAGTAATCTGAGAAGCCTTTGAAGTGGTCAATTCTCAAGACATCGTAAAGTTTGAAACTCTCGTGAATGCGGTAGATCCACCAGTTGTAGCCAGTTTTTTCATGTTGCTCCCAATCGTAGAGTGGGTTGCCCCAAAGCTGGCCATCTGCAGAGAAATTATCTGCTGGCACACCTGCCACATAAAGCGGCTTGCGCTCGCTATCTAATTTGAAGAGCTGTGGCTTGGTCCAAACTTCCACACTATCAGCAGAAACATAAATTGGCATGTCTCCGATAATCTTAATGTGGTTTTGATTGGCATATTCTTTTAGCTGTTTCCACTGGCTAAAGAAGAAATATTGAGTGACTTTAAAGTAATCAATTTGGTCTGCCAATTCCAAGCGGTATTTTTCAAGAGCTTCTTCATTTCGAGCAACAACTTTCTTGTCATCCCACTCTTGTAGGGCCTTGTTTCCAAAGTGTTCTTTAATAGCCATGAATTCCGCATAGTCATTTAACCATGACGAATTGGCTTTTTCAAACTCTTGAAAGGCTGCTTTACGCTTGTCATCACTCAAGAAGTTTTTAACGGCTCTTTCCAAAATCGGACGGCGAGCCTCATAGATCAAGGCGTAGTCTACTTTTTCTGGATTGTCCCCAAAATTCACATCTTGGTAGTCAAAGTTGGCCAATAAATCTTCTTCTGCCAACAAATCAAAATCAATTAAATGGGTATTTCCTGCAATGGCAGAAAATGATTGATAAGGTGAATCTCCGTAACTTGTCGTTGTGAGAGGAAGGAGCTGCCAGTAGGTCTGCTTGGTTTCGACCAAGAAATCTACAAAGTCATAGGCAGGCTTTCCAAAAGTACCGATACCAAACTTACCTGGAAGTGAGGTAATATGCATTAAAATTCCACTGGTACGATTCGCCATAAAAACGTTTTCCTTTCTTTCGATTACAATGATAGTTTAACGCAAACGTTTGCATTTGTCAAGGATTTATACAATTTTTTTAAAACTTTTACGTAAAACTGCTCAAAATCTCCTTCCTATAAATGCGCGTTCTACTGCTCTTGTTACCATTAAACAAAAGAAGAAATTCTGAGCATTTTAACCCAGAATTTCAATATTATTCGATTATTTTATGAAAAGGTTTGCTCGCTGATTTGAATCTCATTTTCCACTACATCAGCCAACAAGTTTGTCACATCTAGGTGATCTAGATAGTAATCCGTAACCTTGTCTCGAATCTGATTTTCAATCACACGGCGCAATGGACGAGCTCCCATAGCCTGATCATAGCCTTCTTCCATCAAGAACTCTTTGGCTGCCTCAGTCACTTCTAAGTGAATACCTTTTTTAGCTAGGGTCTTATTGACCTGGGCTAACATCAAATCCACGATTGCCTTGAGGTCTTCTTTGCTCAAGTGTTTGAATTCGATAACAGCGTTGAAACGGTTAAGGAACTCCGGACGGAAGAATGGTGCGATGCGGTCCATGATGTCTTGATTTTCTTCAACTTCTGGCATTCCATAACCAAAACCTGCATTTGAAGTCGCAATGACAAGGGTATTTTTGAAATTGACTTGGTTGCCCTGTCCGTCTGTCAAATGACCATCATCTAGCACTTGCAGAAGGAGGGTAATCACTTGTGGGTCTGCCTTTTCAATCTCATCCAAGAGGACAATGGAGTAAGGATTGCGGCGGACACGCTCGGTAAGAGTATTGGAATTGTCATCATAACCAACATAACCCGCTGTGGTACCAATCAGCTTGGAAACAGCTGTCCGATCACTGTATTCAGACATATCCAAACGAATAATGGCATCTTTGTTACCAAACAAGTCTAGCGCTAACTGTTTTGCCAACTCTGTCTTACCCACACCTGTCGGACCGACAAAGAGGAAGGAACCAATTGGACGGTTGCCGTCATCAAAACCTGCACGATTCCGACGAATAGCACGAGATACTGCTTCCACCGCATCGTCTTGACCAATTACATTTGTCTCCAGGCGATGTTTCAATTCCTTGAGTCGTTCAATGTCAGAAGCTCCCATTTGTGAAACTGGAATTCCTGTCATTCGCTCAACCGCCTGAGCCACATCATTAACAGTCGCTACCACTTTCTGTTGCTCCGTGTGGTTGTCAATTTTTTCTTGGAGCTTGTCGATGCGGACTTTTTCATTGAGTGCTGTTTCGTAATCTTCTTTTTCAGCTGCTTGACTTTGCAAAGCTTTAGCCTGTTCAATCTCTGCCTCCAAAGCCTGAATATCTGTCACAGGATGTTGTGCAGCTAAGTGAGCAGCGGTCACATCAATCAAGTCAATGGCCTTGTCTGGCAAGCTACGTTGTGGAATATATTGGACGGAATAATCAACCGCAGCTCTCAAAACCTCATCTGGCAATTCAATATTGTGATGAGCTTCGTAGAGCGGCTTAATCCCTTTCAAAATCTGGTAGGTATCTTCTGCGGACGGAGCATTAACCTTGACTTCATTGAAACGACGAGCCAGAGCAGCATTTTTGTGAATGGTATTGCGGTACTCGTCTTGCGTGGTCGCACCAATGACGGTCAACTCTCCACGTGACAGGGCTGGTTTGAGAATATCTGCTAAGCCCTTGGAACCTGAGTCTCCACCAGTGCTACCAGCTCCCAAAATCTGATGAATCTCATCAAAGAAGAGAATGATATTACCAGCTTTTTTGACTTCATCCACAAGATTTTGCACATTTTCCTCAAAAGCTCCACGATACTGAGTCCCAGCTTCCAAGCCTGAAATGTCGATGGAGATGATTTCCTTGTTCTTAATGGCAGCGGGCACATCGCCGTTGACAATGGCTTGAGCCAAGCCTTCTACTACCGCAGTTTTACCAACACCCGCATCACCGACCAGAACAGGATTGTTCTTGGTACGGCGAGCCAGAATTTCAGATGTTTCTTGAATTTCCTTATTTCGTCCAATGACTGGATCCAACTTACCTTCACGTGCATCTTGTGTCAAATTGCGACCAAGTTTTGCCAGAATTCCGTCTGACTTTATCTGACCTTTAGCCTGGATTTGAGCCGCTTCTTCTGTCTGTGGCAGGCGACCAGTCTGACGGTAAATGGCAAATTCCTCCGGTGTTACTTCTCGCCCATTGATAGAATAACGGCGACGCTCTGTGCTGTAACCTCCCATGTTGCCCATGAGTTGATTGAAAATATCGTCCATATTGTTAAAGTTATTGAAATTGTTGTTCATAGTTTTTACCTCGTTTAAGTTTTATTTATTTTTGACTTTTTCTGACCTTTGTTTTGAATAAATAGCTAGTAGGATATAATCCTGTTTTTCATATTAACCTCCTTAGAAGTTTGTCTTTTACTGACCAATAGGTCCAAGAGTAAGTCAAACCCTTCTCGTTTGACCTAAACTGACCTTTTGTTCAAAGAATTCGTAAGGTCCTTTACCTTACGAATCTTATTTTACACCATTGATCAGTAAAAGTCAATGGTTTTGTTTGACTTTTTTTGACTTTTTGATATAGTCTTTTAGTTTACTTTTAGTACTAGCTCTAAAGGTTTGGGGAACCTTTGGAGGTGGGAAATAGAGCGAACAAAGTTCGCATCAAAAGCTGCAGATAGCTTCAATAGTCCAGCGGACTATTAAAGCTTGGAAATCGCACTTACGATAGTAAGTAAAATTCGTAAGGTACGGCAAGCGAGTTCAAATAATCATGAAATTATTTGGAGTTGGAGATAAGGAAACGAAGTTTCCTTATTCGCTGCAGTAATAAAAGATAAACTAAATGACGCTAGTAGGGTATAATCCTGTCTTTCATATTAACCTCCTTAGAAGTTTGTCTTTTACTGATCAATAGGTTCAAGAGTAAGTCAAACCCTTCTCGTTTGACCTAAACTGACCTTTTGTCCAAAGAATTTGTAAGGACCTTTATCTTACGAGTCTTATTTTACATCATTGGTCAGTAAAAGTCAATAGTTTTGTTTGACCTTTTTTGACTTTTTGATAAAAAAATCTACCTGACGGTAGATTCAGAATGAAGACAAACATTGATTTCAATCTCTAGCTGGTCACTCATAAACTTGGCTTGCTTTTCAACTTCACGATTGATGAATTTACGGTTATTCGCCGCAGCCTTGATATGGGTACCGTCAATGAAAATTTCTGTAGGGTCTATGAAGCCCGCATTGACACAGAGCCCTAAGATATGGGAGAAAATACCTTCAATGACCTGTTTATCTTGGAAACGACGGACATAATTCTTTCCGTAGGTAGTGAAATGAGGCACCTTATCATCCAGTCGAAGACCAAGAAACCAACGGTAGGCAGTGTTGACTTCGATTTCCTTAATGGTTTGACGCATGGAACGAATGCCGAAGAGACACTGAAGAATTGGAATTTTAATGAGCAGAATAGGGTCAAGACTAGGACGCCCTGTATCATCGCTATAGCTATCTGCGACTAAGTCATAGATAAAGGAGAAGTCAATAGCTTCCTCTATTTGACGAAGGAGATGATCTTGATGAACAAGGTCTTCTAAACTGTAGAAACCAAATTGACCGCGATTATAGTCTGTATTTTCTTTGTGTAACATAGCGATTCTCCCTCTACATATTAGCTAGTCTTCCTGCCTCTATTATACGACGTTATACAAAGAAAAGCCCTTGGGAACTTGTGTTCCAAGGACTTTGTCTTCAATCTGAAAGCTAATTCTTTTTTTAAAGTTTTTCTTTAATGTCAGCTTTTAGCTTGTCAAATTTTTCTTTAATGTCAGCTTTTAGCTTGTCAAATTTTTCATGACGGGCTTCTTTTTTATCCGCAATTAAACGTGCTTTAGCCTGATGAGCTAGATCTTGTTGAATTTTGAGGGCTGATTCTACTTCTGCTGAAACAGTCGCAACATCCCATCTTGCAATAATAGTCTGATATTTCTCAAAAATACCATTTAAAACAGATTCATCATTTTCTTGCACAAGTGCAATAATAGCGACCTCCCCGTTAGTCAATTTTTCACTAACGGTTGTAATTAGCTCCGATTTAGCCAATTCTTTATCTAAACTAATGGAAGCTCCAAGCGGGCCACCAGCTACAAAACCAAAGAGAACTCCAAGCGGGCCACCTAAAATTCCAATGAGACTGCCTATGAGACCGCCTTCGAAATAATCGCTCCCTACAGAATTCATTAAATCAAAGCTGTCCTTCACTTTAACGATTCCATCCTCAGCTTTCACAATTGAAACTTGGGCTAATTTTGTATTTTCAGTTTGACCAAATTGTTTTAATTCTGAAAATGCTTGAAAAGCCTCACTTTCAACATGAAAAATTGAAACAACGATATTTTCCATCACCTAGATTTCCTTTCTTTTTTAAGTAAACGGATTAGGTCCATGACCTGTGTATAACAACCTATACAGTAGTTATTATAACACTTTATCATACTATATTCAATACAAAGTTCCAGAACATCACGTCGTACGCATGAAGAAAATGCATGTAACCATTTTCTTGTTACATGCATTTTTTCAATTTATTTTTACGGTTTTTACATTTAGTCATGAATAATTCCTCAAATTCAGACTAATTGTAGCATAAATTTTTGCTAAAAAACTGTATAAAATATGAAAGCGCGTTTTCCGAAAACAAAATTTTCTTCATGCGTTTGGCGTGCCAGAACATAGACAAATGTCATTTTTGGCGTTTGTCTTTTTGTTGTATTTTCGAAATTATTTGCTTTATCATCTGTTATTCCACCAAAAACCGGATTTAGAACAAAATAAAAAGGGATATTCGCTATCCATTTCACCATTTTTTTGATATTTAAACATGCCAAAGTCAATATCAACCTCTGAGTCCACTTGTAGAAGAAAGTGATCCTCTGGGACTAATTCTTCTATCGTATAGAAACCATATTGGCGTCGATTATAATCTGATTTTTCTTTGCGAAACATAGGAAATACCTCACAACTCTTCTTAGCTCTTTTATACGACTTTGCACAAAGAAAAGCCCTTGGAAACTTGTGTTCCAAGGACTTTGTCTTCAATCTGAATCTACCTGACGGTAGATTCGGTAACTACTAGATGATAATCCCTTCCAAATGATCTAGTTCATGCTGAACAATCTGAGCTTGGAAGTCTGTCAGCTTTAGGCTCTGCCTTTTCCATGAAACATCAAAAAACTCCACTTCAATCTCCTGATAGCGTGTCGTCGGGCGGGTACCTTCCAGCGACAGGCAACCCTCCTCAGTCTTATAAGGCTTGGCCTTGCTGATGAGGACGGGATTGTACATGACCAGGTTGGTGAAGCCCATGTTGACGATGATAATCCGCTTTTTGACGCCAATCATGTTGGCCGCCATGCCCACACAAGCGTGAGCGTTAGCTGCTAAAGTGTCCTGCAAATCCTGACCGACCTGCACATCTAGCTGAGTCGCAGGCTCAGATTTCTGCTGTAGGAAGAAAATATCCTTCATAATAGGTTGAATCATGGGAACCTCTTTCGATAAAGTATATAGTATTATTTTACTATTTTTTTGATAATTTGAATTATTTTATGCTTTATAGGATGAGGATAATAGCGAAAAGTACCAGCTTTTCTCAAAATGTAACCATTAAAGTTCTGTTTAAATCGAAGAACACCATCTGAGCTGTCGAATATCCCTTGAATACCAAGGAAATTATAACGATTAAGATTTCGTTTTATTGCACGTTGCATCGCCTCATATTGAAGTAAGAAAGGTGCAGATAGGCTTTGAAACTCTGAATATGAGCCACCAAAAAGATAAGTTGCCTCATTCACATCATAGATTATCAGTGCACATGCCAAAAAAATAGGAGCTGTCTGAGTTTGATTTAAAATATTTTGAACCACCTCCTGTTTTTTCAACAATTTCTGCACTTGCTGTGCATACTGTTTTGAATTTCTATCACTTGTTTCTATTTCCTTTTCAATTTGCTTTAGACTGGCTTTCGGGTCAAGTTCTGCAACTAAAAAATCTGCCTGTGTACCAAAGCTTTCAAAAAGACTGTTATAGTAACCACTATCTCTATCTTCAAAGCCTTGTCTAGCTCCAGTTTCCTCAATTATTTTTTTGAAAGCTGAAAGCTCCTTATGATTGATGCTACGAATCCTGATACCGTAACTTTCTGAATTTTTTATGTTTCGTTTACTATTTTTATTGTAGGATTGCAATAACGACGTTGTTGAATACCCTTGCAAATCCTTCACATAATGCCAAACAGGCTCTCCATTTGGATAACCTGTTTGTAAGCCATCATGTTTAAATCCAACTTGCACCAGCTTCTCAATTAGTTGAGTATCTGCTTCACTAATTGGACTCCCTACACTATCAAAGAGTTGATAGGCTTGGGAAGGCTTGACCACCAATTCAAGTACGCCTTCACGCTTAGCATAGTTTTTTAAAGATTGATAAAATTCCTCTAAATAAGCATCATCGGTAACCAGCGGTCCAGAATTCAATTCCATATACAAACCACCAGCCATCTTCTTACAGAAAAGCAAAGTAGAAATAACGATCTCTGATTGTGAATTTTTAAAACCAACATAACGAACATCGTATCCTCGCTTGGATAGTAATCCAGCCATTTCAACAGATTGAAAAAATGATTTTTCATTTACTTGTTCACAATGCTTTAAAAATTCTTCTTTAGTTATTTGACAAAAAGCCATTATTTTTTCTTCCTTAATTTTTTTCTAATTTCCAGTAAAACTTGAAAAATCTTATATAATATTGGCGAAACAATAAGGTCAAATTCCCCAATATACTCTTCTACTACTGGATTCAAATGTGATTTAAAGTGATAAAGGCCTCCGTCTAAAGTTGGCTCTATTCCTCCTAAATTTTGCCATTTCACACCTCGTTCGAAAGCATACTTTGCTGTCTCCACCCATGTTAGTAAAGCAGGCTGATAATGTTTAAACTTTTCATCCATACCAGCATAGATATTTTCAGATGTTCCTGCAAAATTAATTGTCAAAGTACCAGCCAATGGAACTAACTTACTCCCGTTACGAGTCAGAGAATTTATCATTTCTAATTCTGTATTTATTCTTCGGGTTTCTTTTTTATAATTTTCAATCTTCGATTGTCTTGTAGTGGATGTGAAGGTCATGGCTTCTTTTACTAATTTTTCTTCAAGATAAGATAACTGTTCATATCTCTCTGCTAAATCCAAATAGGCAACTACAATATAAGAATTTTCTGGATAGGCATTCAATATTTTTTGATAATACTCCCTCCCCCGCAAGCGAATAGATTTGCGCTCCTCAGTCTTTTTTAATAGCTCTGAAAAATCTCTTAACAACTCCTCACGACCAATTCGAATCTCAATACCTTTATTACGCGCCGACCGAATATTTTGTCGAACTCGTTTATTTAGTGATTCCTCTGAGAAGGATTCGCTATATAATACTGCATGACAAGTAGGTTGGATTGTAGCCGACATGGTCTGCACTCGACCAGACCAAATACCTCCCAAATCAACAATCCTATCTTTGACGGCAAGTACATTTAATTCCTCTTCCCTATCTCCTGTTATAGTTTTACTAGATAGTCGAATAAATGGATCGAATTTTATAACAACACTGCGTTCTCGAAGGGCAAATTCTTTTATAGACTTAAATACAAATGATACTAATTCAGCATCTTCATAATTCATTACAGGACCTCTTGGTATATAAATCATCGTAAAACCAAATGGTACTACCAACCTTCTGATAAGAAGAGAAGCAACTGCCACTAATTTCCCATCTTTAAAAAAGCCTAGTCTCTCATTTCGCCACTCACTTTTTACGGTTGCCCACTGACTACTCTGCAACAGGTTAGCCTGTGGTGATTGCTTTACAAATGAATCATGTTCCTCAGCAGATATACCCATTTTATAAGTGTAAAACATTAATTATTCCCCTTGTTCATAATTACTTTTAACGCTAATTAGGAAGGGCTTGCCCGTAGTGTCAAGCCCTGCTATACTAGTATAGCAATCGATTTTGTCAAGTATTTTTACTCAATCATAAAAAAATAATAATGTTTTATTTGTGCCACGAAATCACTCATGCATATATATATTCGTTTCCTTTGGTTTCTAATATTTTAAAATTTAGCAATGTACCTCCAAGTTATAATTAAATTGATATATACATAGCCAAGATGAACATAAAAAAGCCTAGTTCTCACTAGACTTTCCTTATTTATTCTTGACAATAAATCGCTATTGCCTGACTGACAAAAGCTGCTGTGCCTGGTCCACCTGCTCGGTCTATGTTGGCTGAAAATCGTTCATCTTCAACATACATAAGACCTAGATTTTGCAAGATTTCCTTGGTGCAGGTGTAGAAATTTTCTGTAATATAGGCCTGCAAGTTCGCTACCTGAGCCTGCACATCTGGATGACTGACTTCTAAGCTCTGCATTTTTCCAAAAACCTCAAAAATAGCCTGCATCTCTTGGGCAAACACCCGGTTCTTACTGGCATCGTATTTCTCTTCAAATTCCGCAAAGGCTGAGGTATTCCCCCACCGCTCCTTTGCCTCCGCCTTGTAGGCTTCTAGTTGACTGCTGTCAAATGCGTGAAAAGCCATGACTTCTCCTCCTTTTTCTGTGAGCAATCTGGCGTGATTGATGATGCGATCCAGCCGTTCCCTTTTGAGCTCTAAAAGGGTGATATGGTCCCGCAAGACCTGCTGACGATTGACTTCCGTCACATCCAGAAGCTGCTGAATATCTTTGAGAGGAAAATCCAATTCTCGAAATAATAGAATTTCTTGCAGACGAGCCAAGTTCTCCTGATTATAGTAACGATAGCCATTGCCTGCCACAAAGGCTGGTTTGAGCAAACCAATCTGATCATAGTGGTGCAAGGTCCGCACCGTCAGTCCCGTCAGCTGACTAACCTGCTTTACCGTCCATTTTTCGTTCATGTAACCCCCCTCTCTATGACCAGTATAAGGGATAACGTAAGGTGAGAGTCAAGGGAAATATTAGATTTTCTTCAACTGGTTATCCACAATAGCAATCTCATTTTCTTGACACCAGTCCAGTACAAGTTCTTCGTAGCATTGTGCCTCAAATGCGTACCAGTCTTCCAAGCGTTCACATCTCTCTAGCTCACTCTTAAAACGCCCAAAGGCACCGCGACCTCGAATGGCTCGAGACAGGTGGTCAGACAAGTCACCATCAGGCAAATGATAAACATAACGCTCCATAAATGTGTAGGGATTGAAGTCATAATAGGTCGGCAGCCGTACAAACCGTCCCATCACATCCTCCTCAATCTCTTCTTCTAAACCATCACGGGCTTCGAGTCCCCTATCCTCAACAGACAGGTAGACTAATGCATCTAAGTGACTATCATAATAGTACCTGTCATCTTGACTCAGCATCTGCAATGCATCGACCACATCTCGAAACCAAACTGCCATATCCTACCACCTCACTGCATCTAATTCCTCTATCATGGCTTTGCGTCGCGGATACTGGACTTTCCACGAGGTGCGAAGACTTTCACTCACTACTTTTCCATCAGGTAAACCTGCAATTTTTACCAAATACCCTGCCAACTGACGATAGCGACTTCGACTACTAGCCGCCTCCATCTGCTGACTGACAGCTTGGGCGTAGGTATCTCGTAATTGCTCAGGCAGTTTCTCTGATAAGTAGTCCTCGAACCGGTCCAAATTTTCTAAGACCCAGTAACTTGCTCTTATGCGGTCCAATAATTCCTGCGGTCGGTCTGCCAATTGCAACAACTTCAACTGCTGTGACTGGAAACGACGATCCTCCAGCAAATCATCTAAGTAGCTCTGCCATTCTTCCCTAGAAACATAGTCCCGTAACTCCTCTATCAGTTCCAAGTCAGTATCACCAGCTGAGAAAATCATCTCCAGGAGTTCTTCTCTCACCTTGTCATCCCGCCCCTGAGAACGATAGATGTCCCGTAGCTGCTGGCTATAATCCGACACCAATCCTCTATACTGGGCATCCAATCGCTTACTTTCCTGTAAGAGGTGAACTGCCCGGTCTAGCTGCTGATTTGCTACAGCCTGAGCAATGGCCAGTTTACGAAGCTCTGCAACCTCCCAATGATTGGCCTGGAAGGTCAGCAAGTCTGCCTCACTAGAGCCCAACTGAACCAACAACCTGTAACAGAGCATGGCAAATCGATCACGACGGAATTTCCATGACCAAGAGGACTTGTCTCCTTCTTCTATCGCCTGCAAGACCGCTTGAAAATAGGTCAATTTCTGCTCAAGGAAGGTTTCTTCTTGAAACTCCATTTCCACAAATTCCATGAGAAGATCCTCTGCAACCTCATAGCCACTTAGCTGTCCTAAGCACCAGTCTAGTAATTCTTGGGCAATCTTATCCGGAGCTACAGTCAATAAATGCTGCCAGTAGCCAGCAAGGCTATAAAGTAGACTACCAGTTGTTCCATTGGAATCATCCAACTCTTGTTGGCAAATCTGATGATAGAAGGCATCTGATACAGCCAAGAAACTCTCATACTCACACCTATCTAGCAAAGGCTGGAGATACTGATGCATGGCCTTTTCCACGGCCCGTTCGTAATCCCTAGTCTGCCTATACTCGATATAGCCCGTACGCCTGTCCTCAAAAGGAAGCCCCAGATCTCTGATTTCCTTTTTCACATTTTCCACTTGCTGTGAAGTTAACTGGGCAGAGAAACGCAGCTGAATTCGATTAGCCAGTTCCCTATCTTCTTGAGCCAATTCAAGAATAAAATCCCGTAGCTGCTCAACTGTCAGTTTATCCAAGAGCTGGGCAAGTGACACATCCTTTCCCTTGACAACTGGCTGACCCTCCAACTCCGAAATGGCAAACAAGACTGCAGCCATATGCTTACAGTGGTTCATCTCCTGAGCATGGGGACACTCACACCACATACTGACTAGCTGACCATGCTCCAAGTCAATCTCCACCTGATAGACTTGACTACCAATGACATGTGCAGAGTAGCCCTCACCTGTCTCTTCAAGCCCTTGAACAGCGTCATCTAAAAACAAACTGTAGCCCCTATCTATAATGTGAGGCTTAAAATAGTCCATCCAATTTTTCATGATTTATGTCCTTTGAATTTGCTACTTAAATTATACAAAAAAAATAGGAATATTTTCAAGTCAACTACAAAAACTTCCTATTTTCTCTTGATTTCAACTCCTATTCATTTTTCCACCCTCACCGGCACGCGCCCGTAGGTCTGCTCTGCTATTGCGTTAGCGCCCAGTTGATAGACCGCATCCGCCTGCTGGGTCAGGCTATCCCAAGGCTCTTTTCCGATCCGCGTCACCAAGCCCACTCGCTCCTTGACCGTCTTGAGATAGGCCTGGCCTCGAGCCGAAAAGCCTAGGACATGGACCGCATCTGGCAAGGGAGCTTCCACTGCATTGACCAAGATGTAGGTCAGCACCCGCCGCACCCGCGCCTTAGTGTAGCGCTTGGTCGCAACAGCATCCACTAACTCCTCCACGGTCGCTGCGCTCCCAATGGCAGAGCGGATACGACTGGCTAGTTCTTCGTTGACCTGAAAGACCTGACTGAGATCTCGGTGGGTCGCAATCTGGTAGCGGAGCAGGGGAAAATAATTTCTCCAGCTTACCTTGGTCGCCTCTTCAAAGAGACTGGCAGACGGTAAAAAGTCACGCACCAAGTCCAACTGGTCAGCACCCTTGCGGATAGCCGTCGCCGAGGCGTAGGTCGTTTCCACCTCTTCCGAGTGAAAACCAGCCCCCTGCCGCTGAACAGGGCAGAGCTGAATACCTGTCCCAGCCACCGCCTTGGCGTAAGCCAAGCCCAGAATATGATTGGGCGTATCACCTGTGAAGGTCAGCCCAGCAAACTCCTGCCACATGGCCTGAGTCTTCTGTGGATAAGAGAGATTGTCTGGCAAGTTTTTCACAAAATTTTCCATCTCTTCCGACTTATCCACATAGATATCCGCAATTTTCTGGTAATCCAGCATTTCTTCCGTACCGAAAAACAGTTTTTCCACACCTAGCCTGTGTAAAATGCTGATTGCTCCCTTGGCAAAATGGTCAGCCGACTGGACCGACACCAAAAAGGGCATCTCAACAACAAGATCTGCCCCATGTTCCAAAGCCATCTGAGCCCGTGTCCACTTATCCACAATGGCTGGCTCACCCCGTTGCATAAAATTGCCAGACATAACCACGATTTTCAAACCTTCCGCCTGTTCCAGCAGGTATTTATGCCCCGTGTGAAAGGGATTGTATTCTGCTACGATACCGGAAATCGTCATATATTGCTCCTATAATTATTTGGTTGGTATCATTTAAAACATCTTAATTAAATTTCTTCCATTAGGCTTTGAAGAGTTCTTTTACGAGTTGTAACACTTCTTATATATCCATCCGCCCAGTCCAAAAGATAGGTATGTCTTCTCAAATACCATTCTTCAACCCACTGATTCAAAATAATTTTTTCTAAATCATTAAATTGTTCGTAATATTTTCTTTCATCTGGCTCCATTCCTAAGAGGATTTTTTTCTCATACTCCTCCATCTTCAAATAATCACTGATTGAAAGTATGTCAATGCCTAAATTTGAAAAAATTAAAAATTCTAAGCTAAAGTAAAAGCGATGACTTTCTGTTAACTGAAATCTTAATTCCTCCTTGCCATCTCTAGTCTGGTGCCTTGTAAAATATTTAAATGATGACTCATTTATTTTCTCGATGCTTTCTAAGCTAAAAAATTGAGTTTCCATCATTTTTATAATAGGAATACAAAGATTTTTAAATGTTCTTTCTTTCTGAATTGAAAATAGCGAATTTAAAAATGTTTTATGAGCAGATACATTATTACTATCAACTTTTACCCATTGAACTAATATTTTCGATTGTAGATTATCATCTAGCTGAACAATTCCCAGAGCAGCAAAAAACTCTTGAAACGATCTATGCGAAAACTTTAAATTCGTCCCTTCTTGAATCATCATACATGCACTATTTGTAGCATCATGGATAAAATAATCACTATTCAGTTGAATATTATTTTTTTCAGAATATTTTGCAATCATTCCACTCACTACACTAACATCGAAATCAACTTGCCCATTAATAAATGTCTTCATACCGATATAAGATAGAACAGCTTTAAATTCTTCCAACGCTAATTTAGCTTTTAACTCTCTCTTGTATCCAGACTTAGATGCATCATGCCTTTGGTACAGAGTATAAAATGCTTGGCTATAAAAATCTGTTAAGTTATCTGGAATTGATGCTCCTGCTTCAAAAGTGATCAACATAATAGTTAATAAAAGTGGTATGGACGCAAAAGATTCATGATTATCATAAAGATGATTTTTCAATTCTTTAGCAAATTGTTTCTTAATCTTTATATCATAATCCAACTTATTGATTAGTGCTAAAGATTGATTTTTGGTTAATCTTTTTAATTTATATTCTACAAATGATTGCCAACCAATAAATTCTTCTGATGGTCGCGATGAAATAACGTATCTATTTTTTTCATATAGACTCACAAAACTCTTGATTGAATTATCTAACCATCCGCGTTTGGAAGAAATAACCTCATCTAATCCATCAAAAATAATAGTATACCTACCAAATTCAAGAGTATTTAAAAAGTATTCTTGAGATAATTTCAAATGATGGTTACTTACCTCTGAATAGATAAAATCTATGAGAGTCTTTTCTTCATTATTAAAATCATTTAATGATTTTAATTCAATAAAAACTGGAACAGAAGTACCACGATTAATCTGATCTAAAAAAATATGTTTCACTAGCATAGACTTTCCTATACCACCAGTACCTGAAAGAATGATGTTTTTAGATGCAGTGAAAATATTCTCGGTATTCTCTGTAGAAATACTGTCAGTATAATGACTCTCTAAATCAACATGTTCATAAAAATTATATAGGTATTTACCTTCATTTTTATATAAAAGTGTTTTTATTGTTGAATACTTTTTCATAGCATAATCTAGATAATCTTGATAAATCAATCCTAATTCTTCTTCTTTTTTAAACTCAAAATCTTTATATGCTTTTTTTAATTTATTATAAAAACCTGCAATAATTGGTTTAGCTTCTTGCAAAATATAATCACTCGATACAGGTGGATTCATAAAATACTCCTCCTTTACATTTATTCTATCAATTATTTGACCGCCTTGAAAAACCACCGCTGGCTAGTTTCTGTCGGAGCTTGATCTTCAAAGTCCGCAAAAACTTCCACAGATGTAAAACCAGCTTGATTCAATAATTCCACATAGGTTTCAATCGGATAGGTCCGCTCTTCATGAACTTCATCCCGACGAATAAACCGCTCCTCTTGGCTGTCCTCATCTTTGACAAAGAAGGTCAATTCGTGAACAATCGAATGCTCATGCTCACCCTCATAGGTATCCCAGACGAAAGCAAAGTCCTCGTAGTTTTCATGGTAGCTATAGCCTGCAAACACTTCTTCCATTTGATAGATGGAGTGAACATCAAAGAGGAAGGTCCCGCCCGGATTGAGAACAGAGTGAACCCCTTCAAAGACCCGCAAAACAGCTTCTTGGTCAGCCATGTAGCAAAGACTATCTGAGTAACAAGTCACAGCATCAAAATCTCCAACACCTTCCAGAGCCATCATATCTGCTTGGGCCAGTTCCATCATGACACCAGCAGCTTCTGCTTTTTTCTGGGCCAATTCCAACATTTCATAGGACAGGTCAAGCCCTGTCACCTCATAACCCTTTTGAGCAAAACGCACAGCCTGAATCCCTGTCCCACAGGCCAATTCTAAAATTGTCTTGGTGTCTTGTGGCAAGTTCCGCAAGCTAAAATCTGTCCATTTATCATACAAGCTGTCATCCATGATTTCATCATAGACCGCCGCAAAGGTTTCATAAGTTGCCATATTTTCCCTTTCATAAAAAGGGAGCAGGAAAGAACTCCTTAAATCAAAAGAGTTCGTATTCCTGCCCCCGCACAGTTGATTAGGTCAGATTTGGAGTGGGAAGCACGAACAAAGCTGCCAATCAACCACTGCGCTGAGATGTTGACTCAAGTTTCGAATAGTGCACCCAAATCAAAATCTGTTTTCATATTTTTTCAAAAAGTCTATCACTTCTAATCACATAATAGTGAACTCATTTTGATCATTTTCGAGTCTTAGGGTGACCAGCTGAAACAGTTCCCCGAACTGTTTCACTCCTCTTCTAAAAGTTCTGCGACTTCTAGGAAGCTGCCTTCGTGCCATAATTTTTCAAGGTTGTAGAGGTCACGCATTTCTTCTGAGAAGATATGAACGACTACGCCTCCAAGGTCCAATAGGACCCAGCCACCGTTACTATCGCCTTCTACACGGCTACCCTTGATCCCAACTTCCGCTACCTTTTCACGGATGTTTTCCGCAATAGCCTCCAACTGGCGACTGTTCATGGAACTGGCAATCACAAAGTAGTCTGTCAGGCTGGTCACGCCTTGAACATCAATTACAACAAGGTCCTCAGCTCGCTTGTCATCAGCAGCCTGGACCACAACTTTTACTAAATCTAGTTCTTTCATCTTATCCTCTAATTATATTTTCTAATTTATCCACCTGGGCAAAATTCCATGACCAGATGTTTTGGTAGTGGTCAATCAAGTCTTTGGCGTCCAATTTGCCTGAATAACCTGTTGTCGTTCCGCCCTGAATCACTGCTACCTTGTAGCCTAGTTCAAAGGCTACTTTAATCGTCGTGTCAATGCAAAAATTGGTCGCCATTCCCATGACAATCAATCGATCAATCCCTTGCTCATCAAGATAGGCTTGCAAGTTCGTATCCTTAAAGGCAGAACTGTACCTCTTGTCAACAATCTTCTCGCCAACCAAAGGAGCTACTGCTGGATGGATGTCCCAACCATGACTGCCTGTGGCAAATTCTTCGTCATTTTGACGGACATAGATAATCTCTAGCCCCGCTTGACGAGCTTTTGTGATGCTATCTTGCCAGAGGGCTAATCGCTCTTCAATGGCATAAGGTTTTTCCTCCACTAGGAGGTTTTGAATGTCAATGACTAACAATGCTGATTTCAAAACTTGACCCCAGGCGTTTCCAAACGGAACACCAATTCCCTTTCTTCTTCAAGATCTAAGACAAAACCATTTTTCTCCAAGAGTCTTGCCATCTTTTGGTTGCCCTTGACATAGGCAACAATCAAATGATTGCAGACAGGGTGAGCTCTTGCTTGATCAATCACGACCTCCAAAGCAGCCTGACCATAGCCTTTCCCCTGAAATTCTTGACCAATCATAAACCGCCAGAGCATATATTGTTGGATGTCCTCATCAATGTCAATCAAAGCAAAGCCAACAACCTGCTCATCTGCCCAGATGGCATAGGGAGGCAAGGTTCTAGTGCAAGTACACTTCTCAAAGTTTGAGTCAACATCTCAGCGCAGTGGTTGATTGGCAGCTTTGTTCGTGCTACACACTCCAAATCTGACCTCTACGACTGATGCAAACGAGTTCGCTTCATTTCCAACCTCCAACAGTCACTACTCTGACTGTTGGAGCTATGCGGGGGTGGGAGTAAAATAGTCCGGTGGACTATTTTAGCCCGAACCTACTATTTGGAAGTGAGGGGAACTCTTTTAGAACCCGTCGAGTTCTTTCCCACTCCCATTATCTCTATATAACCAGGCATCTGCCAAGGAACGCACGTTGGGAGCCACGAAGCCCTTATCTGCCTCGGCTACTGTCAAGTCTAAGACAGCTTGATAGGAGCTTTCATCAAGATATTTTATAGCCGTTTAGTTTACTTTTAGTACTAGGCAACGAGCTGCAGGCTGTACTGGAGTACGGCAAAGCGAGTTAACGAAGTAATAAAAGAAAAACTAAATGACTATAATGCAATCATCCCTACTCCTTCAACCGAGCAACATATCCATTATAGGTTTCCAAGGTTTGTGGATAAATGGGAACCCCCTTCTTGGCCAAGTAGGAAATGGTTTGGGCAGTTTCAAAGGCTACTGCCTTGTCCAAGGACTCTTTTGCAATACGACGCACCTCGTCCACCCCAGGAAAATCCCGATTGGGTTCGATGTAGTCCGCCACATAGAGTACCTTGTCCAGCAAGGTCATCTGCCCAGCCCCAATGGTGTGTCGTTGAATAGCTTGGAAAATCTCCTCATCTTCCAAACCAAAATCTTCTGCGATCTTATAGGCGCCAACCACACCGTGCCAGATGTTATTATCCCAGTTAAGCAGGTCCTTGTCCAAATCATACTTGGCAATCAAGTCCAGAAAGACTTGGTCTTCCACTTCTTTGGCATAATCATGCAAAAGTGCTGCTAGACTGGCTTTTTTTGGATCACAGCCGTATTGGTCTGCCAAGGCAAGCGCCGCCTCTTCCACCCCCAAGACATGTTGGAAGCGCGCCGGCTTCATGGCTACACGGATTTTTTCCAAAAGAGCCTGACGGTCAAATGTCAAATCTGCTGCAATCATTGGTAGAGTCCCTTTTCTTCGATATAGTCCAGAACTTCATGAGGCACCATAAAATTCGGCACCCGTCCTTGCTTGATAAAACTACGCACCATGCTGGAGGAAATGTCCATCAATGGCACATCTACCCAGATAACAGGATAGGAAGTCCCTGCCTTGTAACGAGGACGCTGGACACCAACAAACTGCACCATCTTGACCAACTCATCAATCCTGTGCCATTTTGGGAGGTAGTCTACCATATCTGCACCGATGATAAAATAATAATCCGTATCAGGATTTTTTTCCTTCAATACTCTCATGGTGTCGTAGGTATAGCTGATCCCCTGACGTTCCAGTTCAATGGTTTCAATCCCCAAGCCCTCAATACCTGCAATAGCCATCTTGAGCATAGAATAGCGATGGTATTCGTCAATGGTTTCTTTCGCATCCACATGAGGCGGAATGAATTCTGGCATGAGTAAGACCTCATCCAACTTCAACTGTTGACGGACCTGGTCTGCCACAATCAAATGAGCATTGTGGACAGGATTGAAATTCCCCCCCAGAATCCCTACTTGTTTGCGATTGGTTTCTTTCTTTTCAACCTCTAATTCAACCTTGGTAAAGGGTGTTAAGAGTTCAATAGCCATAGGCTCTCCTTCTTAGATTTCTTTGACCTGTTTGGAAATTTTACGGTTCTCTTTCTTGCTAGATTGTTTGAATAAAATCAAGATGCGACCGATTTTTTGGACCGTATCCACACCGATTTCTTCTTCCAAGATTTCAGCTACTTCGTGGATGTTTTCATCCGTATTTTGTAGCAAGGTCACCTTGATCAATTCACGCGCATCCAAGGCCTGACGAACACTGGTTTTAATCTGGTCATTGAGACCATTTTTCCCAATCTGAATGATGGGTTTGAGACTGTGTGCCTGACTGTTCAAAAAGGCACGTTGTTTTGAAGTTAGCATAATTTATTATACAAAGGGCGTTGTAACAGACTGGGAGACTGTTACAATCGGGAAATAAAGAAAACAAAGTTTTTCCCCATTGCGCCGATATACTTAGCCCGTGTTCAAATCAGAAGACTTGAACTTCCTTTCTCTTTAATTGTAAAAACTGAAATCAAATACCTCTTATACTCAATGAAAATTAAAATCAGACTAGCTCCAAAGTTTTAGGAAACCTTTGGAGGTCGGAAATAGAGCGAACGAAGTTCGTCTCTCCAAGAGCAGATTAAACCCTACTACTTTCACGTTTTTAGGTAGCAGGCTGTAAAGCTCCACTGGTGCTTTACACTCATCAAATCAAGTCAACAACGTCTGCTTTTAATTTTCGAAGAGTATTAGATAATGGCCTTGCGGATCACCACATCCACACCCTTAGGTGCCCAGGCAGCAATCTTAGCCTTTTCATTGACACGAATCCAACCAAGACCTGAGAAGACCACATCCGTCTTTTCGTTGATGGTAAATTCATGACGGACTAATTCAGGAAATTCTTTCAATTCCTTGCTGGTTGGTGGCACTAAAAGTGAGCCCGCATGTTTCTGGTAAAATTCACTAGCTCCCTGCAGTTTGGTGCGGTGGATTTGGAGCTCATTGTCAAAGAAGGCCGTAAAGCCTTGGCGTTCACCAGCCACAAAGTCAAATCGTCCCAAACCAGCCAAGAACAAGGTTTGTTCTGGATTGAGCTGGTAGGTCTTTGGCTTGATTTCTTTCCGAGGGCTGATGTACTTGAGGTTTTTAGCCGTCAAATAATGGGCCATCTGGTGACGATGGATAATCCCTGGCGTGTCATAGATGTATGAACCATCATCCAAAGGAATTTCAATCTTATCCAGCGTTGTTCCAGGGAAACGTGAAGTCGTAATGACATCCTTGTCCCCTGTGATTTCTTGGATAATAGCATTAATCAAGGTTGATTTGCCAACGTTGGTCACGCCGACCACATAGACATCCCGTCCCTTGCGGTATTGTTCAATCTTTTCAATCAAGTCCTTGATGGCCTGCTTGTTTTGAGCAGAAGTCAAGACCACATCGACTGGTCGCATGCCGATTTCATGCGCTCGTTCGGTCAACCACTGAGTGACCTTCCCTGTCTTGACAGACTTGGGTAAAATGTCCTGCTTGTTGCCGACCAAAAGCACATCATTGCCTGAAATAAAGCGAGGCAAACCTGGAATGACCGACCCATTGAAATCAAAAATATCAATGACATTAACCACCAAGGCATCGCTTTCTCCTACGCTATGGAGGAGTTTCAAGAAATCGTCATCCGAGATATTGACATCTGAAATCTCATTGTAATGGCGCAAACGGAAACAACGTTGGCAGTAGAGTTGCCCTGTTTCCAGGCCTTTTTCTAGGGCTGATTGAGGTGTATATCCAGCGACAGCCTTGTCTAGCGTCTGAATCTGGGCACCACAGCCGATACAAAATAATTCTTCCACTTACATCTCCCTCTTGTAGTCTATCGCTCCATATTTTGCGATGATTTTTTTCATGGTCCGTCGTTCACGCCAACGGTTAATCTGCGTATTAATAGAGTCCGTCTTTATCAAGGGTTTGACCAAGACAGACTTGAGACCTGCTCGCTTAGCAGCCCGAATGTCCGTCATCAACTGATCGCCAATCATGACCACTTCATGTGGCTGGACATCATAGCGTTTCAAAGCACGGTTAATCCCAAAGGTGAAAGGCTTGAGAGCGAAGGCTTCAAATTCAATCCCAAATTTTTCAACCGCCCGTTTGACACGTTCGTATTTATTGTTTGAAACCACCACAACGGGAATGCCTGCGTCTCGCAAATCATGTAACCACTGGCGCATCTCTGGCGTTCCATCGGGATTGTTCCAAGCAATCAAGGTATTATCCAAGTCAACAAACACTACTTTGATGCCATGTTTTTTCAAGCTTTTGACGGTCACATCATAAGCCTTTTCCAAGGCAAAATCTGGCATGTAATTTTCTAAACTCACTATCGACTCCAAAGTTTTTTATCAGACAATTATACCATTTTTCCAAGAAAAATGCGAATGGATAGCCAAAAGGAAAAACACCCGGTAACTCGAGTGTTCATCAGCAAGTTTAGCTCTTTTCTAAAATCCAATCTTTAGGAATGAATATCATGTGAGTCAGGAGCCAATCAATATCTAGTGAGTATTTTGAGAAGGCAAAGCCAATTTGTTCAACTCCAGAATCGTCATCATCCATCCCCAAAATAGTCGTTGCATGTCCGTAATCAGCATGACTATCATCAAATAGACGCCAAGCGAGAGCTTTATAGACTAATTTTTTTGCATCGTACAAAGTATAGCATTCTCTGAATTCCGAAAAAGCTAAACAATCTTTTCCTTTGGGCTCCACACCCTTGATTTGGGCAATGGCAATCAAACTTTCATAATTGTGGTAACGTAGGGAATTGTTTAATGATTGGGCCAAGCTCACTGCATAATCCAATGCTAAATCACTCACCTCAACTGCTACTGTTCCCAATTGTTCCCGTAGTGGATTGAGCAAACCAGCTGCAAAGCGAGCTAACTCTTCTCGGATCTCTTGAGGCAAATTCTCTATGTCTTCAAGAATAACTCCCCTATCTTGCTCAGAACCCTTATAGATATTGATGTCTAGCCCCTGCTCACCCAATTTTTCCAGCTCAGGATCAAAACCTGTTTTCCCAGCTTGAACATACTGCGCGAGAGTTTTATAATAACCTTCTGGCAAGATAATACGCTCTAGGTTATCAGCTGTTTCAATAGTTGTCATGTTTTTCTCCCCCCACGTTTATTTATATTGTTATTGTAACAAGTTTATATCTTTTTGTAAACCTTTTCAACTCTTATTACATACTTATACGAAGGATAAGAATTTCATACATCAACTCTTACCAAAACAAACGTGTCCCATGCACCTGGTCAACTGGTAATTTTTGCAATAAGTCAGGCATATTGTCCACTGTCAAGCCACCACCGATTAAGATTTCAATTTTGCCTTGAGCATAGGTTACAATTTCCTGCAACCATTCCACATTGTTCAAGGCAGAACCAGTCAAACTTCCTCTTGTCAAAATCCGAGTTACTCCATGCCCAGCCAGCCAATCAAGAGCCTCAAATTGGCGTTCTTTAGGGATTTGGTCAAATGCCATGTGAAAGACAATCTGACAGCCTTGCGATACCTCAAACAGCCCTTCCAAAGCGACTTCATCCAACCATTTTTCCTCTGTCAAGACACCATAGACCAAACCATCTGAGCCTAGCTCTTTAGCCACCTTGCAATCCTCCATCATCATCTCTAACTCTGCCTCATCGTAGCAAAAATCGCCACCGCGGGGTCGAATCATGGTCATGACTGTTGCACCCTGCTCGTGAGCCAGTTGGCAAACATGTTTGATTACAGCATAGCTCGGTGTCGTCCCTCCGACTGCCAAATTATCGCAGAGTTCAATCCGCTGGGCCCCCATCGAAATAGCTTTGGCAACATCTAGATGGTTTTCAGAACAAAATTCTTTTATCATGGTCATTCCTCTCCAAGTCTTTTTCTTAAGTATAACAAAAAAGAGTATATTAACCAATACTCTTTCTACTAATGATAGCATCTTTCAAGGAAATCAGAATCACCGCAAGTAAGATGAATAACATGCCGACAAAATCAATCGTATAAAAATGTTCATTGACCAACCAGACCGCAAAAAAGACTGATGCAATTGGCTCGATAGAAGCTAAGAGGCTACCATTTACCGGTCCCACCATGCTGACGCCTTTGAGAAAGGCTGTATAGGCAAAAATGGTCCCAACTCCGACAATCCCCAGTAAGCCCAACAGACTACTGCCATCAAGCGGAAGATTGCCCTGCCAGGTTTGTAAGCCAAGCGTGACTACAAAACCACCCATCAGCATTCCTAGCCCTATCACCACTATACTGCCGTATTGACGAATCAGTTTTCCTGGCAAAATAATATAGAGCGCATAGGTAAAGGCAGAAAAAATTCCCCAGAATAAGCCAATTGGCGTCACAGCCAACTCATCCAATTTGCCATGGGTTGCAATTAAAAATGTACCTGCGATTGCCAAGATAATTGAAACCAACTCAATTCCTGATGGCTTTTCCCTATTTTTCAAACATGTATAGGCCAATACCAAGACAGGACAAAGATATTGGAGAACAGTTGCCGTTCCTGCATTTGTATAGTAAATCGCTTGAAGGTAGGCCATTTGATTGAGTACCAAACCAAGCATAGCAAAGACAAAAATGCCCAACAAAGCCTGTTTGCTCTTTAAAACCCTAATTAACTGCTCTCTAGCTGTCAAATAGGCTAGCCCGAGCAGGAAAACACCGGATACCATCAACCGAAGGGAGGTAATCATATCCACTGAAATACCGCGTGACATCAAATACTGGCCACTCACGCCCGAAAGCCCCCAAGCTATCCCTGCAACTAAGGTTATCAAGGTTCCCAATCTTTTTTCTGCCATCCTATCTCCTTTTCACAATGCGAATAGTCCTATTATACCAAAAGAGCAGGCATGAAGGAAAAAGACAGGACCCCTTCCCTAAGTTCGCGTCAACATCTCAGCGCAGTGGTTGATTGGGTTTAACAGTCCAGTGGACTGTTGGAGCTGTGCGGGGGTGGGAGTAAAATAGTCCAGTGGACTATTTTAGCCTGAACCTACTGTTTGGAAGTGAGGGGAACTCTTTTTAGGTTGGTCGAGTTCTGTCCCACTCCCACTCCTTGCTATCATTATTTTTTGAGACCCACAAACTCTACAAATCGCATAAAGGCTGCCTGCCCTTCCGGTGTTCGTTTGTAGACACCTGCATCTTCCAAGACGCGGGCAAAGATTTGTCCGACGGAGGCTCGAATGACCTCTTCAGCCGTCACTTCTGTCACAACTGGATGTTCTGCTTTTAACCTGTCTGCCCAAGGCTGATGATAAACTGCCACCTGACTAGCTTGCCCCAGTAGGTATTTCTTGACTTCTGCTAATTCTGCTTTTAAGCGTGGAGGCAAAATCGCCAAGCCCATGACCTCAATCAAGCCGATATTTTCTTTCTTGATATGTTGGACGTCTGGATGTGGATGGTAGATACCATCTGGAAATTCTTCCGAGGTTTGATTATCGCGGAGAACCAAATCCAGCTCGTACAAGTCCCCTCGTTTCCGAGCAATCGGGGTGATTGTATGATGGGGAGTTCCATCCGTCTCAGCCTTAATCTGAACGCTATCATCTGAGTAGCTCCGCCATTTTTCCAAAATCTTAGTCGCTAAACCAAGAAGCGATGGCTTATCTGCTGAACTCAAGCGAATCACCGACATAGGCCACTTGACAATGCCAGCCGAAACGGACTCAAAGCCGTCGAAGACCAGCTGGCCTTCTATCGGTGCCTTTTCCATGGCAAAACTGTGCCGCCCCCCCTGATAATGATTGTGGGTCAAGATGGAGCCACCCGAGATTGGTAGGTCGGAGTTGGAACCGACAAAATAGCCTGGCAACAAATCCAACAAGTCCAAGAGCTGCTCAAATGTTCGCGGACTAATAACCATCGGCACATGTTCCTGATTTAGGAAAATAGCATGTTCATTGTAGTAAGCATAGGGCGAATACTGGAAGCCCCACTTTTCCTGACCAAGATCCAAGCGAATAATGCGGTGGTTAGCGCGTGCTGGATGGTTAATCCGACCCTGATAGCCCTCATTTTCCATACAGAGTAGACATTTGGGATAATTACTTGCTTCAGCTTTCGTAGCAGCTGCAATAGACTTGGGATCTTTCTCAGGTTTGGACAGATTGATTGTGATTTCCAAATCCCCATATTCTGTCGAAACTGGATAATAGATATTTTTCGCAATTGCAGCCATCTTGATATAGTCATTGCGCTTGCTCAATTCATAAAAGTCCTCAATCGCTTGCTCTGGACTATCCTGATAGGTCTGCCAAAAATCACGATTGACCTGACTCGGACTCGGTGTCATCAAATCCATCAAACAAGCCCCAACCATGTCCTGCTCTTCCAGCAATTCACCCACAAAACCAGTTCGAACTCCATAAGCCAATAGTTCATCTTTTAATTCAATCAAGTCCTCTAACTCTGTTTGAACTGTTAAAACCTGGTCCCCCACCAAAGCCAAGACCCGATTGCGCAGGTAAAGGGCATCCATTTCCTCAAAACTACTGTTGGCAATGATCTGCTCAACAAAACGATCCACCAATCCTGTCATCATTTCTCCAATCTATTATTAATAATAGTCTTTCAGTTTACTTTTAGTATAAGGCAACGAACTGCAGGCAGTACTGAAGTACGGCAAAGTGAGTTAACGCAGTAATAAAAGATAAAATGAAAGACTATAAGACGCGAGAGCCTCCAGCAATCTCAGCTACATAAAAGCTTGGTTCATAGCCGACCACCTCAGTATAGGTCTTACCAACATTTTCAGTAAAGGCATCAACCTTATCCTTATGGACAATGGCAATACCACAGCCACCGAAACCAGCTCCTGTCATCCGAGCACCGAGAACGCCTTCTTGCTCCCAAGCTGTGTGAGCCAAGGTATCCAATTCCAAACCTGTCACTTCATAATCATGTTCCAAGGAAACATGAGAAGCATTGACCAAACGACCAAAGGTTGCCAAATCTCCTTCTTCCAAGGCCTTACGCGCCTGCAAGGTCCGTTGGTTTTCAAGAACAGCATGGCGGGCTCGCTTGATACGGTTCTCATCCTTAATCAAATAACTATATTGATCAAAAGTCCACTCATCCAATTCTCCCAGAGTTTGAATATTCAAGACTGCATTCAATTCTTCCACCGCTTTTTCACATTCCGCACGACGCTCATTGTACTTAGAATCTGCCAATTCACGACGTTTGTTGGTGTTCATGATGACAATCACATGGTCACCCAAGTCAAGGGGCACCAATTCATACTCCAAGCTATTGGTATCCAAATAAATGGCACGCTGGTCTGCTCCCATACCGATAGCAAACTGGTCCATGATTCCAGAATTGACACCGATAAAGTGATTTTCAGTTTGCTTGCCAATCTTCACCAAATCAAGACGCGTCAATTCAAGTCCGTACAACTCTTCTGCGATAATCCCAATCAAGAGTTCCAGAGAAGCTGACGATGACAAACCAGAACCATTTGGAATGTTCCCGTAAACAAAGACTTCCATCCCTGTATCGATGCTATGTCCTGCTTCTTGCAAGAATTTAAGAACACCTTTGGCATAGTTGGTCCAGTTGTCCGCCTTATCAAAGACCAGATTGTTCAAATCCACTTCGATCACACCAACTTCTTCAAAGTTTGCGGAATAAAAACGTAGAAGCTGGTCGTCACGTTTGCGAGCAGCACCGTAGGTACCCAAGGTAATAGCCGCAGGAAAAACATGACCGCCATTGTAGTCCGTGTGCTCACCTATCAGGTTAATCCGACCAGGTGAGAAAAAAGTTGCATCTGCCTCTTGACCAAACACATCGAGAAAGGCCTGTTTGAGTTGTTCTGTGTTCATAGGAACCTCCTAGATTTTGTAATCGTTTTCTTTTATTGTACAACTCAAATTTTAAAAAGTCAATATATTTACTAAAAATTTACTAATTTTGTGTTTTGTGCTATACTAGAAACAAATAGACAGGAGAAAAACATGGTTACTATCAAAGAAATTGCCAAAAAAGCAGACCTATCCCCCGCAACCATTTCAAGAGTTCTCAAGGGAGACATGACCCTATCCGTCAGCCCAGAAACCCGACAAAAAATCTTAAGTTTGGCTCAAGACTTGGGCTACACCAAGCACCTCAAGAAACAAGCCCCCCAACAAAAAGGCACCGTCGGCATTGTCCAATGGTACACCGAAAGTGAGGAGCTAGCCGACCTCTACTACTATTCCATCCGGGCCAGCATCGAGCAGACCGCCAGCCTTCTGGGCTATCAAATCATTCGCTCCTTCAACGACTTGACCAATCCCCTGCTTCAAGGATTGGACGGCATCATCGCAGTTGGCAAATTTTCTTCTGGGCAAATAGCAGAGCTGGCTAGCCTGTCTTCCAAGCTGATTTTTGTGGACTCTGATACACTAACCGAGGGATTCTCCTGTGTCACGACTGATTTTGAACACTCTGTCCAGACAGTTATCGACCACTTCCATTCACAAGGTCTGACTGATATTGGACTTCTAGTCGGCCAGGAAGAAACCACAGACGGACACCAACTGCCAACAGACCCCCGCCTGACTGCCTTTCGGACCTATCTAGAAACCTTGGGCATGCTCCAAGAAAGTTATATCTATCAAGGGAAATTCTCTACTCAATCTGGCTATGTGCTAATGAGCCAGGCTATTTCCGACCTGGGCGACCAACTGCCCCCAGCCTTCTTCATGGCAAACGATACTCTGGCTGTCGGTGCCCTTCGAGCCCTTCAAGAACAGCAAATCGCCGTGCCAGAACGGGTTCAACTCATCACCTTCAACGACACAGCTATCACGCGCCAAGTCTACCCATCCCTGTCTTCTATCAGCGTCTTCACCGAAGAAATGGGCCAGGAAGCCATGCAGCTGCTGGACCGTATCATAACAAGTCCAACTCCCCACCACCCCCGTAAGATTAAACTAGGTACCCAGCTGGTTATACGGGAGAGTTCTTACTAATCAAGGTATAAGAAAATCTTCCTACTTTTGAGTAAGAAGATTTTTTACATTCTCAATAATAATGATTATGAACCTCTTGAACTCTTAAATTTTTGAGGTAAGAAGCTGCTTCAGCGGTATTGATGCGAATAGCTTCCAATTGACCAATCTGTATTGCCTGCATGTAGTTATTATAGCGAAGAAGTTCAACCATCTTCTTACTGTTAATAAACTGCTCTTGTTGCAATCGTAGCATTTCTTCTTGGTAAGCTAATTGGGTCGCTTTATACTGTGTATCATCGTAGAGATTGACTAGTTCTTTGATATTATCTGCCTTAAAGTTTTCTAGGGAAGCAATAAAGAAATCAACCGCATCCATAAAATAATAATCTTTAGGATACCAACCCTGCCCAAACATTGACAATACTTGCGCAGCTTGATTTTGTTCAAGTTTACACTGTTCTTTCTCCCGTGCTATCTCTTCATTTCGTTCAATTTGGCGCTTGTACTCTTCCACCCTCATTTCATTGTCTTCAATACGCTTACGATTTTCTTCATCAATCAGCTGATTAATAAAACTAACCCATCTTGGATAGAAAAGATTTCCTAAAATCAAAGAAACAGCTACTACAACTACTGATATGATGCCAAATACAATTGCTACAAGAATATCAACACTCATAAAAGATTTAACTGCTACATGTATAATATTCAACGGTGTTGTTAATACAATGAAAAGTGATATAAAAATTCCAATTCCTATCCATGCGCCTTTATGCTGACGCATCTTTTTTTGGATTAGAAAAACGAGAACGGCACTTGCGACTAAATACCAAAACAGTTCTCTAACATTACCTGCCCCCCAAAGACCTAAAAACAAGAATTTTGCAATATTTCCAATTGCTCCCATCAACACTGCATAGAATGACCACTTCAACAGTCTTTCCGATACAGGTTTTGTTCCATCTCCGAATGAATCCGCTAGTTCTTCTTGAATAAGCTCTGCTTTTCTTTTAGCATTTTCAAGCTTCGTCAAAGCGATCTCTTTTTCATAGATAAAGGTCAGCCCCTGACGTATCGTATAGAGATTATTCAATAATTGTGCTCTTTCTTCCATATCTTACATTCTTTCTGTTTTTTTCCTATATAAGGAAAAATAAAGCAACAAATACTTTATTCTTCCCACCACCATTTGTATCTTATTTGACTTGGCTTTGCAGTCTCTTTCCATACTCTACCTGTTGCTTTAGAAATGTATCCCATCAAAATTCCTATAGCTATAAAGGATAGCTTCGTAAATTTCCAGAGAAATGACAATAGTTTATGAACAATATTCATCACTTACCCTCTACGTTTTCTTTTTGTAACTGCAAGACCAGATAATACTGCCACACCTGCGAGTGCCAACAGGCTTGTTTGTTCCCCTGTATTTGGTAAGGTTTTAGCACGTTCTACACGTGAGTAAGTAATCCCTTGTGGTGTGACGGTTACACCTGCTTGTGGGTTCGCCACCACAACCTTACCGTCAACAACTTTCACATCTTGACCTTTTGCAACGGCATCTTTAACCAAGTTAACATCGACAGCTGGTTTTGCGTCAACAGTTGGTGCTGTTTTTGGTACTGCAACAACTGTTCCGTCTGGAAGAGTAGCAATAATGTTGTCTTTTGCTTTGTCTTCAAGGTCTTTAACTGTTGCGTATTCAGCTTGAAGTTCTGTCAATTTAGCTTTTTCTTCAGCAAGTTTAGCAGTAACCGTTTCAAGTTTAGCTTGAGCTGTTTCAGCTTTAGCTTTTGCTTCAGTAAGAGTAGCTTGTTTTGCTGTGAGAGTTGTTTGTGCGTCAGCAAGAATTGCAGGAGCATTCAAGTAACCGTTCAATTCTTCAGCAAGTTCTTTTGCTTCTTTAACCAAGCGGTCTTTTTCTGCAAGGAGTGCAGCACGTTCTTTGTTCAAGCTATCAAGGGTTGCTTGTTGGCTTGCAAGGTTAGCTTGAGCTGTTTTAAGAGCTTCAGCTTTTGCAGTTGCAGTAGCTTGTGCTGTAGCAAGTTCAGCTTTAGCAGTATCAAGAGCTACTTTCTTTTCAGCAAGATTTGCTGAGAAGTTGTCAACAGCTTTTTGAGCGTCTGCTTTGCGTGTTTCAGCGTTTTGAAGTGCAATGGTTGCAAGACGCAAGTTATTTTCTGCTACCTGTGTTTGAAGCGGTGTAGCAGCAGCATCAGCAAGGGTTTTCTCTGCCTGTGTTTTAGCTTCAAGTGCGGTAGCGTAATCTGAACTTGCTTGGGTCAACTTAGCTTTAGCTTCATCAGATGCAGTTTGGGCCGCTGCAAGAGCTGCTTGAGCTTGAGTGAGTGTTGCTTGAAGTGTTGCTGGGTCATTTGGGTTAGTGATTGGGGTGCCTTCGTTTGTGAATGCTACGACCAACCAATAATCACTATTGATATTTGCAATAGCAATACCAATGTTATTTGCAAAATTCAAGTTTGCTTGCAAGTGACCCCAGTTTGATGGTGCATCTGCAAATGATGTGTTTATGAGAGCATCGTATACTGCACGTTTCAAATCATATTCGGTTTGAATGGTTGATTTTGAACCTAAACGGATTAGGTTTTCAACACCAGCTCCAATATGTCCATCTGTCAATGGGCTTGTTCCACGAGATTCATATTGGTCGGCACGTAATTGTGCTAAATCAATTGCAGCTTGTGTTACAGCGGTTGATGTTAATCCATTTAAACCTTGACGAATTTGAGTCAAGCCTTGTACGTATAATTGTGAAGCTGAAACCTTTTGTTCATTTGTAAGATTATCAATATCAACAATTACTGTTTTGCTGTTTTTACCGATTGATACAGTTGATGTTTGGATTACATCAGCACCAGAATCAGTCATAAAGTCTGAGTCGCCTGACGCTTTATCAGCTTTGAATTGAGTCAAGTCTGTGATTGTAACAGTATCCACACTTGCAAGAGCGTCTGTTGCTGATTTGACAGCATCAGTAGTCTTAGTTACTGCGTCAGTTGTTGTTTTAACAGTATCTTGTGCAGTAGTCAATTTTGCTTTTGCTGTGTCGACAGCGTCTGTTTTGACTGCAACATCCGTTGTGGCTGTATCAATCTTAGTTTGACGGTCTGCGTCTGCCTTTTTAGCTGTATCAACGGCTGTAGTAGCAGTTGTAACATTGTCTTGTGCTGTTTTGACGTCAAGGGTAGCTTGGTCAAGGTTTGCTTGAGCCTCTGCAAGACCAGTACCAGAAAGAGCATCTTGTGCTGCTTTGACATCAGCTTGTTTAGACGCTACAGTAGCATCCGCTTGGTCTTTTTCTGCTTGGGCTGTATCAACAGCTGTTTGTGCATCGGCAACAGCTTGTGTTTGTGATGCGATTTCAGCATTGACTTGGTCTGTTTCAGCAGCGTTTGCTGTTTGGTCAGCAAGGTTAGCTGTTTGGTCAGCTTGGTTTGCTGCAATGTTTTCTGGTGTTGCTTTAGCAGCGTTTGCTTCTGCGTCAGTTACAGCTTGGGTTGCAGTATCAACAGCAGATTGTGCGTTAGACACTTCTTGGTTAGTTGTGTCTACTTCAGCTTGAGCTTGACCTGCTTCAGTAGCAGTAGCGTCAACAACAGCTTGTTGTGCATCCACTTCTGATTGAACTTCAGCAGCAGTTTTTGGTGCTTCAACAGTATTAGTTTCTGTTGCTGGTGTTTCATTTGCAACTGGTGTTTCAACAGTTGATGCCAGCAATGATGCTTCAGCTTCTTCATAAGAAGAGTAAGTTTCATTTGGTACAGATTTTACAATTTCGCCTGTAGCATGATTGACAGTTTGCCATTCACCAGTAACACGGTTCAATTGAATACCATATTGTGTATCTGCTGATACGTTAGACACACCAACGGTTGCAAGGGTGATAGCAGCACCTGTTGCTAGAGTTTTGAGTGTTTTCTTGTTCATGGATATCTCCTTATTATTAGGATAGGCTTGACTGTGAAATCAAACCTTGATATAGGCAGTATTAACAAGCAATCCATCAAGTATTTTAGCTTGCTTGTTATACTATTCTAACATTTTTTAGTGCAATCTTCAACACTTTTGCTATTTTTGAGGTGCAATATAACCTACTTATTATTTGTTCCTTTTCTCTTTACAATAGTAAGAAAAGGTGTAAAATATGGAACAAGACAAACTACAAACATTTATTGCTAAAAGAATACGGTACTTAAGACTTCAAAAAAGGTTAAGTCAGGAAAAGCTTTCTGAACTCGCAGATCTTGGTTCGAAACATGTTCACAATATTGAAAATGGTAAATATAATTTTCAAATCCAAACCCTAAGTAAAATCATTAATGCTCTAGAGATAGATGAAAAAACATTTTTTAACTTTGAATTCCCAACACAAGATAAAGAAGTTGATAATGTTCTTAAACAAATAGAACAATTGCCCTCTGAGAAACGACATGATATTATTTCAGCTTTAAATACATTATTATCCAATATAAATAACCGCTAAGATACAAACATCCTAGCGGTTTTCTTCTATTCATTTTAATCCAACAACTTAGCCAATTCCTGAGCCAAGAGTTGTTGTGCAACTTGTGGATTAGCTTGTCCCTTGGTTGCTTTCATCAAGAAGCCTGTAAAGGCCTTATCGGCATTGCGTTTGCCTGACTTGAAGTCAGCTACGGCTGCTTCGTTATCCGCAAAAACTTGGTGGATAATCGGAATCAAGACCGCAGGGTCTGAAATCTGTACCAAACCAGCTTTCTCAACGTAGGCCTTAGCAGAGCCACCTTCTTTGGCCAGGTGAACAAAGACTTTCTTGGCAATCTTAGATGAAATAGTTCCATCCGCAATCAAGGCAATCATCTCCACCAAGTTTTCAGGTGTCAAAGCAATTTGCTCAATAGTCTTACCTTCAGCATTGAGGAACTGAGCCACTTCACCCTGCAACCAGTTAGAAACTTGTTTGGCATCGCCACCTGCTGCCACTGCTACTTCAAAGAAGTCAGACAAGGCCTTGGTAGACGTTAACTGACCAGCATCATAGGCGGTCAAGCCCAAGTTCTCCACATAGTGAGCACGGCGAGCCTTTGGAAAGACTGGTAATTCTGCACGCACTTCCTCAATCCAGCTATCATCAATCTCGTAGAGCGGTAGGTCTGGCTCTGGGAAGTAACGGTAGTCAGCTGAACCTTCCTTGACACGCATGAGAATGGTTTCACCAGTAGATTCATCGTAACGACGAGTTTCCTGTTGGATTTGACCACCTGAACGCAAGATTTTTGCCTGACGTTCTACCTCGTGCTGCAAGCCCTTACGAACATAGTTGAAGGAGTTGAGGTTTTTCAACTCAGTCTTGGTACCAAATTTTTCTTGACCATAGGGACGAAGGGAGATGTTGGCATCCACGCGCATAGAACCCTCTTCCATCTTCACATCTGAAATACCAGTGTATTGGATGATTTCCTTGAGAGCTGTCAAATAGGCATAGGCCTCTTCAGGCGAACGCATATCTGCTTCTGATACAATCTCAATCAAGGGCACACCCTGACGGTTGAGGTCCACATAAGAATAGCCGTCTGTCCCGTGGGTATTCTTACCTGCATCCTCTTCCAAGTGGGCACGCTCGATACGGATTTTCTTAGTCGTACCGTCTTCTAGCTCGATCTCAATCCAACCATTGTAGCCAATCGGCTCGTCAAACTGGGAAATCTGATAGGCTTTAGGGTTATCAGGATAGAAATAGTTCTTACGGTCAAAGTGCATGTCCTTGTGAATGTCCATGTTCAAGGCCAAGGCAGCCTTGATTCCCGCATCCACAACACCCTTATTAAGGACAGGAAGGACACCTGGGAAAGACCAGTCAATCACGTTGGTATTAGCATTTGGATCCTCACCAAAATGAGCAGATGAAGGTGAGAAAATTTTCGAGTTGGTATTCAACTCCACATGGACTTCTAGACCAATAATCGTTTCAAAGTTCATTAGTTAGCACCTCCAAAAATCACTGGTTGTTGCTTGTGGTAGTCTGTTGTCGCTTCAAAGGCAGCAGCCACTTGGTAAATGGTCTCTTCTGAGTATTTTGGACCAATCAACTGCAAACCGACTGGCAAACCTTCCACAAAACCAGCAGGAATGGAAATACCAGGGAGACCTGCCAAGTTTACAGGAATTGTTAACAAGTCCGCCAAGTACATGGCCACAGGGTCATGGTTGAGCGTGTCCAAACCAAAGGCAACGGTCGGAGCTGTCGGCCCCAAAATCAAGTCATAGTCCGCAAAGACTTTTTCAAAATCCTGGATAATCAAGGTCCGGACCTGACCAGCCTTCTTGAAGTAGGCATCGTAGTAACCTGATGACAAGCTAAATGTACCTAACATAATACGACGTTTGACTTCCTCACCAAAACCTTGGCTACGGGTTTTCACGTAAATTTCATCCAAGTTGGTCGCATCTTCTGCACGGAAACCATAACGGATACCGTCAAAACGTTGCAAGTTAGAAGAAGCTTCTGATGAAGCAATGATGTAGTAAACGGCAACCCCATACTTAGAATGTGGCAGGCTGACTTCCTCGATAATCGCCCCCAAACTTTCCAAATGCTTAGCAGCCTTGAGAATGGTTTCCTTGACCTGCGGATCGATCCCTTCTCCCATGTATTCTTTTGGCAGAGCAATCTTCATACCCTTGATGTCCTGACCAATCTTGCTAGTGAAGTCAGCAATTTCATTGATTGTTGATGTTGCATCCTTGACATCATGACCAGAGATAACATTGAGCAACTGGGCGTTTTCCTTAACTGTCTGTGAAAAGGGACCAATCTGGTCAAGAGATGAACCAAAGGCAATCAAACCAAAACGGGACACCGTTCCATAGGTCGGCTTCATACCGACGATACCATTAAAGGCTGCTGGTTGACGAATGGAACCACCTGTGTCAGAACCGAGTGACAAACGGACCTGACCAGCAGCAACTGTTGCTGCCGAACCACCTGATGAACCACCAGGAACTTTTGTCTGGTCCCAAGCATTTTTAGTCGGTTTGAAGGCAGAGTTCTCATTCGAACCACCCATTGCAAACTCATCCATGTTGGTCTTACCAACAACAATCATATCCTTTGCATAAGCTTGGGCAATAGAGGTTGCATCAAAAATTGGCTCATAATTGTAGAGCATTTTTGACGCTGCTGTGGTCAATATTCCCTTGGTTGAGATATTGTCCTTAACCGCCAAAGGAATCCCCGCCATGACATTGTCCACATCAATCCCCTTTTCATCAAGGGCAGCTGCCTGAGCCAAAGCCGCATCTTCTGTGATAGTCAAGAAAGCATCCACTGCTCCCTCACGGCTCTTAATGTCTTCCAAAGTTGCCTTGGTCAACTCAACCGCAGAAATCTCCTTTTTGACAAGGAGGTCATGCAATTCATCGATGGTTTTATTGTTAAAAGTCATTAGGCATCTCCTCCCCCGTCTAGAATAGCTGGTACCTTGATAAAGTTATCTTGTGATTCAGGCACATTTTTAAAGAGCTCTTCACGGCTCTCACCTTTTTGGGCAATATCTGCTCGCAAGACATTCTTACGGTCAGCCATAGTGGTCGTTACCGCAACACCTGTCGTATCCACTTCATTGAGCAATTCAACCATATCGACAATCTTGCTCAAACTTGTCGCAAATTCCGCTGTTTCTTGATCCGAAAATTCCAGCTTAGACAGCTTGGCAACGTGACGGACTTCAGCTTCAGAAATCTTCATTCTTACTTTCCTCCTAATGGAAATCTATCTTCTTATTATACCATATTTCCAGCCCCAGACAAAGGTAGAAATGACCTAATATGTTACCAATTTCCTCCTAAAAATCCGTTCTTTAAATTGCGAAGTATTCCTAATCTCACACCGTAAAACGATAAAAAACAGCAAGTTTCACCTAGCAATAAAACTTACTGTTTACTTAGCCTATCTTTTTTATGAGCTAATCCTTTGCATGTTTGCGGTATTTTTCCATTTTCCCTTTAAAAAGCTCCCCATTACTTGGTGCTGTATAGGAGACAGCATTGGCTCCAGCTTCGATAACCCGACGAATAGAGTCCTCAGTCGGACCACCAGTCGCAATAATTGGAAAATCAGGGAAAGCTTCTCGAATCTTCTTCACAACCCTTGGCGTTTCCATACCGCAAGAAACATTTAAAATATCTACTCCTGCTTTAATCCGTGAGGTTAAATCAGACTTTTCAGAAACAACTGTATAAATGATAGGAATATCCACTACTTTATTGATTGCCTCAATTGTTTTTACATCCGTTGGTCCATTTACCACAACAGCGTATGCT
Source organism: Streptococcus suis (assembly GCF_046032115.1). Lineage (GTDB taxonomy): Bacteria > Bacillota > Bacilli > Lactobacillales > Streptococcaceae > Streptococcus > Streptococcus suis_AJ. The sequence continues at coordinate 9,438 of NZ_JARQOZ010000006.1, read as the reverse complement.
CCCTCCGACTCAGACAATAGACTCATATTAGCTGAACGCATACCTGTCGTCAAGCCTCCACCAACACCAGCCAAGACTGGAACTGACGCAACCAACATAATACTTTTGATAATAGCTGGACTGGGCGTAAATGGATAAACAGCCAAAATAGCATCTGCATTGTGATTGGCAATAATAGACACATCCGTTGTAAATAAGACTGAACGAATGCGACGACCATAAATACGAATTCCACTACATTCCTTGATAACTTCTGGCATCTGAACAATATCCTGCCGTAAATCTGATAAAACAGATGGAATAAACTGTTCGCTCATCCGCAACCTCCTCTATACTAGCTACAATAATATATAGTATAACATATTATTTCATGGAAGATACACAAAAACAATCCATTTTACCACTGCTTTCACAATAAAGTACTGTTTCAACAGATTTTTTTAAAAAAAGAGACAGCTTTCGCTGCCTCCCATTTCTCCGACCAAAATAGTCTGTAGGACTATCTTAACGACGGATTTCTTTGATACGTGCTGCTTTACCTTGCAATGCACGTAGGTAGTACAATTTAGCACGACGTACTTTACCGTAACGTACTACTTCAATCTTATCAACACGTGGAGTGTGGATTGGGAATGTACGTTCAACACCTACACCACCAGAGATTTTACGTACAGTGTACATTTCTGAGATGCCTTGACCTTTACGAGAGATAACAACACCCTCGAAAATCTGGATACGTTCGCGATTACCTTCGACAACCTTAGCGTGAACACGCACAGTGTCACCAGGACGGAATGAAGGGATGTCAGTACGAAGTTGACCTTCTGTCAAACTTTGGATCAATGGATTCATTTTATTCTCCTATCTTTGTCAATCTTAGGTGCTTTTAAACCCAGCGGATAAACTGTATTTTTGTGCGTCCATTACACACAGACTATATTATACACCAAGTAATCACCTATGTAAAGCATTTTGATAAATTTATCATGGTCAATCACACCGCTTCTTTTATAGTCTTTTAGTTTACTTTTAGTACTAGGCAACGAGCTGCAGACAGTACTGGAGTACGGCAAAGCGAGTTAACGAAGTAATAAAAGAAAAACTAAATGACTATATCAGAATCAGACTGACGACGTAGTTGTAGAGGGAACTGAAGTTCATTAAGCTAAGTCAACAAGGGCTGAGTTTGATTTTCGAAGAGTGTTAATGATACAGATTCCTGCTTGAGAAAAACGAAAAACCAGTCCACAGACTGGTCACTATACTATTAGTCAATGATTGTCGCACCAAGTACATGACGCAAATGATTGAGAGCAAACTGATGATTCTCCTCCGTCAATGCAGCAATGGCTGATGAGACCACCTCAATACGATACCCCTTATTATAAGCATCAATAGCTGTATGAAGAACACAAATATCAGACAAAACACCCGTCAAGACAACCGTATCTACACCACGTTCTCTTAATCGAACATCCAAATCCGTTCCAGAAAAAGCAGAATAATGGCGTTTATCCATCCAACGAACACGCGCATGCCCTGTATGTTTTTGATAAAAATCTGCTAAAGGACCATATAAGTCACGCCCTTGCGTCCCAATGATATTATGACTTGGGAAAAGCTGAGCTTCAGGATGAAATTCATCCCCCTCCTCATGACCATCAATCGCAAAGAAAATATAGTCTCCATTTTCAAAAGCTTCTTGCGTAACCTGAGCAATTCGTTCAGAAATAGCCTGAGCTGATTTTCCAGCAGTCAACTTTCCTTCGTCTGCCACAAAATCTATTGTATAATCAATCGAAATCAATGCTTTTGTCATGTTAGTAGTCACGTTTCTTAATTTCATCAAAAATAGCTGGGATGAGAACTTTCAAATAAGTCCCCTTCATTCCCAAAGAACGACTTTCAATAATTCCTGCACTCTCCAACTTACGCAGTGCATTCACAATCACCGAGCGTGTAATACCGATACGATCTGCAATCACAGAAGCAGTCAATTGCCCCTCATTGCCATCCAATTCACCCAAAATAGCTACAACCGCCTTCATTTCTGAATAAGATAGCGTATTTACCGCCATATTAACTGCCGCACGACGACGTATATTCTTCTCGTCTTCTTCCCGTTGGAAATTAAGTAACTGAATACCAACTACTGTTGCCGCAATCTCAACCAAAATCAAATCATCATCGTGAAACTGCTCATCATTCCGCCAAATAATGAGGGAACCAAAACGAATCCCCGTCACATGGATAGGCGCAATCGTTGTCAAACCATTAGGATAAGCTGCCCGTGACTCCACAGGAATAGCTGTCAACTCACTCTCCACAGGCAAGTTAACCTGAGTATCGTAGACCTGCGCAACTGCCTTTACATACTCCTCTGGATATTGTTTGTTAATGTAGAACTCTTCAACCCTGTCATTATTGGTCTTATAGTTCATGTGATAGCCTAAAATCTCACCCTCACTATTGATAATACAAGAATTACAATCAATAATGTCAGACAAGTGCTCCGCGATGGCATTGTATGGCAATTCTTCCGCCAACTGCTCTTCGGAACGCTTCAAAATAGAAGTAATATTCCGTGTCTTCTCTAATAATGTTATCATATTTTCCTCTTTACTCTGTAATTGCTTTCAGTATAGCAAAAAATACATAAAATTTCAACAATTATCAGAATATTTACCGTTATCAGAAAAATTCAAACAATTTCATTCAAGTAAAAAGAAAAGGCTGATTAACATTCAACCCAAAATTCCATTATCTACGATATTGCTGCAAGAATCGTGACATTTTTTCTTGAATTTCTGCCAACTCATCCACACGTGGTAAATACACAATACGGAAATGATCTGGATCCTTCCAGTTAAAACCTCGACCATGGACCAAAAGTACTTTTTCTTGCTTGAGGAAATCCAATACAAATTGTTCATCATCATCAACTCTGTACATCTCACGATCAATTTTTGGGAAGACATACAGACCAGCCTTAGGTTTTACAGCAGAAAGTCCCGGAATATCATTAATCGCCTTGGTAATGAACTCCCTTTGTTCATATAAGCGTCCGCCAGGCATCAAGAGTTCATCAACCGATTGGTAACCTCCCAAAGAAGTTTGAACAACCTGTTGAGCCAAAACGTTTGAACACAAACGCATATTGGACAACATATTCAAGCCTTCAATGTAACCTTTTACATGCTTTTTCGGACCAGATAAGACCATCCAACCTACTCGGAAACCACAAATACGATGTGATTTAGACAGTCCATTCATCGTCACAACAAATAAATCTGGAGCCAGTGTCGCAATAGGGATATGAACAGCTCCGTCAAAGACCATACGATCATAAATCTCATCAGAGAAAATAATCAATTCATGTCTACGAGCAATATCAATGATTCCTTCTAAAATTTCTTTCGGATAGAGAGCACCAGTTGGATTATTTGGATTGATAAGGACAATTGCCTTGGTTCGAGAAGTCACCTTGGACTCCATGTCTGCCAAATCTGGATACCATTCAGCTGCTTCATCACAAACATAGTGAACAGCTTTACCACCAGCCAAACTAACTGCAGCAGTCCAGAGAGGATAGTCTGGCATTGGCACCAACACCTCATCACCATTATCTAGCAAACCTTGCATAGACATAACAATCAGCTCACTCACGCCGTTTCCAAGATAAATATCTTCAATATCAACATTTGGAAATTTCTTTAGCTGACAATACTGCATGATAGCCTTACGTGCAGAAAAAATTCCCTTACTGTTCGAGTATCCCTCTGATTTACGGGCGTTATGAATCAAGTCACGAATAACTTCATCTGGAGCAGTAAAACCAAATTCAGCCGGATTTCCCGTATTCAAACGTAAAATCTGCTCTCCATTGGCACGCATGCGCATGGCCTCTTCCAAAACAGGCCCACGAATATCATATGCTACATCATCCAATTTTGTTGACTTGTTAAATTGCTTCATGTCGTCACCTCGACTTTCTATCTTTTCTATTGTACTGTAAAAGCAAAAAAAGTACAAGAATCCTTTACATTTTCTCTCAAAAGGCTTATAATAAAAATGTAAGGAACTACTCTACCTATTTCGGGACAAAGCTCTTCTGAAAGGAGTGATTATTATGACACAATCTTACAAAACAATACTCGTCGCTGTAGACGGATCTAAAGGAGCAGAATTAGCTCTTCATAAAGCTATTCATGTCGCACTACGCAACCAAGCACGTCTGATTATCGCCCATGTGATTGATACCCGTGCTCTCCACAATGTTGTTGCATTTGACGCCTCTGTCTATGAATCTTTAGAAAGAGAGGCGGAGCTCCTCCTCGAAGAATACAAACAAGAAGCCCTCAACGCCGGTCTGACCGATGTACAGATTCGCATTGAATTTGGTAACCCAAAAAACCTACTGGCTATCGATATTCCAAAGGAAACCGGTGCGGATCTTATGTTACTTGGAGCAACTGGTCTAAACGCCTTTGAACGTCTCCTAATCGGATCCTCATCCGAATATATCATGCGCCACGCAACTATTGATTTACTCATTGTTCGCGATGGAGAAAAAAGTTTATAAACCAAAAGACTTGATTTACGAATCAAGTCTTTTCATCTGTCTTTTCAGCTCTTCCTGAATCTTTTCCTCCGGCGCAAACCGTTCTTCCCAATCATCAGGTTTTAAAATTTTATGAGTAATTGGATCAAAATGGGCCTTCCCATCTGGAAATGTTTTCCCCATATTTGCAGTATGGACTATCTGAAAAATTGGTTCTGGATCAACCCCCATCAAAACAAACGAACCATATGTAAAATAAAGAATATCCAGCAAAGCATCTACCTGATCTCGCATCGAAACCCCGAAACTTCTCTTGCCAGATACCTTAACAGCAGCAGTATCTAAATCCTGATGAAGTTGTTGAATAAAATCATGAAACTCAACTTCAGATTCTGAAGCTGCATGTAGAAATTCTACCAACTCCTCCACTTTAAAACCAGCACGATGCAAAGCCGTCTGTCCATCATACACACTGGGAAGTTCTTGGGTTTCACCATCCATTAAAAAATGAAAATCCTTTACCCTATTAAAATTATCGTCCTTGCTCTGAAACATCTTATCCCTCAATCACACCAAAATGAATTAATGCCTTATAAATCCCATCACGATTATTTGTATCTGTAACAAAGGAAGCTGCTTGTTTAACCTTTTTCGTCCCATTTCCCATCGCTACCGAGTGCTGAATTTCATTCAACATTTCAAAATCATTATTAGAATCTCCGAATACCATAACTTCATCTAACTCAAAACCATATCGTTCTGCAACCTTTACAATACCCGATAATTTTGAATTTCCCTTACTGATAATATCCGTCGCATAGGGACTCGAACGCGTAAAAGACAAATTCGGAAAGAGCACCTCCAATGATTGTGTCTCCCTTTCCGTCGTCAGCAACATCAGCTGATAGATTGGTTGAAAGAGAAAACCCTTCAAATTCGTTTCCTGTTGAGGACTAATCCAACGTACCAAGCGATTGAAAATAAAGTTTATGATTCCAGCCCAGGACTCCGGAATCATACGCGTCACACGATATGCAAAATTTCCTGTTCCAGCACTCATAATCTTACTACCAAATATGCCTTTAGCAGTTCCAAAAGATAAATCCTTATGGTGAGTTTGCGCATACTCCATAATTTGTTCAATTTGCTTTGGCTCTAAACTCTGACTATAAATAACTTCTTCTCTTGAAAAAATATATTGACCGTTATAGGCAATGGCCAAATCTAGCCCTAAACTAGCCATATACTGCAAAACAAAACGAGGATCACGTCCTGTAGCTAGACCAACTAAAATTCCCTTCTCTTTCAAAGCATTAATGGCGAGAATAGTTGAACTACTAACCATACGATTGTCGGTCAATAAGGTACCATCAATATCGAAAAATACAGCCTTTATCGTCAACCAACTCACCTACTTTCTAAGAATTATGTTACAATTAGTATATCACACTTTGAAAGAAACTGAAAATTTATGAAAAAAATTCTAGTATTGCATACAGGTGGAACCATTTCTATGCAAGCCAATCATCAGGGTGAAGTTGCATCTAGTAAAATCAATCCAATGACCCAAATTGATAGCCCACTAGAAGAAATTCAAGTGACATCCTTGGATTTTCTCAATGTTCCAAGTCCGCACATTCGCTTAGAACACATGATGGCTCTATACCAAAAAATCAAAGAAGAACAAATGAACTTCGATGGTTTTGTCATTACACATGGCACAGACACTTTAGAAGAAACTGCCTATTTCCTTGATACAATGGCTATTCCAGAAAAACCAATTGTATTGACCGGAGCCATGCGTTCCTCAAATGAACTAGGTAGCGACGGGATTTATAACTACCGAACAGCCCTACGTGTGGCTGCTGATGATAAATCCGCAGATAAAGGTGTTCTAGTGGTCATGAACGATGAAATTCATGCTGCTAAATATGTTACAAAAACGCATACCACCAATGTCTCAACCTTTCAAACACCAACCCATGGACCACTGGGCTTAGTCACCAAACGAGAGATTCTCTATTTTAAAACTGCTGAACCACGTGTTCGATTTGACTTGTCAACAGTCACAGGAACGGTCCCAATCATAAAAGCTTATGCAGATATGGACTCCATCCTCCTTGATTCTCTCACTGCAAGCTCAATTTCCGGTTTAGTCATTGAAGCACTCGGCGCCGGAAATCTTCCGCCTACCATCCTTCCAGCCATTAAGAAACTTCTTGATCAAAAGATACCCATTATTCTGGTATCTCGCTGTTTTAACGGAATTGCTGAGCCTGTCTATGCCTACCAAGGAGGTGGCATCCAACTGGAACAAGACGGCATTCTATTTGTTAAAGAATTGAATGCTCAAAAAGCCCGACTCAAACTCCTTATCGCTCTCAATGCAGGCTTGGAAGAGCAAAGCTTGGCAGATTACATCCAAGGTTAATCGCTGACGAACTATACAATATGTCAAAAGACCAACACACATGTGTTGGCCTTTTTTATATGACTAATCCAACTCCTCTCTATCTTTCAAATTAGCAAGTAAAATCGACCAATTAGGGTCCTCCTGCCAATTTTCCACACTAACAATCTGACTAGCAACTCGTCTTGCTTCCTCTAAAATTGGATAGTCCTCGATAATATTTGCAACCTGAAATTCTGGCAAACCTGATTGACGAGTTCCAAATATTTCTCCAGACCCACGCATTTTCAAGTCAGCTTCAGCCAAAATAAAACCATCTGTCGTCTCTGTCATAATTTTCATGCGTTCCTTACCAGACTCTGTTCTAGGATTAGCAACTAACACTGCATAAGACTGCTTATGACCACGTCCTACACGCCCTCTCAACTGATGTAATTGGCTTAAACCAAAACGATCTGCATCCATAATAACCATCACCGTTGCATTGGGCACATTGACTCCGACTTCAATAACAGTGGTAGAAACCAAAATATTCGTTTTTCGCTCCTTAAAAGCCTGCATGATGGCATCTTTCTCGTCATTTTTCATCTTACCGTGTAACAAATCCACTGTAACTTGCTCTCCAAAATGCGCCTGTAAATCAGATTGCAGATCTACAGCATTCTTTAAATCTAGAGCCTCAGATTCTTCTATCAGCGGAGAGATAAAATAAACCTGGGCACCCACTTCTAACTCCCGCTCCAGCCAATCTAAGACCGTGGGCAGCTGTTGGTGTTTGACCCAGCGAGTGATAATTGGCTTCCGACCAGCAGGTAACTGATTAATAACCGATACATCCATATCTCCAAAAGCTGTAATGGCTAACGTCCGAGGAATAGGTGTAGCAGTCATCATAAGCACATCCGGATTATTACCCTTCTCACGAAACAGACGGCGTTGTTTAACACCAAAACGATGTTGCTCATCCGTCACAACCAAACCAAGCTTATGGTACGTCACACTTTCCTGGATAAGAGCGTGAGTTCCTACAATGATGTCTACTTGACCACTAGAAATCGCCTCCAAAGCAGTACGACGCTCCGCAACCTTCATCCCCCCCGCCAAAAGAGCAATAGAAAGTTCTGGAAAAAGCTGGCGCAAACTCTCAAAGTGTTGCTCAGCCAAAATTTCTGTCGGGACCATAATTGCAGCCTGCATCCCCGCAGTCACAGCAGCAAACATAGCCAATCCAGCAACTACTGTCTTCCCTGAACCAACATCCCCTTGTAACAAACGATTCATGTGCCCATAGGACTTCATATCTGATAGTATTTCAGCTAAAGCCCCAGACTGAGCATCCGTTAAGACAAACGGCAATTGTCTTATTTGCATAGCCAATCTATCAGCATCATAGGCAATCTTCAAACCATTCGAAATATCACGATTGTTGGCTTTCAGCAGTTGCAACTGTAATTGAAAATAAAATAATTCCTCAAACTTAATGCGTCGCAAAGCTTGTCTATACTCTTCTAAATTTGTCGGAAAATGCATCGCAAAAACCGCCTCACGGCGATTCATTAACCGATAGCGCTCTCGTAAAACTGATGGTAAATTCTCCTCTAATAAATGCAAATATCCCTGATCAATAGCTGTTTTTATAGCCTTAACCAAATTTACTTGCGAAATCCCCTGCGCCACATGATAGACAGGTTGCAGCTCATCTGATACTTGAGCCAAAACTTTCATTCCTGTCAAACTTGCCTTAGCCTTATCCCACTTTCCCCAAACTGCAATATCCTGCCCCAAAACAATCTTATCTGCTAAATAAGGCTGATTAAAAAACGAAACTGCTAAGACAACCTCACCCTGTTTCATTGAAAAACGGAGTCTATTTCTTTTGTAACCATAATACTGTACATTAGCTGGAGATACCACCTCCCCAACTACCACTGCCTTCTCACCATCCTGCAAATCATAAATAGACTTACTCTCAAAATCTTCATATCTAAATGGATAGTAAGTCAGCAAATCATTAATATTCTGAATGTTAATTTTTAAAAATTTTTCAGCCGATTTTGGACCAATCCCTGGCAAAACCGATAATTCATCACATAATCTTTTCATGTCTCTATTATATCAACAAACAATGAATAGACAAAGCAACAAGAAAAGAAAAAGGAGCCAAATAAAAGCCCATTCACCTCAAAAAACAAAAAAAGAGACCTAAGCAGCCTCCCAATATAGTCCGTACGGGATTCGAACCCGTGTTACCGCCGTGAAAAGGCGGTGTCTTAACCCCTTGACCAACGGACCATATACTAAAGATTTCTCTTTACTCCGCCAACAGGGCTCGAACCTGTGACATCATGATTAACAGTCATGCGCTCTACCAACTGAGCTATGGCGGAATATGCTAAGCGACTACCGTATCTAACAGGGGGCAACCCCCAACTACTTCAGGCGTTCTAGGGCTTAACTGCTGTGTTCG